>DATFQX010000412.1:0-6678 GCA_035263865.1 Xanthobacteraceae bacterium
CAAGCTCTCGCCGCTTATGATGTAGGAGCCTGGCCGCGGTTGACACGCAGCGTCGTTGGCGCGGTCCTCGGCCGGCGCTACACAAGAACCAGCGCGCAGGCAGGCTAGGGAGGCGGCCCGCGCTCTAGGCGCCCTAGGGCCGCGCCTTTGAGTAACCACAGGCCGAGCATTTGAAATCCGGCACAGCCTCACCTGGCTGGACCAAGACAGTGTTGAATCGATCGCAGTGACCGCATTGCCGTTTAATCTTCATGGGCAACTTCGTGATGGGCTTGGCGGCCTGTGCTAAAGCCTGCACACCTTGTGCCCTAAGCTCCGCCTTGCTCATGGACGGCTGTTGAGGCTTCGATTTCAAATGTAATTCTCCACTAAAGTTCCCCAGAGGGAACTGGCCTGATGGCCGAGGCGGCGCGGGTCCAAAGAAAGCAGCCGAAGAGCATCGATGCATGGGATTTGGTCATACAATCGGTGCCGCACATGTGGCGCATGAGCGCTCAAGACCATAGACGAGCGCAGGAGCTGCTGGAGCGAGCCATTGCACTTGATCCCAACTACGCACATGCCCACGCATTGCTAGGATGGACGTACGTGACCATGTACAACTTGGATACCCGCACTCCGCTGAGTGAATTCAATGATAAGGCGCTCGTTGCGGGCGCAAAGGCCGTAGCGCTCGATGATGAAGAGCCCTGGGGCCACATGGTGGTCGGACTTGGTCACGCTCGGCGACGACGTCCTGAGCTCGCACTCCAGCATCTCGCGACATCGGTGGAACTAACTCCCAGCTTTGCGCTCGGCCATGCAGGACTCGGATATGCTTTGGCCTGCGGCGGCCAGCCGGAACGCGGACTGCGGGCTCTAGAGCAAGCGCATAGACTAAGTCCGCGCGATCCGTTTCTGGTGATCTATGCACCGGTCGTGCGGTACATGGCCCTTTTTGCGCTTGGGCGTTATGAAGAGACTATTGCCGTGTGCCGCTCCACAGCTGCGCTACATCCCGATCATGCTGGCGCTTGGCGGCTGATGACGGTGTCATTGGGATTGCTCGGACGCATTAACGAAGCGAAGGAAGCGCTTACTCGTGCGCTTGCGCTGCTACCGGATCTTTCCAGCGCCCACGTGGAACTCAATACCCCTTACGCGGATCCCGCTGATCGTGCCCGTTTTCTCGAGGGCCTTCGTAAAGCTGGACTAAAAAACTAGCTCCAAACCCATCACATCCATAACACGTGTGCTGGCTCGCGTGTTGAACAGAGTAGGTGGTTGCGATGGTGTATGGTGGAATAGTTGGATACGATCGATCGGCATCACGGTCTACTCTGCCAACCGCCAAAACTGACAAAACCTACCGAGGCACCAAGACGAGAGCGTTTTGACGGTTTTGTCAGTGACCAGAGTAGCCGCTTTGGAGGGGCCTTTGGGCGCGCCCTTGTCGCGCTTGAATCCGGCTGTCCCGGTCACGTCCCGATCGCCCGCTGGCAGCAAGCGGTAGAGGACGGCCGCGCATTCCTGGCCAAGTGGGGCGGGCAAGCCGAGGCGCTGGGTTGGTCCGCTCGCGACCTATTCGGGCTGCATCAGCCGCCAGCAAAGCCGCACCCGAGCTATAGCCGCCTATCCCGCTACGACGAGACCGGGTTGGTCTGGCTGCTCGACGGTCGCAAGGTGCTCGCGCTCACCGCAGAGATGCGGCTATTCACAATCCATCCGGCTTCACCACCTATCGCCGGCCACAAACCGGCACCGTCGTCGAGGCAGTCGCCGTTGGGCGGACGACAGCCGCACTATGGGATGCCAAGTGACCATCGCCTTGTTTACCGTGGATGAAGTAGCCCAGCGGCTTCACAAAAGCAGGCGCTGGCTACAGAATTTTTTGCGCGGCCGACCGATTGGCAGGCTCGCTGGCCGTACCCGCCTATTCACTGATTCCGATGTAGCCCTGCTGATTCAGGAGTTGCCATGCCCCTCAAGCTTCGACCGCCGCGCGCGGGTAAAACGCCATACTATTACATCAGGGGCACCTATCTCGGCGTCTATGTTGAAGAGAGCACTGGCACTGGCCGGCGAGAAATCGCGGAACAGCTCCTCCGCAAGAAACGAGACGAGATCGAATGTGGTGCAGTTGCCAGACCGGGCGAACCGACGTTCGCGGAAGCTGCACCGGAATACGCCTCGGCGAGGCGCTCGGGATCATGTGCCGTAACGTCAATCTGGAGAACCAGCAAGACGCCCATCACGGCGGCCGATCTGCTCAATGACCGTGTGCTGCCGTTCTTCGAGGAGCACGATGTCAAGCTGCTGCGCGTGCTGACTGACCGCGGCAGCGAGTTCTGCGGCAATCCCGAACGGCACGAGTACGAGCTATATCTCGCGGTCGAGGACATCGATCACTCGCGCACCAAGACCAAGAGCCCGCAGACGAACGGCATCTGTGAACGCTTCCACAAGACCGCGCTCAACGAGTCTCATCACAGGCGACGGCCTCGCCATCGATGATGCAGGATCGCGAGCGCAGGCCCTTTAGCGTCTCGACAATCAACGGGAAACGATCGGTGAGGTCATTGCCGGGGCGGCTGTAGAGCCGGACCTGTGCGCCTTTATCTTCCCACCTTCGCGATGAGCCTCGATCGGATACAAGCCACCAGCACTAGAGTTGTTCGTGCCCGCATTCGCCGCGTGGCCAGCTACACTACGCCGAGCGGCTCCGCCGGCCACGCTGGCGCAACGGCCAACCTTAAACTAACATTCCACCTGGACCACTCAGCGGGGGCTGATCAACCTCTGGCGAAATCTGCGAGTTGTTGCCAAGAATGTTGCCAAATTCAGCTTTAGCCTTCTTGGGCTCGGGCCGGTGGGGCTCTTAAGCGCCTGATTTAGTTTGGCTCCCCGGGCCGGATTCGAACCAGCGACCAACCGGTTAACAGCCGGTTGCTCTACCGCTGAGCTACCGGGGACCAACGCTCGCGCGCATCCGCTTCTAACAAAGCGGGCAGGCGCTTGCAAAGCGTGAAATCGGTGCGAATGGGCGCGCGCGCAAGCCTCGGCCCAATTCCCGAGATGGGCCGACGACGCGGGATCGCAATCAAAGCGCTCGATTTGGCAGGGCTGTTTCCTGCGGCAAAGATTGTCGCCCGGTCAGTTCCGCGACGCTGACCTCGCAAAAAGACTGCAGCGTGGAGCGCCGGGAGCGCGGCACCCAGCTCATTGCCGCGCGCTGGCCTTCTCCGCCTCCGCGTCGGATTGCGCCGGGTCTTGCTTCGTGCGTACCTGCACGATATCCAGAACCGGGCTCGAAGGATCGTGTCGTGCTGGACTCTCCCCATTGACGTCCAGAATCTTTTGCCACCATTCCGCAGAGTACTTGCCACCCATCACTCCCTCCCCATACGCAACTTCATGGTCACAAGCGCCGTGCGCCACCGTGCTCTCAGTTACCTCTATCGAGCAAGCGCAGGCTCATGATAGCCTTGTCCGTATCGGCGTCTGCCCGATCGACGACTCAGGATAATATGGCGAGTCCGCCCGCCGCCGACACGGAACAAATGCAAGCCACCGCGCTTATTGGCTGACGGGAGCAGGGTTGATGCCGCACTATTTCTTTCACCTTGCCTTCGGCGATCGCCTCGTGCCGGACGAGGAAGGCGTTCAATTGGCCAGCCGGTCACAGGCGCGCAGCGAGGCGGAGGCGGTTATCCGCGAGCTGTCCGATGCCCAATCAGGAGGCAATCCGCGGCGATGGGCAGGGTGGTTTCTGCAGGTGGCGGACGAAAAAGGTGAGTTCTTGCGCATGGCCATCGGCCATCCCGCGCTCGAGGTCGTGGCGCCGAGGGTTCGCGCGCAAGCGGCCGGCTCGAAGCCCGTGCCCCGCCCGGCGGCAACCGCCAGAGACGGCAGTTGGTCGCGGAGCCGACCCGCCGACCTTATTCGCGAGCTCAGCAAGCGCCAGGAGCGCGCCGCGCAATTATTCGAGCGCACCCGCCATCTCCAGCACGAGATTTCATTGCTGTGTGCCACAAGCGAGCTCCTGCGGCAGCGTGCCCGCCATCTCGTCGCGCATGCGCGGGCCGCCTCGGCGACGGGGCACGACATAGAGATTTTCCGCATCGCTAATGAGGTGGTCCGGCCGCCGTCCTCGAACGTGGTCGCCCTACGCCACCCCCCGCGTGATCGCTGACGCGCCCTAGCGGGAAGAACTCAGCATCCGATAGTTGCTCACGTCGTCTTGCGCCATTCGACGCGCGGTGAAGCGCTCCCCGAAGCATTGCCTGATGTGGCAGCGCTCCAGGCTCGCCTGCAGTTAGCGAGAGCAGCCGGCTTGCGACGTTGCGGCGAGCTTGGAAGGAGCGGGGCTGCGCGCGGTTGCGAACTCGCTCACGCAGCGCGCGAGATCGTGCAAATGCAGGCGCATCTGATCGAGCGCAAAGCCGAGCGCGAAAATGCGCTCCAGCTCGTCGTCGGACATTTGCCGCGTCACGCCTTCGCGGCGTAGCGCCGCGAGCTCGGCGGCAAAAGCCTCGAGCGCGGATTCGGCGGCCTCGAGTGAGGGCGGTGCCTGCCGCGCCGAAAGGGTAGCGGCGCTCGCGCGCAGGTAAGCGGCGGCGGTCTCGCTCACGCGCGCAAGCGGTTGTGCAAGCCGCGACCGGAGTGTCTCGGGGAGGGGCGCAACGGCGGCGCGCCCAACGATGATGAGATCGTGGCGTAGCCGCAGCATCGTGCGCAACAGCGGCCGTTGGTCGGGCTCGGCGCCGAGCCGCGTGATGCGCTCGTGCGCGGCCTCGAGCGCGATTTTGTCCAACCGCGCAAGCGCCTCACCGATTCTGTTCTGGATATTCGACAGCGCCGGCCGATCCAGATTTTGCGTAAATCCGGCGAACAGCTCCGGCAGAAATCGCGCGATGAGCGAAAGCATCCCCGTCGCCGCTTCGATGGCGAGATCCTGCGCACGCGCCGGCAAGACGAAAAGCGAGACGAGGAGGCCGACGACGCATCCGACCGCGACCTCGATCACCCGCTCGAAGGCTGCGGCGATCGGGCCCGTGGTGGGTGATGGTGGGACCGAAGAAGACCATCACCGCAGTGAACGGCGCGGCGCCAAAGCGCGGATAGAGCGCGGCGAGCAGAACCGCCGGCGCGACCGCGATCGCCAGCCCCGCGAACACCGCCAATGCGTTATCATGGGGAACGAGCGCGCCGATGGCGCCGGCGTAGACGGCGCCGCCCAGCGTGCTGAGCAAATAGTCGGTCGACGCCTTGAGCGATCTGCCCACGTTGATTTGGGTCAGGATGACGGCGGTGAGCACGGCCCACAGCGCGATCGGCAGGTGCAAGAGCTGCGCCGCTGCCAAGGTGAGCACCGCGGCGGTCGTGCTGCGCACGCATAGCCGCAGCTCCGCGCCGTGGGTGGCGCTCCACGCACGCAGCTCGCTCCAACTTGTTGCCAAAGGGCGCATGGCAAGCTCCTCGGTGATGACGCGGTTTCCTCGCGCCATCCATTCTAGCCGCCCTCATGCTCAGCAGCATCGCGGCGCGAAGCGAACACATATGGTCCGCAAGACAAATGCGCCGCCATGCGACTGGGGTGCGCCGGGGGCGTCCTCATCCTTCGAGACGCGCGCACGCCCGCTCCAATTTGCGGATCCTTTCCGCAAGTCATTGCCGGGCTCGACCCGGCAATCCATCCATCTTCGCAATAACCTTTTCGCGAAGAAGATGGATGGGCGGGTCAAGCCCGCGCATGACGAGATTCCTACTCATGATGTCAAACAGCCCATCTCGTTCCCGCGGCGCGTTTTTGCGCCCGGGTTTTGAAACTTTGGCTTCGCGCACCCGAAATGAAGGGTGGCGGAGCGCCGGGGGTCGTCGGGTGCTTGCGAGGCACCCGTGGCCTGCTCTCGGCGGCAGGCAGGGCGCCTCGGCGGAGGCGCCTTGCGTCCCTCGGCGTGGGACGCCCGCCTCCCGGCGCTCTCACCGTGGCGATTTTGGGCCGGGCGCGCGCGGTTCCCTCACCGGACTTGCGTCCGGATCGGCCAGCGAGCTCCTCGCACTCGGGGCGTAGTGCCCGAGGGCGAGGTGTCGAGCCCCCGTGGCGAGCGGTTGCGAGCCGCTGCCGCGGGACGCCACGCCTCGCTCAGTCCTCAGGATCGTCTCTAGAGCACGCCCTTTACTGAGCAAGGCTGGGAAGATTCTTACTACGCTCCGCAAATTGCGGTCAAGGAAAACATGCGATATGTAGCGTAAAAATTGAACGGGCCAGGAGGGCAGAGGCCCCCGCGGCGAACCGGATGTAATTACGAGGTTTTTTGCAGGAGTAGCGACGGAATCCCCGCGGTTCTGTGCCTTTCCCATGCCGTACCGGTAGCGCCGCGTGTTAAGCTTGCGCCATGAATGCTGCGCGCCGAAAGATTCTCCAACTGCTGGCAGGTGCCGCCGCACTCCCGGCACTCGCGCGTAACGCCGCGGCGCAGGCGTGGCCGGCGCGGCCGGTGCGCATCATCGTGCCGTTCCAGCCCGGCGGCTCGACCGACATTTTCGCGCGCCTTGCCGCGCAAAAGCTCACCGAGCATTTCGGCAAGCAGTTTTATATCGACAACGTCGCCGGCGCGACCGGCAATGTCGGCACCGCGCAAGCCGCGCGATCGGCGCCCGACGGCTACACGCTGCTGATTGCCTTTAGCTCGTACG
>DATFQX010000413.1:0-12535 GCA_035263865.1 Xanthobacteraceae bacterium
TCAACCTCACTATGGTCAATCTCGGCGGCGGATTCCCGACCCGCTATCTCAAGAACGTGCCGACCGTGAAGACTTACGGTTCGGCCATCTTCCGGGCGCTGCGACGGCACTTCGGCAACCGCATCCCGGAGACGATCATCGAGCCGGGCCGCGGCATGGTCGGCAATGCTGGCGTGATCGAGGCCGAGGTCGTGCTGGTCTCTAAGAAGAACGAGAACGATGACGTGCGCTGGGTCTATCTCGACATCGGCAAGTTCGGCGGCCTCGCCGAGACCATGGGCGAGTCGATCCGCTATCCGATCCGCACCCCGCGTGACGGCGACGAGCTCGCTCCGTGCGTGATCGCGGGACCCACCTGCGACTCGGCCGACGTCATGTACGAACGAGAGCCCTACGCGTTGCCGATCAGCCTCGAGATCGGCGACAAGGTGCTGATCGAAGGCACCGGCGCCTACACCGCGACCTACGCGTCGGTGGCATTCAACGGCTTCCCGCCGCTGAAGACCTACCACATCTAGCGGAAACGGACGGAGGTCCGAGATGGTTACCGTCCGTGAGGAACGGCCGGCCGAGGCTGCGACGCGTGACGCGCTGCTCGACCTCGCCTACGGGCCGGCCCGGTTCAGCAAGACGTCGGAGCGCCTGCGCGAAGGGCGTCTGCCCGAACTGGCGCTCGTGGCCAGCGAGGGGCGGCGTATCGTCGGCACGGTTCGGCTATGGCAGATATCGATCGGTCCCGACCGGCCGGCGCTGCTGTTCGGGCCGCTCGCGGTCGCCCCCGACCGCCGCAGGCGTGGCATCGGTTCCACACTGGTGCATCGCGCGCTGCGGGAGGCCACACGTCGCGGCCACGGGGCCGTGCTACTGGTTGGCGACGCGTCCTATTACGCCCGGTTCGGCTTCTCCAGCGAGAAGACCGGCGCATTGTGGCTGCCCGGGCCCTACGAGGCGCATCGGCTGCTTGGGCGCGAGCTCAAGGCCGGGGCGCTCGATGGCGCCCGTGGGCTGATCGCGGCCCGAAGTCCGCTCGAGCGACGGCCCGATCTTGCAACCCTGGTTGCGCGTTTGACCATCAGCGACAATAGTCTCACGCCGCACGCCGCGTGATCCCATGTGACCTCTTGCTCAGGAGAACCGAAGTGAACGCTACCATCCCCTCGACCGACGGCGGGCCGCTCCACGCCCGTTTCGACGGGCCGATCGTGATGATCGGCTTCGGCTCCATCGGCAAGGGCACCTTGCCGCTGATTGAACGGCACATCGCGTTCGACCGCGCGAAGTTCGTCGTCATCGCTCCGGACGACAGCGATCGCCGCCTGCTCGACGAGCGGCAAATCCGGTTCATCCATCGCGGGCTGACGAAGGAGAACTATCGAGACATCCTCACCCCACTGCTGACCACAGGGCCGGGCCGCGGCATGATCGTCAACCTCTCGGTCGATACCTCCTCAGTCGACCTGATGGAGTTCTGCAAGGATCTCGACGCTTTCTACATCGACACGGTGGTCGAGCCCTGGCCGGGCCTCTACACCAATCGCGAGCGCTCGATCTCGGAGCGCTCGAACTACGCGCTGCGGGAGGGGGTGCTCGATCTGCGGCGGCGGCGCCCCGGCGGCGTCACCGCCGTGAGCTGCTGCGGCGCCAATCCCGGCATGGTTTCGTGGATGGTAAAGCAGGCGCTGATCGACATTTGCGGCGAGCTCAAGCTCGACTTCGTCGAGCCGGCGACGCGCGAGGACTGGGCGCGGCTGATGCAGCGCGCCGGTGTCAAGGGCATCCACATCGCGGAGCGCGACACGCAGCGCGCGCGCGATCCCAAGCCGCGGGGAAAATTCGTGAATACCTGGTCGGTCGAGGGCTTCCTCGCCGAAGGCCTCCAGCCCTCCGAGCTCGGCTGGGGCACGCACGAAAAAACAATGCCGGCAGGCGCATTTCGACACACTTTCGGCTGCGATGCCGCGATCTACCTCACGCGCCCGGGCTCCGCCACGCGCGTGCGCTCGTGGACGCCCACGGCGCAAGCCCAGCACGGCTTCTTGGTCACCCACAACGAGTCTATCTCGATCGCCGACTACTTCACGCTGAGAGAAGGCCGCAAGGTGATCTATCGCCCGACCTGCCACTATGCCTATCACCCGTGCGACGACGCGGTCTTATCGCTGCACGAGCTCGCGGGCGCGCAGTGGAAGCCGCAGCAGACCTGGCACATCCTCTCCGAGGACGACATCGTCGATGGCATCGACGAACTCGGCGTGTTGCTCTATGGGCATGCCAAGAACGCCTACTGGTACGGATCGCAGCTCTCGATCGAGGAGACGCGGCGCCTTGCCCCCTACCAGAACGCAACCGGCCTGCAGGTGACGTCGGCGGTCCTCGCCGGCATCGTCTGGATGCTGGAGAACCCTGAGCGCGGCATCGTCGAGGTCGATGAAATGGATTTCCGCCGCTGCCTCGACTTGCAGCGGCCTTATCTCGGTCCAGTGATCGGCTGCTATACCGATTGGACACCACTCGTCGGCCGCAACGAACTGTTTCCGGAGACGCTCGACACCAGCGACGCCTGGCAGTTCAGCAACGTCCTGGTGAATTAGGTCACCCGCGATCCGGCTGCCAATAACAGCGCTTGCGGCCCCAAATCGCGGGTGAAATGACCACAGTCTCGCCCAATCGAGGAGCAATCCAGATGGGATCATGAGGCAGACGAAGCACGAACAGAGCGCAGGTGTTGTGATGGGAGCGTCAAGACCAATCCTCGTGGGTGCTATTCTCATCGTCGCCGCCGCGGCATTCCCCGTTTGCGCCGCCGACCCGACGGCTACGGGCTTATGGGAACAAGTGGACGAGAACAGCGGTCAGCCCGAGAGCTGGTTCAGGATCGAGGAGCGCAACGGGGTCTACGAGGGCAAGATCGTCAAGATCTTCTTTAAGCCGGGCGAGGACCCAAACTGGGTCTGCGACCAGTGCCAAGGTGCGGACAAGGGCCGTCCGGTGCAGGGTCTGACGCTGATCAGGGGAATGCAACGCAACGGCCCTTCCTATGAGAACGGGACGATCATGGATCCGCGCGATGGCAAGGTTTATCGCGCGCTCATGCGCCTCAGTCCCGATGGTCAGAAGCTCGAGGTGCGCGGCTATCTCGGCATTTCACTGTTCGGCCGTAGCCAAGTCTGGAACCGGCTGCCCGATAACGCGCTCAGCTCACCCTCGCGTGCGGCGCCGCGCGCCGGCAGCGCGCCGCAGAAGAAGTAGCCCAACATTGCTCGTCATTGCCGGGCTTGACACGGCAATCCATCGCTTTGCAAAAATTTTGCGAAGAAGGATGGACCGCCAGGGTCAAGCCCGCGGGTAACGCAGCGAGAGATATGTGACGGCTGAATCAATTCAAACGCGATCTAGCGTCACCCAAGATCGATCACGCCAGCCTCGCCGTCCTCGGCGCCGAAGGCGAGCGCCGTGCCGCTCGCGCTCCAGGCGAGCGCAGCGATCGGCGCGCCCGTTCCCTTGCGCGCCAGAATCTCGGCACCATCCTCGATCCGCACCAAGAGCACGAGGCCATCGGCATAGCCGACAGCGACCACGTCCTGCTTCGGGTGGCTGGCGACGACCTCGGCTTGGACCTCCGCCGGCGCGAGCACGCGCGGCGTCTTGCCCATGGGACCGTCCTTGCCTTGGAACGGCCACAGGATGAGCTCACGCGATCCCGAGGTCGCGAGCCATTTGCCGCCGACGGAAAAATCGAGCGAGCGCACGCGCGCGCTGTAACCCGACATGCGCATGTCCTTGCGATCGGCGAGTCGCCAGCCGTGCAACGCCGGCTCCTGCATGGAGGTGATCACGAAGCGCCCGTCTGGGCTCACCAGCGCACCGAGATGGGAGCCCTTCCAAGCCAGTCGTTCCGGCTCGGTCAGCGCGTTGGGGAACCAGAGCGTGAGCCCGTTGTAATGGGCAATAGCAAGGCGCAGGCCCTTCGGCGCGAAGGCCAAACCGCCGACCGTCGAGGGCAGCGCGAGCGTGCGCGCAGCGCCTGCGCTGGCGCGCACGAACGCATCTTTCCCCGCTGACCAGGCGAGGGCGCCGGAGGGGCCGACCGCCACGTGGTCGATCCACCGGCGCCCGGTATCGGTGGCAACCGTGGTGCTCTTTCCCTCCGCGTCAGTCGCCACCACGTTGCCGTCATCGCCCCCGGTGACGACGCGTGTAGCGTTGGCGGCCGAGGAGAGCACCGCGCCGGCGTGGACCGTGGGACGACGCGCCTCATCAGCGCGCGGCAGCAAGAGGAGCGCCTCCTCGCCGAGCACGAACACCGCCGTCTCCTGCAAAAAATGCGCGGCCACAACCGGCGCGCCGGCCGCGAGCGGCCGCGTGCGCGCGACCACGGACGGGATATCGGCGCGAGTGTCGGTCATTGCGGCAACATCTCACTCGTGTCCCGGCGCTGGCCGGGACACGACAGGCGCGCTCACGCCACGCAGGCGGCAAAACCTTCCCTGATCTTTGCTTCGGGCAGGTTGCGGCCAATGAAGATGATGCGGCTTTCGCGCTTCTCGCCCGGCTGCCAGGGACGTTGATGGTCGCCGTCGAGAATCATGTGCACGCCCTGGAACACGAAGCGCTCGTCGTCGTCCTTGAAGGACAAGATGCCCTTGCAGCGCAGAATGTTCGGCCCCTCCTTTTGGACAAGGTCCTGCACCCAGGGAAAAAACTTGTCCGGGTCGATCGGGTCGACGGTTTTTAGCGAGACCGATTGCATCTCCTCGTCGTGATAATGCTTCAAGCCGCCGCCATGGTGGTGATGATGACCGTCTTCATGCTCATGATGATGATCATGATCCTGATGATGGTGAGTGGCGTCGGCGAGAAATTCCGGTTCAATGTCCAGAATGCGGTCGAGATCGAATGCATTGCGACCTAGCACCTCCGGCAGCGCAATGTTGCAACGCTGCGTCTTGTGCAGCTTGGCATAGGGATTGATGCCGCGGATACGCGCTTCCAACTCGCCAAGCTCGTCGGACGCGACCAAATCCGTCTTGTTGAGCAGGATGATGTCGGCGAACGCAATCTGGTTCTTCGCCTCAGGTGCGTCTTTGAGCCGGTCCTTGAGCCATTTGGCGTCGGCTACCGCCACTACCGCGTCGAGCTTGGCTTTGCGGCCGATATTGTCGTCGATGAAGAAGGTCTGTGCCACTGGCGCGGGGTCGGCAAGCCCCGTGGTCTCGAGGATGATGGCGTCGAATTTACCCTTCCTGCGCATCAGCCCGTCGATGATGCGCACGAGATCACCGCGCACCGTGCAGCAGACGCAACCGTTGTTCATCTCGAAGATTTCTTCGTCAGCGCCGACGATGAGGTCGTTGTCGATGCCCACCTCACCGAATTCGTTGACGATGACAGCGTATTTGTGCCCGTGCGGCTCAGAGAGGATACGGTTGAGCAACGTGGTCTTGCCGGCGCCGAGATAGCCGGTGAGCACTGTGACGGGGAGCTTATCGGGCATCCGCGCGAACTCCGTTTGGCCACCGTATATATGCATCCGCTGGCGGATGCCATCGTGCCGCTCGATGCTTGACCTGAGCTGGCCAATGCAGCTTTTCATAAGGACCTTTGCAAAAAAGGTCATGCGCGGTGCGACCCGCGCCTGACCAGCACGTAGGGTGGGCGAAGGCGCAGACCTTTATTCGCCGAAATGCATTCGCGTGCGCGCCTTTGCCCACGCGATGGACCTGGCAGGCAAAGTCCGCTTTGCGTTGCCCGACGACCGCGTGGGCAACGGCAAAGCGCCGTTGCCCACCCTACGCCGCCTGCGCGGGCTCAGCTCCCCAACGCCGAGGCGAGCTGCCGCAGGTTGTGCCGGATCAGGTCGATATAGGTGGGAGCGTCGCCATTGGCGTCGGTCAGTGCATCGGAATAGAGCATGCCGCCGATCTTGGCCCCGGTTTCGTGCGCAATCTGTTGCATTTGACGCGGGTCGGTGACGTTTTCCAAAAACACTGCGGCGACCTTCTGCTTCTTAATCTGGCTGATGATGGCGGCGATGTCCTTGGCGGATGCCTCGGCCTCGGTGGATACGCCCTGTGGCGCGGTGAAATTCACGCCATAGGCATCCTGGAAATAGCCGAAGGCGTTGTGGCTGGTGATGACGCGGCGGCGATCGGCGCGGATTTTCGCGATCACCTCGCGCACCTCGCGCTTGAGCGCGTCGAGCTTGGCGAGGTAGGCTGCCGCATTGGCGGCGTAAGCCTCCTTGCCGGCGGGGTCGGCGGCGATCAGCGCGTCGCGGATGTTGGCCACGTACACCTTCGCGTTGGCGACCGACTGCCAGGCGTGCGGATCCGCCCGTTCATGGTCGTGATCATGGCCGCCGGAGCGCTCAAGCGGCTTGATGCCGTTGGTCGCGACCACGACCGGCGCTTTGGTGCCGGACGCCTTAACCAGCCGTTCGAGCCAACCCTCGAACCCGAGCCCGTTCACGAACACGAGCTTGGCATCGGCAACCTTCTTGGCGTCGCTGGGCGAGGGCGTATAGACATGGGCATTGCCGTTGGGGTCGACCAAACTCTCGACCGCGACGCGGTCGCCGCCGACGTTCTTCACGAAATCGCCGAGGATCGAGAAACTCGCAACCACGCGAAGGCGGTCCTGTGCGTGCGCGGGAACGGCAAGCATGAGGGCGGCAACGGCGGTAAGCACGTATCGTCGAGTGAACACCACGTCCCTCCTTTCATGCTTCGAGGTGCCGGCCCGGGAAAGCCTGGCGCACCAAACCGCCGACGCGACCGAACAGCAGAGAGGTCAGATAGAGTACGCCGGCGACCAAGATGATGGCGGGACCGGAGGCGACGCCGACATGGAACGAGATCAGCAAGCCGGCATAGCCGGAAACGGCGCCGCTCGTCGTTGCGATGACGATAATGAGCGTGATGTCGCGTGCCCAGAAGCGGCCGATCGCCGCCGGCAGCATCATGATGCCGACGGCGAGCAGGGTGCCGAGCGCATAAAATCCGCTCACCAGATTGAGCACCACGAGCACCAGGAAAGCGAGGTGCGCAGGACCGCCGGCCCGGCTGACCGCGCGCATGAAGCCGGGATCGACGCATTCGATGACCAGCGGCCGGTAGATCAAGGCAAGCACGATCAAGGTGACGGTGGCGTTGCCGGCGATCATCAAAAGGGTCTGATCGTCGAGCGCGAGCACGTTGCCGAACAGCACGTGCAAGAGGTCGATGTTGGTCCCCTTCAGCGAGATGATGGTGACGCCGACGGCGAGCGACAGCAGATAGAAGGTCGCGAGAGCGGCGTCCTCCTTGAGTTCGGTGGTGCGCGCAACCAAGCCCGTCAACAAGGCGACCACGAAGCCGGCGATGAGACCGCCCGCAGTCATGGCGAAGAGGTTGAGGCCGGAAAGCAGAAAGCCGACCGCGGCGCCGGGCAGGATAGCGTGCGCCATCGCGTCGCCGACGAGGGACATGCGGCGCAGCATCAGGAAGACGCCGATCGGGCAGGCGCCGAGCGCCAGCGCCAGCGCGCCGGCCAACGCCCGGCGCATGAACTCGAATTCGGAGAAGGGCGCGATAAAGATTTGGTTGACCGTCGACACCTGCGCCTCTCTCCTTCCGAGTACTGCTTCGCTCGAGATCTATGTCGTGAGCGCTCACGGACGATTGCCGGCGCCTACGACGTCGCTGCTCGGGGGTAATGTCGGGACTTGCTCGTCGGGGCAGAGCTCGGCTTGTTGATCGAAGGCCTCGCACATCCGGCGCGCGGCGAGCAGGTTTTCCGGCGTGAGCACGCTCGCGGTGCGGCCCCAAGCGACGGGCTCGCGCGCCAAGAGCAGCGTCTCCGGAAAGTTTGCCCGCACAAAATCAATATCGTGCATGGCGGTGAGCACGGTACGCCGTTCGCCATGCCAGCGCCGCACGAGATCGAACAGGTCGGCCGAGGTCTTGGCATCGACTGCGTTGAACGGCTCGTCGAGCACGATGACGCGCGCGTCCTGCAGCAACAGGCGCGCGAACAGCATCCGCTGCATCTGGCCGCCAGAGAGGGTGGCGATGGCGCGAGCCTCGAAACCGGAGAGCCCCACGGCGTCGATTGCCTGCTCGATCGAGGCACGCGCCGCGCGATCGATGCCACCGAAGGATCCGGCGCGCCGCCAGAGCCCCATCGCCACCATGTCGTAGACGTTGATCGGGAAAGTGCGGTCGATCTCGGCCGCCTGCGGAAGGTAAGCGATGTTCTGCGGGTTGGGATCGCCGCGCTCGATGCGGCCCGCGAGCGGTTTGATGACGCCGACGATTCCCTTGAACAGCGTCGATTTGCCGGCTCCGTTGGGACCAACGACCGCGACCAGCGCGCCCGCCGCGATCGCCCCATCGAGGTGATGCACGGCCGGATGGCGGTCGTAGCCGAGCGTGAGATTGCGGAATCGCAGCGCGGCGGTCATCGCTCACACCTTCATGGCCCAGACGACCGCGCCCCATACGAGCGCAATCAGCGCGGCGGCAATCGCCAGCCGCTCGAGAACCGACATCCGCAGGATTGACGGCGAAATCGCGGCCGGCGGATGGCCCTCGCCGGGGCGGTGGTCGTGGTGCGGGTGTGGAACGCGCGTTGGCATCGTCGGGCAAGTCGATTTGACACAAATGTTATAATGTAACATCCGCGGCCGTCCAGTCCATGCTGGCTGGGCAGTGTCGCGCGGAGCGCGTGGCTACCGGGCGGAGCGCATTCCTTCCTGCGGATTTCGCTTGCACTCCGGGACAGCTATGCTGCGGCGGCCATGAGCGAGCAGAGAGACCGCGTCGTCGCGGTCGGGGAGGCCATCGTCGAACTCGTGCGCGGCGGCGACGGCCGCTTCGGCATCGGCTGCGCGGGCGACACTTTCAACGTGGCGGTCTATCTCGCCCGCGCCGGCATCGATGCCGCCTTTGCGACGGCGCTCGGCGAGGATCCGTATTCTGAAGCGATCCTCGCGCTCGCGGCTGCCGAGGGCATCGCCTGCGATCTCGTGCTGCGCGTGCGAGGCCGCCTGCCTGGCCTCGCGTTGGTGGACAGCGATGCCGCCGGTACGCGCCACCGCCACGATTGGCGGCTAGAAGCGCCTGTGCGGGAGTTGTTCGAGCTGCCGGACTGGGGCCGCGTTGCCGAAGGCGTGAGCAAAGCAAAGCTCGTCTATTTTTCCGGCATCACGCTCTCGCTCTACTCCAACATCGGGATCGGCCGCTTCCTCGCGCTGATCGAGATGGTGCGGCAGCAGGGCGTGAAGGTCGCCTTCGACGGAAACTTTCGCCCGCGCGGCTGGCGCGGAGACTTATCGCGCGCGCGCACGGTTTTCATGGAGGCGCTGAAGCGAATCGACATCGCGCTGCCCGCCTATGACGACGAAGCAGTGTTGTGGGGCGACCCGAGCCCGGAGGCGACGGTCGCGCGGCTGCAAGCCTTCGGCGTCGGCGAGATCGTGGTCAAGAACGGGCCGAACAGCGCGCTTGTGGCGAGCGGCGGGAAGAGCGAATTCATCCCCGTCCCGGAGGTGGTGGTGCCGGTCGACGCCACCGCGGCGGGCGACAGCTTCAATGCGTCCTATATCGCCGCGCGCCTGTCCGGCAAGGCACCCGCGGACGCCGCCGCCGCTGCGCATCGCCTGGCAGCCCAGGTCATTCGTCATCGCGGCGCGCTGATGCCGCGCGCCGCGGCGGCACTGCATTGACGGCCGAGTGACCTCCCGTTAGCGTCGGCAGCGATGGGGGTGGAGTCCCCCGAAACCGCCTGCAATGGCCGATGACTCCTACCGCTGAAGAAGCGGTGGGAGTCCGTAACCCGCCGCAGGCGGGTTTTTTTATTGCCTCCTGGTTCACTGACCAGGAGGCGAAAAGCAAGGGACGAGCATGACTAGCGTGTGGGCACTTGCGACGTTGTGGCTGAGTCTCGCCTTGATCGCGGGCCTGTTCTCGATCTGGCTGCGCGTATCAACGGCGCTGTGCGAGATCGTGGTCGGGATCGTCGCGCAATTGATCTTAAGCGCCTTCGTCGGGTCCGCAGTACTTGGGACTGATGAGGGCTGGGTCAAGTTCCTCGCCGGCATCGGCGCGATCGTGCTCACCTTCCTGGCCGGCGCTGAGCTCGATCCGGTCGTGTTCAGGCTCAAGTGGAAGGAAGCAGCCGCCGTCGGCCTCGCGAGCTTTCTGTTTCCGTTTCTCGGCTGCGCGGCGGGCGCGCACTACCTGCTCGGCTGGGAGGTGATGCCAAGCTGGCTTGCCGGTGTGGCGATGTCCACGACCTCGGTCGCGGTTGTCTATGCCGTTATGCTCGAGTTCGGCTTCAACGTCACGGATTACGGCAAGACGGTGCTCGCCGCCTGCTTCGTCACCGACCTCGGCACCGTCGTTGCGCTCGGCCTCATCTTCGCGCCGTTTACGACGAAGACGGTGGTCTTCGTCGCGGCCGGGATTGTCGCTTTCGCGCTGCTGCCTTGGCTCACACCGCGCTTCTTCCGCCGCTACGGCAGCCGTCCCTCGGAGCTCGAGACGAAATACCTTCTAGGGTGCCTATTCGGGTTGGGGGCGCTCGCGACCTGGGCCGACAGCGAGCCGGTACTTCCGGCCTACATCATCGGAATGGTACTGGCGGGGACATCACGCGCTGATCCGCCGCTTGCGGACGCTGACCTTCGGCCTCCTCACCCCGTTCTACTTCATCCGCGCCGGCTCTTTCGTCTCCGTGCCCGAGCTCGTGGCGGCTCCCGCCGCTTTCATTTTCATGCTCGTGCTGAAAGTGTTCAGCAAGATCGTCGGTGTCTATCCCGTCACCAAGGTCTATAAGGCGCCCAACAAGGAGGCGATGTACACCACGCTGTTGATGTCGACGGGACTGACATTTGGTACGATCTCGGCCCTTTTCGGGTTGTCGCGCGGCATCATCGATCAGGGCCAATACTCGGCACTGGTTGCCGCCGTCATTGCGAGCGCGGTCATTCCGACGGTCATTGCGAACGCCTTCTATCTGCCGCGTCACTTGTTGCCCGCGCTGCGAGCGGAGGAGCCAAAGCCGGCACAGCTGCGCAACTAACCGACGCCGCAACTAGAGCGGTTTAGCGGTGCGCGCGGGCCCTCCCTGCCCCATCGGCACGAGACCGAGCTTGCCCAGCAGGTGCAAGTCTCGGTCACGTTCGGGATTGGGCGTGGTGAGAAGCTTCGGCCCATAAAAAATCGAATTGGCGCCGGCGAGAAAGCACAGCGCCTGCGCCTCCACGCTCATGTCCTCGCGCCCGGCCGAGAGGCGCACCACGGATTTCGGCATGGTAATGCGGGCCGCCGCAATCGTGCGCACAAAATCGATGGAATCGATCACCTCGCCGTGCGCCAGCGGCGTTCCCTCGACCTTCACCAGCATGTTGATCGGTACGCTTTCGGGATGCGCGGGGAGGCTCGCGAGCGTCGCAATCATGCCGATACGATCCTCGGCGCTCTCGCCCATGCCGACGATGCCGCCGCAGCAGACGCGAATGCCGGCCTCGCGCACGCGAGCGAGCGTGTCGAGGCGCTCCTGGTAAGTGCGGGTGGTGATGATCGCGCCGTAATATTCCGGCGAGGTGTCGAGGTTGTGGTTGTAGTAGTCGAGGCCAGCCGCCTTGAGGCGTCGCGCCTGCTGCCGCGTGAGCATGCCCAGCGTGGCGCAAGTCTCAAGCCCAATCGCTTTGACGCCCCGCACCATTTCGCAGACCTGGTCGAGATCGCGGTCCTTGGGCTCGCGCCAGGCCGCGCCCATGCAGAAGCGGCTCGCTCCCGCAGTTTTGGCTGCGCGCGCCTCGCCGATGACGGCATCGACGCGCATCAGTTTCTCCGCCTTGACGCCAGTCTCGTAGTGGGCGCTCTGCGGACAATAGGCGCAGTCTTCCGGACAGCCGCCCGTCTTGATCGAGATGAGCGTCGACATCTGCACCTCGGTCGTGTCGAAGTGCAGCCGATGGATGCGCTGCGCGCGAAAAACCAATTCGGGAAACGGAAGCGCAAAGAGCGCGCGCACCTCTTCCCGCGTCCAGTCGTGGCGAACGACGCCCACCTCGTGCGGGTCGCCTTCGCCCGAAGCGATGCGATCATGCATGGGCGCACCATGACGAGGGCTGTTTGCAAAAGCAAGCGGGGGATCGCGCAGGCGACTCAAGCCAGGAGAGCGGCGAGTTCGGCAAAATCGGCCACAACAAGATCGGGCTGATGCGGCGTATGGCCGAACGGCCGCTTGCGCCGATTCACGAAGGCCGTCCGCATGCCGTACGATTTGGCGCCAATGCAATCGAAGGCGTGATTGGCGACGAACAGGAACCTCGTTGGGTCTTCGCCGATAATTTCTGCCGCCGTCGCATAAGTCTTCCAGTGCGGCTTGAAGTAGCCAGCCCCCTCCACCGAGATGACGTGATCGAAGCGAAAGCCGATGTGCGGTCCGGCCGCCTCGAGCATGTCGGGGTCGCCGTTCGAGAGAATCGCCAGCTTGTATCCCTTCGAGCGAAGCGCTTCGAGCGCCGCCACCACATCCGGGAAGGGCT
>DATFQX010000414.1:0-2955 GCA_035263865.1 Xanthobacteraceae bacterium
CGCAATATTTCAAGCCGCTTGCTGGCAAGATCGGTTTGCTGGATCGACAAGCCGGTGATGTTGCCGCCCGGTCGCGCGAGTGAAGCCACAAGGCCCGTGCCGACCGGGTCGCCAGCGGCGGCAAACACGATGGGAATGGCCGCCGTCGCCTTCTTTGCCGCTATGGAGGACGGGGTTGCATAAGTAAGAATGACATCGACCTTGAGCCGGACGAACTCGGCCGCAATTTCGGCGAAACGCTCCTCGCGCCCCTCCGCCCAGCGATACTCGATGGCGACGGTTCGATTCTCGATCCAGCTGAGTTCGCGCAGTCGCTGCACGAAAGCATCGATCGACAGCGAATAAGGCCACGCACCACATCGTTCGCATATCATTACACCCCTTGCGTGTTTGCCCGTTCAATTCGCGCTCGCGCACTGCCAGAGTCATGATGACATCGCCTCGCGCGCTTCATTCGATCACCTCGTCTGCACGGGCGAGCAGCGTCGGGGGCACCTCGAGACCGAGGACCTTGGCAGTTTTGGCGTTGATGACAAGCTCGTATTTGGTCGGCGCCTGCACCGGCAGGTCAGCGGGTTTCTCCCCCCGGAGGATGCGATCGACGTAGCCGGCCGCGCGGCGGTACTGGTCGAGGTTGTCGAGGCCGTAGGAGATCAGGCCACCGCTCATGACATGAATGCGGTAGGCATAGACCGCCGGCAGCCGGTGCCGCGCCGCAAGTGCGACGGTCAACTCCCGATGCTTGAGCACGCTCCCGCCCGGCGTTGCGATTAAGCCGCCGTTCGGCTCGCTGGCGAATGCAACTATACCGCGTTCGATCTCCCCGGCGTCGTCCGAATCGATCGGGCGCAACTCGACCCCGAGCGACGGCGCCACCGCCTGGATCGCGCCGAATCGGCCGGGTCCGTCCGCTGTCGTAAGCGTTCGCAGGACCGCCGCGCGCTTTACGCCGGGTGCGATCTCTTTGAGCAGTTCGAGCCATTTCGCGCTGATGCCAATTTCGAAGCTCATAAACCCGGTGGCGTTGCCGCCCGGCCGCGCCAAGCTTTTAACCAGACCGGAAGCGACTGGATCGGCGGCGACCGGAAACACGATCGGCACTGTGCGGGTCAGTCGCAACAAGGGTCGCACCGTTGAGTTGCCGGCCGCCAGGATGACGTCCGGGGCAAGCGCCACCAACTCGGCCGCATATTTGCGCGTTTCCTCAGGGTCGAATCTGGTCCACCGCGTTTCGATCCTAATATTGCGTCCGGTGATCCAGCCCGATTGCGCGAGCCCCTGCAGGAACGCGCCGAGCCAGGATTGCTGTTCCGCATCGTCAGGAGCTGCCGGCAGCAGCACGCCGATCCGTCGCACTCGTTCGGCCTGCTGCGCGCGCGCCGCGAGCGGCCATGCCGTCGCGCCGCCGAGCAGCGTGATGAACGCGCGACGCTTCAGATCGAATTGCATTCGGTCCCCTCCCAGGGCCGAATGGCAGCATATCCGATTAGCGAGGATCAGTCAGGAGGTGTTCGGACTAGTGTACGAGGAGCTACGACGAGTGCATTGGAGCAAAGAAGCATCTAGTCTTAATTTTGACTAGCGAAGCTGATCCCCCCCCCCACGGATCAAACTCACTTGGTACTCGATTAGGGGCGCAACGGTGGAAGCGATCGTCAGGCGATGGTGTTGCCATCTCCGCGGGAATAGTCTCATCACTTTCTGGTAAATAGTAATCACCATCCGGCAGCACTGTAACCTGCACGGGCCTACAGTCCCGTCCACTACAGCATAGATGTCCAGCCCTATCACGGAGATTGCTGTATATGTCGTGAGCTAGGACGGTATTCGACACTCCTGACCAAAGGCCAAGAGATATTGCTGCCGCGAATGCGGCCACGCTGGTGCGCAGAAGCATGATGACCCCTCTCCCGTTGGTAAACGAAAGAATGGTTGTTGTTATTAGATTTCGAACTGTACGATACGGTAGGTTATAGCGGCCATATGTGAGCTACTTCACACTTCGCAATCTGCGCGCAGGTGGCCGGGCCTGCACCAGGAATGGTCAGGCCGAAAAGAAAAGATTATGGGGCCTGTAAGGCCCCATACCACACCACATCAATTAGCGTGTTCAGGCGATCTTCTGCCGCCGTCGCCACCAGCCGAGAAGGCCACCACCAGCAAAGATCAGGCCGGGCAGGCCGGCACCGGCGATGGGACCGGGAGTTCGAACTGCGTGGTTGGGCAGCTTGGCAGGCGCGCCGGATTCCTTTGCGATTAGCTTCGCCAGATGCTCATACCGTTTTACCCGACGACGAATGTGTCTTGCGCTTCCGCCTCGCCAGCGGTCTTAGGCTGCGTGGAAAAGCGTTAGGACAGTTGCCTTCTGTCCTTCACAGAGCCGCGTCAGCAGCATGATCTCGCCATCGGGAAACTCGAGCGCGTCATGATGGGTGTGAGCCGCGCTCTTGTGGATCTGCCGAAAGATCGCAACGGTGTGGCCGGTGTTGGCACGAAACATAAGGGGTGTTTGATACTTGACGGGCGTCTCGAATGCCAATTCGGTACCAGGAAATAGGCAGACAGCCACCGAGCAGTCCTCTGGCGCGGCAAATCCTCGTGTGCCAGTGCCGAAATTATAGGTGACGAGTTTTTCGCCTACTTTGGCGGGAGTGGGCGGACGGCCGCAATGTTCGCATCGAATATCGCTGGGCGACGCGGACCTGGAGTTGATGCGACGATATGCGAAGGAGCTCGTCACGCTGCAGCCCGACCTCATCCTTACGCAAGGCACATCCGCCACAACGTCGATGCTGCAACAGTCGCGCACCATCTCCATAATCTTCGCGACTGTTACCGATCCGGTCGGCAGCGGCTTTGTCGCAACCCTGGCGCACCCCGGTGGTAACGTCACTGGGTTCATCACTATCGAACCGATGATGGCCGGCAAATGGCTAGAACTGCTCAAAGAGATCG
>DATFQX010000415.1:0-3799 GCA_035263865.1 Xanthobacteraceae bacterium
CGACCGTCTGCTCGTTAGGCTGCACAAAAAGAAGTCCGAATTGCTCATGGTGCTCGAGCGTCCCGAGATTCCGCTCCACACCAATGGATCGGAAAATGACGTTCGCGCTCAAGTGACAAGGCGAAAGGTTAGCGGTGGCACTCGCAGTGACACCGGTCGTGACTGCCGCGATTATGCGCTGTACACAAATATGCTGAGTCCGCGGCGGCGAAGGCGCGTTGCGTGCGATGGAGCGGCACGTCTCAGTCAGCATAGTTATTGGGGCGCCGAACGTCATTCAGCATCGCAATGAGCTTATCGGGGGCGCTAAAGCGGCCTCGCGGCAAAGTCAGCGGCGTGATCGCTGTAAGCGCCTCAAGTTTCTCTGTGGGGTCAGCGCGCAAGTAGATCTCGGTGCTCTGAAGGTTGGCGTGACCGAGCCAAAGCGAGACCTTGCGGACGTCTCGTGTCGCTCGAAGTGTGTGCATTGCGCAAGTCCGTCGAAGCACATGGGGCGTGACGCGCTTTTTAGTAATAGACGGCTGCTCCGCCTTTGCCGCAGCCGCGTGTTTAGCCAGGATGTACGCGAATCCAGAGCGGGTCATCGCGCGGCCGGCCGCATTGAGGAACAGCTCGGGGTCACCATCCCGTCGGCGGATCGCGAGCCAAGCCTTCAGGGCTTTTGCTGTCTCCTTCCAGAGAGGGAGAACGCGTTCCCGCCGTCCCTTGCCCATGACGTGGATACTGGAGCAATCCTGATCGTCGAGCTGATCTAGTCGCAAGCTGGTCAGCTCGGAGACGCGTAGGCCTGCAGCGAAAGCCAGATACAGCATCGCCCTGTCTCGAGTACCGGATGTTGTGTGAGGATCGGGCGCATTTAGGAGTGCTTGCATCTCCTCGCGCGTCAAGAAGCTAACGAGCGCTTCGTCGACCTTCTTCATTGGAATCGCGTGGATTTGACGCGACTGATCGAGACATGAAGGTAGCCGATATTCCAGGAAACGAAAGAATGAATTGACGGCCGCCAGTCGAGCGTTGCGGGTTCGTGCCGAGTTGCGTCGTTCGTTCTCGATATGCTTGAGGAACGTCAGGATCAGCGGCGCGTCGAGTTGTTCAATTCCCAATAGCGAGGGTTTGACCTTCAGCCGGGCCGCTGCGAAGCAGAGCAGAAGTTGGAAACTATAGGCGTAGGCCGCGCAAGTGTGAGGGCTGGCCTTACGCTCGTGCGGGAGGTGTTCGCGAAGGAAAGTCGTGAGGTATGGAGCAAGCGTTGTCATGCGTTACGCTCCCTGGTGCAGTGCCTCACCCGCGTCGGCAATTTGCCGCATCAAGATCGGCGTCGCCTGCAGGTACCAATATGTATCCGTGACATGTGCGTGGCCTAGATAGGTGCTTAAGGCAATGACATGGCGCGCCACCGCATGGCGGTCGTGCGGACATTGCTCCAGGGATCTGACGGCCATGGTATGGCGAAGATCATGGATGCGGGGTTCTAGCTGGCCGGGCTTGCCTCTCAGACCAATGGACCTGGCTAGACTTCGAAAAGTCACGGCCACGGTGTCGTAGGCAGGAGCTTTGCCCGATGTGGAGACAAGTAGCGCATGATCCAAGGTCCCAAGCCGCAAGCGAACAGATAGATACTCATTCAGGGCTCGTCGGGTTGTATCGTGAAGGGGTAGCAGGCGGCTCTTCCGGAATTTGGTCTGCCGAACGATCAATCCGTCGTCGGTCACGTCCTCCAATCGGAGGGCGAGGGCTTCGGAGATCCGCATGCCGGCCACGGCGAGAAGGCCGAAGAGCGTCGAATACATCAGCGGCCTGATTGAACCTAACGGCGGTAGCTGGGCTGCGGCACGCATCAACTGAACGATCTCATTCGGTTGATAGATGTAGGCAATTCGACGCTTGAACGTTTTCTGCCCCAGGGCATCGGCGGCCGGCACTTCGTGACGCGGATCTTCGGCCTGCATCACCTGGGCGAAGCGCCGCACCATGCGGAGGCGATTGCAGCGCTGAGGCGGTGACGTTGCGCGTACCGCCCATTCGAGCACGCGGCCAACGCGCACGAACTCGTCGCCGTTCGCCTCAGCGAAGCAAACGAAGTTCCTGAGCAACGAATGCTGGGTGTAAAACTTGAAGCCCATAGAGCGGTGGAGGTCCACATATCGTGTCAGGTCCTGATTCAGCATGACACGTCTCCCGGCCAGGGTTGCGCAATTTGAAGTAGCTTTGCGATATCAACCTTGGCGTAATGGGCGGTCGTATCGGGCGACCGATGCCGCAGAAGGCTTCCGATGGCGTCGAGGGTGGCGCCACCCCGTAACATTGCTGTCGCCGCTGAATGCCGAAGCAGATTGGCGCCCCGAGACGGCGGATCGGTTATCCCGGCCCGCGTCAAGGCAAACCGCACGACGCCAGAGATGGCGCTAGGGCCGGCGAAAGGTCGGTAAGGCGCCGGCGACCGCAAGAATATTCTGTCGTAGTCGACAAGCGGCCGAGCCTTTTTTAAGTAATCGAGCAAAGCGTCACCAACGTCCTGCGGCAGCGGCAGTTGAACTTCCCGCCGTCCTTTGCCTCGAACTCGGAGTGTTCCCTCATTCCAGCCAATGTCATCGAGACGCATGTCAAGGATGTCGCCAGCCCGCAGACCAAGACGCGCGAGGAGAAGCAGAATGGCCTTGTCGCGAATGCCGTGGGTCTTTGACAGATCACACGACGCGATCAGGCGCTCAACATCCGCGGCAGCGAGATATCGAGGCAACGCAGACAACCGCCATTGCGGGACAGCTGGCACGGCCCGATCGAGCCCTGGGCGGCACGCACCGTTGGCTGCCAAGAATCGCAGATAGCCTCGGAGTGCTGTCATCATCGTCTTGACGTAGGGACGAGAGCGTCTTCCTGCTTCTGTCACGATCGCCCGTCTAATTAGCTTTGCGTCGTAGGTCCCAGGATCATCGCCAAGGTCGGGAAGCAACTTCATTACCATGCGGCCGTGTCGGTCAATCGTTCGCTCGGAGATTCCTCGATGCTGCCTTAAGAAATCCTCGAACTCGGCAACTCGCACGTTAACAACCTTTGCGGGACTCGGTATGTTCATCTTCGCGACGCCGCGCTGAGCCAGGTAGCGGACAAATCGGCACACACGACGGACATACTTCGCCGAGACATGGCGATGCCGGCGATTGCCAGTACATTTGCATCGATGCCTGGCAAAACACGTGACGGCCTTGTCATCAACGTCAGCAAGAGCAATATCAGAACCCGCTAGCCATTCAGCAAAGTGGCGAGCGGCGTCCTCGTAACTTCCCACTGTCAGGTTTGTGTGACCCAGCGCAGCAAGATGGTCTGTGAATTCAACTACAAAGGTCCGCAGAGATCCCGGATCCATGCGGCGCCGCTTCGCGCCTGGTTGTGGCATGTCTGTGTCCTCTCGATGCAATCGCAGCACCGAGTGAAGACCCAAAATTATGTTCAGCGCTATACGGGCATCGCTCAAGTCGAAGTATTGAAGAACAACGGAGATATTCCCCCGAGCCGTCGAAGACTCAGCATATTTGTGTACAGCGCATAATCGCGGTTATGAACGGCAGTTCATAACCGCGACAGTTTCCTCGGCCTGGCAAAAACCTGCTTTAAATTGGGCATCAACTTCTGGGACTATCTCGGGGCGCGGCTAGCCGTCCCAGGCAGCCAGGCCATCCCAGCTCTGCCCGAATTGATCCTCACCAGAGCGCGATCGCCCTGACCGCCGCGAATTTTGCCCTTCTTACTTTCCGGCGGGATAACCGCCTGTTCTTGCTGCAGTTTCAATTTTTGGCCA
>DATFQX010000416.1:0-4582 GCA_035263865.1 Xanthobacteraceae bacterium
GGTCGCAATATTGGTGCCCGCGCCTGGTCGATTTTCGACGATGAATTGCTGGCCAAGCCGGGTTGAAAGCGCTTGACCCACGAGGCGCGCGGTAGTGTCCGGTGAGCTGCCAGCAGCAAATCCGACGATGATGCGCACCGGCCGCGTTGGATAGACTTGCGCCCGCGCGATGCGCGTCGCGGCTGACAGCGCGGCAGCGCCAGCGGCCAGATGCAGAAATTTTCGGCGGGGAAGTTTCATTTTGAACCTCCCTCTCTGGCGCGTTTATGTGTTCGCGCCCCCCGGCAGCCGCACCGTAAACATCGAACCTTTGCCCGGCTCGCTCGTCACAGTTACATCGCCGCCCATCAGGCGCGCGAGCTTGCGGGTGATGGCAAGGCCGAGTCCTGTGCCCCCGAAACGCTGTGCAGTCGTGGCATCGGCCTGGGCGAACTCCTCGAACAACTTGGCCTGCTGCTCCGCTGTCATGCCGATCCCGGTGTCGGCCACGGCAAGCTCGATCCAGTCGCGTCCGTCTGTCACCCTGCGCGCCCTCAGCGTGACCTCGCCCTCCTTGGTGAACTTAAAGGCATTGCTCAACAGGTTGAGCAGTATCTGGCGCAGCCGCATGGGGTCGACGGTGAGGGTGCCGAGGTTGTCTTGGGCGTCAACGACGAGGCGGTTCTTGTTCTGCTCGGCAAGCTGTCCGGTGGTGGAGATGACGTCGTTGATCAACGGCTTTAGCCGCACGATCTGTGGGTTGAGCTCCAGCTTCCCGGCCTCGATCTTCGCCAGGTCGAGCACCTGGTTGATGAGGCCAAGAAGATGAGTAGCAGCGCGGTTCACGCGCTGCAGCGGCTCCTGCGCCTTTTCTGTGCCGAAGCGGGCCGCGTTTTTGACCATCATCTCAGTCAAGCCGATGATGGCATTGAGCGGCGTGCGCAACTCGTGGCTCATGCTGGCGACGAACAGCGACTTGCGCTGGCTCGCCTCCGCAAGCTGCCGACTCTTGTCCTGGATGTCGTCGAACAGCCGTACGTTCTCGATCGCGATCACGGCCTGATCGGCGAACGTGGTGATCACCTCGACCTGCTTGTCGGTAAACGGCCGTGGGACTGAACGCGCCAGCACGAGCGCGCCGATCGGGTATGCTTCGCGGAGCAGCGGAACCGCGAGCACGGAGCGAAAGCCAGTTTTTTCCTGGGCCTCACTCCAGGTGTATTCCGGATCAGCCAAAACATCGGGGACTTGGACAATCCGGCCTTCGAGCAAGGCTCGCCCCACCACAGTCCCTCGGCCTGCTTTAATCGCGACGCTCTTCAAGTACTTATTGGAGTCGGCGCCGATGCCATAGCTCGTCGCGTAGTAATACGAGCCCGCGTCCTTCTGGCGCATAATCGCGGCCATTTGCGCCTCGCAATGTCGCGCCGCCGATACCGTCAATGTATCGAGTACCGCTTGGAGATCGAAACTCGAGCGGCTAATGACTTTGAGCACCTCGGCGGTGGCTGTCTGCTGCTGAAGCGATTCGCGCAACTCGTTGAACAGCCGCGCGTTCTCGATGGCGATCACGGCCTGATCGGCAAAGGTCTGGAGCAAAGCAACCTGTCGCTCCGTGAAGAGCTGGGCCTCTCTGCGGCGGAGTGCGATCGTGCCAATCGAGACACCTTCTCGCATCAAAGGCACGCAAAGTATCGAACGGAAGCCCCAACGTCGTGCGTTTTCGCTGCTCTCGGGAAATTCGGCAACTTCCGTCGGCAGGTCAGCAATATGGAAAGCCCGCCCATCGAGAACCGATCGACCAGCGACTGTCCCGCGGATCAGGGGGAGGGTCTCCGCAGGGATCGGACCGTGATGGGCCACGAGGAGGAGCCGGGTGCCGTCCGGACCCCAAATGGCGGAGTCATATGCGTGGCAAAGCTGCGCCGCGGATTCGACAAGCGTTTTCAGCACAGCCTGTAAATCGAAGGTCGAGCGGCTGATGACCTTCAGCATGTCGGCGGTAGCCGTCTGCTGCTGCAGGGAATCGCGCAGCTCGTTAAGCAGGCGGGTATTCTCAATGGCAATGACGGCGTGCGCGGCGAAGTTCTGGAGCAGCTCGATCTGTTTGTCGCTGAACGGCCGTACCTCCTGACGAAAAATAATGATCGCACCCATCAGGGCGTGGTTCTTGATCATCGGCACCACGAGTAATGTCCGGATGCCGGCGAGTTCAATGGCGGCAACTGTTATTGGGTCGCGGTCAAGATAGCTTTGATCTGTACGATAGTCGGCAAGATGGACTAACTGCCGGGATTGGATGACACGTCCCATTGGAGTTAACGGGCTCACCCGATTCAACGGTGGCCGGTGAGGTCCTCGCTTTAGGTACTCCGCAAATGCCTGAGGTATGCCGAGCTTCGAAATAATCCGGGCGGAGTTACCCTCGATTCGGTACAGAAGTCCGAATTTAGCCTCGCAGAGGCGTGTCGCGTTCGCCAGCATGGCCTGGAACACCGGCTCAAGCTCGCCCGGCGAACTGCTGATGACTTGCAACACCTCGGAGGTTGCCGCCTGCTGCTCCAGCGCCTCGGCGAGTTTCTTTTGCAGCTCGGCGTTGGAGCTGCGAATGGGATCAACGCGGGTTCTCGCCTTCGTTGTCTTCGAACGAAGACCGGTAATGCGTGTTCGGCTCTTTGCCCCTTTGCGAGCCAAGATCACCTCGTCGGCATGGTCACTGGTCGCCCCTTCCCGTCGGCCTGGCCCAGCCAAGGATCGAGCCTATCAATCCTAACAGAACCGCACGATGAACTCGCGCCGCCTCACTCGATCACCTCGTCGGCGCGGGCGAGCAGGCTATCTGGCACGTCGAGGCCGAGCGCCTTGGCGGTTTTGAGATTGATGACCAGCTCGTACTTGGTCGGCGCCTGCACCGGCAGGTCGGCGGGCTTCGCTCCCCTGAGGATGCGATCGACATAACCAGCTGCACGCCGGTACTGATCGGCTAGATCATACCCGTAGGAAATTAGGCCACCATCAGCGACGAAGCCGCGCCGGTAGTAGACCGCGGGCAATTTGTGCTGGGCCGCAAGCGCGATGATCAATTCGCCATGAGCAGCCGATAACGCACTGGCCGTCAAGATCAGACCGCCGTTCGACATGCGGGCGAAGTCCGCGATATCGCCCTCGATTTCCGCTGGATCGCGCACGTTGATTGCGCTCACCTCCATTCTGAGCGACGGCGCGACAGACTGGATTACAGCGAATTGGCCGATCCCCGACGTTATTGCAGCATCTCGAAGGACCGCCACTCGCGTGAGGCTCGGAGCAATTTGCTTGAGCAGTTCCGGCCATTTCCCGCTCAAGGAGTATTCGAACTGGATAAAGCCGGTGGTGTTGCCGCCCGGCCGCGCCATACTCTTGACGAAGCCAGCGCCGACCGGGTCGGCAACAGAGTTGAACACAATTGGTATGGTGCGCGTAGCCTGCAGCAACGGTCCCATCGCCGCAGTGCCGGTCGCCAGGATGACATCCGGCGCTAGTGCCACCAGTTCTCCCGCGTATCTGCGAATCGCGCGGGCATCGCCTTCGGCCCACCGGGTCTCGATCCGCATGTTCTGGCCTTCGATCCAACCCAATTGCTGCAGCCCCTTTAAGAATACTTGGAGGTTAGCCTGTTGGTCCGCACTGGTCGTGTTCATGAGCACGCCGATGCGCTGCATCCGCTCGCCCTGCTGCGCGCGCGCCGCGAGCGGCCACGCGGCCGCAGCGCCGCCGAGAAGCGTGATGAACTCGCGCCGATTCATGTGTGGATGGCCCCCGCCTGGCAAGAGAAAATGTAGCGTGCCGCACAGAAGTCGCTTGCAGGCGATGAGACCAAGCCTCACCGGGTCTTTGGCGAGGGAAAAGATAATGGGGATTGACGTGGTTGCCGCCTTGGCCGCGAACGTCGAATGGCTACTTACGCTGGCGATTACGGCGACCTGTCGGCGAACCAAATCGGCCGCTAACGCCGGTAGCCGATCGAGTTGACCCTCGGCCCAGCGGTATGCGATCGCCACGTTCTCGCCCTCGACATAGCCGCTGTCTTTGAGGCCCTGACAAAACGCGCGCAGACGGTCCGCGAATGCGTCAGGCGATGCCGGGTTCAGGAACCCAATCACCGGCATCGCCGCCTGCTGCGCGCGCGCCGCGAGCGGCCACGTGGCTGCCGCGCCGCCCAGAACCGCCATGAACTCGCGTCGCCTCATGGGCGCCCCTTCTCAGGCTTAGGCCGCACATTAGCACGCCGCTGTGGAAGAACGTCGCTGTGCATCACAGCAAAAATTGCGCGCTGATGTCGCAGATGTGCCCGGTCACTCCCGACGTTGCTCACCTCATGCGCGATAATCAGATGGTGTTCGGTATCGACGGCGACCTGAACATTGTAGCCGACGACACCTGACCCTCGGCCGCTCGTCGCCATCGAGCGAGAATCAGGATCAGCCGTAGATATAGAGCTTCAGCAGGACCGATGGATGGTACGCGGGCCGGCCAGTTACCTCGGGAGCAACTCCGTCAAATCCCAGCTCCGCCAGATCAAGCTCATCAACAAAGACATCGATCACTTGGACCGAATTATTCT
>DATFQX010000417.1:0-3083 GCA_035263865.1 Xanthobacteraceae bacterium
CCTGCGAGGCAATTCTTCCATCTGCCGCGATGGCCATACTGACCACCTCATCTGTGTGGCCAGTCATCTCGCGCAGGAGCGCACCGTCAGCAACCCGCCATAGCCGCAGGCTGTGATCCTGCGACGCGGTAATAGCGCGCAAGCCATCGGGGGTGAAGCCTGCTGCGGAAACGGCACCGCGGTGCTCTTTCAGCACATGCACAGCTTTACGCGCGTCTGCATCCCAGATGATGGCGGTGTGATCGCTGCCGCCGGAAATCAGATGTCGGCCGTCTGACGAAAAGGCGAGGCTATAAATGCCCCCATCATGACCTTCGAGCAGCCCAATTTGTGTCCCGCTCGCAAAATCGTAAAGGCGGATGACGGGGCCCTTGTCTGGGGCCACCGGGCGCACCGCTGCCGCCAGCAGTCTGCCATCCGGCGCCACAGCCATTGCGCCGAATTTGCCGAAATCAGCCGGCCCGGTTTCACCGCGGATGACGCGCAACGTCTGGCGCGACGCCAGATCCCAGACCCGGATGGTCTTGTCCTCTGAGGCCGAGACGAGCTGCTTGCTGTCCGGCGAAAAGGCGAGCGCTGCGATGGGAGCCGTATGGTGTCCTATGTCGAGGACCAGACGGATTGACTCGCCAGCGCCGGACGCCTCCGCCGCAAACAGGCCGCAGCAAATCATGAGGGCGATCATTGTCTTCATCACCGGTAAACCGCCGGTTATGGACACTGAACCTACTTTCCGCATGTCGGGGACCCAATTTGGCGTGAATTTCCGCCTATTTCGGCAGCCGAAAAGCATCTTCTGAGACGCCAAGGAGCGCGAGAACCTGGCGCTGCAGCTCGGTGAACTGGACGTCGAAGCTTTGCACGGGCTTGCCGTCGTGCAAGAGGCGGTGCCGCTCGGCGAGGCTAAAGAGGCGCAGGATCTGTTCCGTGGTCGGGCGCGCGCAGTCGCGCTGCTCGGGGTAGAGCGGCAGCTCGTCAATTTTCTCCCGTTTCATGGCAAGGCGCACCTCGCGCTCGATCAGGGCCTGAACGAGGAGACCGAGGAAGTAGAGTGTGAATAGGGCTTCGATGCGTCCCTCGTTCTTCAGCATCACGGGGGCAATCTCGTGCACGGTTTTGATCTGCTCGAAGCGCTTCTCGATCATGGGCTGACCCTTGTGAGCCTCAAGGACCTGCGCGGGTGATAGGTTGCGATCGTTGGTGATCAGCGGATACATGCCGTCGCTCTTGTGGTCATAGGCGATGGCGTTTTGGTCGATCGTCCATTCGATGTCGAAGCGTGGCTTGGTGATCTTGCGATAAATCGTCGAGGGCCCTGGTCGGCCCCGCCGTGCTTGCTTATAGATGTGGTCTTCACGCACAACGCGCTCGACCTTGAGGTAGCGTGCGACGTGGTGCTTCTCGAGGATAGTCTTGACCTGAAAATCGATATCGGCGGCGCGCCGCAGCCTCGTCCTTGGCCCAGCGAGCCGCTCACGCAAATCGGAGAGGTCTTCGCTGGCTGCTGCCATGTTCCTCTCACGTCTGGCCTGCTGGCGCAGGGTGAGTAGCGTGCTCCAGACCCAGACGAGGGTCCAGCCTTCCCCCGACGGCAATGGCGCGCGAAAGACAAACCAGCGGTCGCGCGGCCCATCGGCATAGCGGGGATGAGGACGGTCCCATACCAGGGTCCAATCGGGCGTGTTGGTTTGGATCCATTTGCGGAACTGTTCGTCTTCCGAACGAGAGCGCGGGAGAACAGTGATGAAGCGCCCGCCGGCGCGATCGATATGGTCCATGTTCTCACGCGAACACAGCTTGGAATCGGCGACATAGAGGAAGTCTGCCCTCCCCGCTACGGCGCGGAGCGTGTTCCAGGTCTCGATGTGGGTGCGCGAGTCGGAGGTGTTGCCGTCGCTGCAGCGGAACGCGACGGGAATATTGCCGTCAGCCGCCATGGTGAGAATGAATAGGAGCTGCTTGAGATCGGGGCGGTGGGCCTTGGAGTGGCCGTAGGTGATTGCGGGCGCGGTGCGCCCGCGGATCTTGCGGCCCCAGGCGCTACGGTAGGCGCCGCAGAAGCTGACGGTGGTGCTGTCGTTATGGAACTCATCGAACTTCAAGGCGAAGGCCTGGCCGACCGCCAAGACCACATCGGTGAGCAAGGCGGCACGATCGGCATCGAACAAATGATCGAGGGCACGCCCTAGCCGATCATCACCGAGGTGCTCCATCTCCTCGGCTGCGATGCCGAACATACCGGCGGCAAAGCCATTTACAGTCTCCTGCTGGCGGTAGATCGGCTCCCGCTCGACGATGATCGAGCGCAGCAGCACGCCCAGCGCGCGAGCGTGAGGGACGACACAACGCGCGTCTGAGGGGACGTGCCTGGCAAACGCGTCGTCCAGTCCCATGCGCGCAATGAAATGATTGATGATGGGCAGCGGGCCGAGGCGCTCGATCAGCAGGGTAGGGCGAATCATTTTGCTTGCGTGCCCAACGATCTTTCCTTAATATTAAGGATAGACATAGAAAGTCAAGAGTCATGCCAGGCGGACGAGAAGATATCCTCATGCAGGCGCGCAAGCGCATCGCCGACATTCGCGCGACGCTCAACGCCATGGACCATCTCTGTTCGGGGACCCTTCAGCGCCGTATGATGATCTGCGGCAAGCCGGGTTGCCGCTGTTCCCATGATCCGGCCGCCCGGCACGGCCCGTACTATCAGTGGGCACACATGAAAGGTGGAAAGCTCGTCAGTCGCATGGTCTCACTCGAGCAGGCCGCACTTCTGCGACTTGCCATTGCGAACTATCGGCAGGCGAGGAAACTCATGCGAGCTTGGGAGAAAGAAACCGAACGTCTAATTGATGCGGAGACTTCGGAGTGAGCCCTAAGCGATTGCAGGCAACGGAGAAAAAATTAGCGGAAATTCCATCCCCCACCTGCGGAAAGTAGGGCAAATGGCGTCACCGATTATCAAATGTCTAACAAGGACAGCGAACTCAATCTGATCGTTACGCGTGGCAGGACGCCAGACGCGGCTTGAGAGCCGTCCTCTTCTCCTCGACTCTCGTCGCAGCCGGTGCAGCCACGTCGCGGCA
>DATFQX010000418.1:0-5546 GCA_035263865.1 Xanthobacteraceae bacterium
ACCTCGATCTATTATCACACCAGCGTCTCCGAGGGAGCCGATGTTGCCAAAGCGCTCGAGTTCCGGACCGGTAGAATTTCCGCCAACCTCGCGGGGAGCGTGAACGCAAGCCTTCAAGCGAGAGCCGATCTCGAATTTCTCCTGCCGGAATACACCTTCGCCACGCCGGTGTTTGGAGGGCAGCTTACCGTGGGTGCCCTTGGAGCATATGGCCGCAGTGACACCTCCTTAGCAGGCTCAATTACAGGCGCGTTGGCGACGCCGCTGGGCACAGTCCCATTCTCGCGCTTCGACACTATCAGCGACTCGGTCACCGGCTTCGGAGACGTCTTGCCGCTAGCCTCGCTGCGCTGGAACAACGGCGTTCACAATTACATGACCTACATCACCGGCGGCATACCGGTTGGAGCCTATGACTCCACGCGGTTGTCGAATATCGGCATCGGGCACAGCGCGATCGACGCCGGCGCCGGCTACACCTATCTCGATCCGCAGACCGGGCACGAGTTCTCGGGCGTGCTCGGCTTCACCTACAATTTCAGCAATCAATCGACCCAGTATCAGAACGGCGTCGACATGCATTTCGATTGGGGCGCGTCGCAATTCGTAACGAAACACGTTCTTGTCGGTGCCGTCGGCTACGTCTACCAGGAGGTCGGTTGCGACACCGGCGCCGGCAACCACGTGGGCTGCTTCAAGTCGGCGGTGGTGGGCGCGGGGCCGCAGCTCGGATACATCATTCCCCTGACCAATGAGCTTCAAGGTTATCTCAATTTCAAAAGCTACTGGGAATTCGGCAACCAGAACCGGCCCGCCGGCTGGAACGGCTGGGTCACATTCAATATCTCGCCGGCGGAGCAGACGCCGAGCCCATCGGCATCGAGACGCATGCAATAACCGGGGTTGGTTCTGGTCCGTCGGGATCAATGACCGGTATGGGTCTTGCGCGGCGAATGGAATGCCGAAGTTGAGCCCGAGGAAGAATCCGCCGTGCGCGTGCGCTGGCGTGGCGAGAGTAGCAGCGGCGACGGCGGTGGCGGCGAGCGAGGCGCCTGCGGACGGCAGCGGCAGCGACCACTGCACCGCCTGCACGCCGCCGGCATTGCTGCGGCTGACGACGATGCCGACGTCGGCGCGCGCCTGCGCGAGCATCTGGCCGCTTCCTCGACGGCGCTCACTTGCCTAGGGCCATGGGCGAACGTGTCCAGAAGGAAGCGCTGCGCACGCTCGCGGCGCTGGCCTACAACCAAACCCCGGAGGGACGGATTATTCCCCTTAACCGGAGGATTGAGACACCCGAAATCACCCGCGGCGCCTGTACGCGCGACGGTTCCGGCCCGCGAATTAGACTAGTAGTTTTGGGGGCGAAGCGGAAATCTTGTGCTCGACCACAGCACTACCGGTTTTGACCCAACCGGAACTCGGAGGGCGCGTAGACCGCAATGCTTACACGGAGTTTACAGCGGCAGTCGGCTCCCATGCTTGTGACTGCGATTCCCAATGCTGTAGCTTTTCCATCACAGCCTTTTGCAATTAGACGATCGCACCAATTTTTATTCCAAACTTAGCCTCGGTTCGGTGCCAAAGTGACACTCGGTGTCGCGGCCGGTTCGACCAGTTCGAGTTATTATGATCGAACGCGTGCGGAGAATGGGGATACTGAGAAGCTCGGCACCGCCCCCGTTGGAGTTGGCACATGCGGCGCAACCTCCGTGCGCTTTTGATTGGCGCCTTTCTTGACGTTGGCGTGATATATGCCGCCGCGGCGGCCGATGTGCCAATCAGGACTCCAGTTTATGCGCCCCCTGTGCTCTACAATTGGTCCGGGCTCTATCTGGGTGCCAACGTCGGTGGTGCCTGGTCCAACCGCACGCTGAATGTCGCGGGCACGGCGTGGGATGATCCCTTCAGCACTGCATTCATCGGCGGCTTCCAGCTCGGTTACAACCTGCAGGCTGGCCATTTCGTGGTTGGCGTCGAGGGGGACTTCGATTGGGCCAGCTTTGGCCGTCCAAGTTTTACAGTGTCCTCGCCGTTAGGGCCGGTTCAGTTTTCCGACAGGCAGAAATGGATCAGCACCGTCGCCGCACGTTTTGGAATTACATCCGGATCCGGCCGATTGCTGGCTTACGGGAAGGTCGGCGGCGGCTGGGCGCAAGATAGCGCGGCGCTTACCGTCCCGAGCGGAATGCCGATCTGGACTGGTTCAAATACCAGCGGTGGGTGGCTTTTTGGCGGAGGACTTGAATACGGGCTCAAGCCCAACTGGACGGTCAAGCTCGAATACGACTATCTCAAGCTGGGAGACTGGACTACGTCCACAGTCCCCGCCGTGAGCTGGCGCCGCGATACCCAGATGATCAAAGTGGGTGTGAACTACAAGTTCGAGAGAGGTGGTTCGGATGACGCGACTCTTACTCCGGATGACCAAGCCGGTTCGTCGCGCGCAAAAGGGCGAGACATCGAGGAGCTGGCCAAGGCATCGCAGAACCCCGTTGCGTCGCTGATCGCCGTGCCGTTCCGGCTCGAGACCACCCCCAACGTCGGTCCGTTCAACCGGACACAGAACGTCCTCACCATCAGGCCGGTCGTCCCCATAAGCGTGAACGATCAATGGAACATCATTTCACGCACGGTCATTCCGGTAACGAGCCAGCCCAATCCACTAATTGACAGCAGTACGAACGGTACGGGCGACGCCACTGTGTCGCTGTTCCTTACGCCGGTTGACTCGGGTATCAAGGATTTCTACTGGGGCTTCGGGCCGATCATAGGGGCGCCATCAGCAAGCGATGCCATCCTCGGGGACGGCAAGGCAGGGCTCGGTCCGACGTTTGCGGTGTTTTACCGCCCGGAGCATTGGGTGATCGGAATGATAGCCAACAATCGATGGTCGGTTGGCGGCGCTCCGGGGCGCACATCGGTCAACTTTTTTACGGCCGAATACGTCATCAACTACAACATACCTGGGGGTGAGGGATGGTACTTGAACAGTTCACCCCTCGTGACTGTGAACTGGACGGCTGCACCTGGCCAGCAATGGACCGTTCCTGTTGGCGGCGGTCTCGGCCGCGTGTTCAAAGTCGGTGATCAGTCGTTCGATGCGTCAGTCCAGGGATTTTACCACCTCATTCACCCCAACAATGGTCCGACCTGGTCGACTCGCGTGCAGGTATCACTCCTGTTCCCTGACCGTTGAGCGGCGAGTGACCGAACGACTGGAGGCCCAATCTTCAAAATCCAGACAAACCCATGCGCTGCTGGACATGAAGAATCCGCCGAAAGTCAAAGGTGCGGGCGAGCGGTGAAGCCGAGCGCAATGAGATCGCGGTCGCTCATGGTTCATCTTTCCAAGGTCGCCGTCGTGGCGACAAGGAAAATGCGCAAGGAGCGAGGCGCGCCGGGTCTATAGTCCGGCAATGTTGCAAAAGACGCCGCCCCACATCCTCGCTCGGCGCGAGCGCTCGCGCCGGTCACGCCAGCGGCGACGGCAAGCGGGTCTATCCGATCGAGCTCGCCGACACGGCGCTCGAAGGGATTGTCGACGCGTTGGTCCATTACGGGCAGCTGAGCGAGAGCGAGACTTGCAATCAGCGCCGCATCGCCGAAGAGCTCGGGCGCCAGTTGGCATGGTGGGCGAAAAACTGGCGCCAGATCCGGTCGTAGGTGGCGAAGTCGATTACATTGCCGCTGGCATCGTCTTTGAGTAAGCCGCCTGGTGTGCAGCGTATTGCATATCGCATGGGGGTATCTCTTTATCCCGATTGGGCCGCTGATAGCTTTTGGCGTGTGCTGCGTAGGGAAATTAAGCTCGAGCCCCTTGGACGAAAGCGACCGGGCTCGACCGAGGCGCGCTCGACGAGCTCGCTCGCGCGGCGCGCGTTGATGCGATCACGCGGCGTTAGCGCTTGCCCGGCTCGCGCGCGCCCATCAAGGTTCGTCTTGCTGGCGGGTCCGGGGGCGGCCCTTGCTGCCTGGACACGCTGTCCCCCATTGCCAAATTCAAGCGGACGCCGCCTTCAGCTTCGTCATCTGAAGAGAACATCCGCTTTGCTGTTCGGCTGACGCGAGAAGCCCACAGTAATCCGCGCTTCGCCGGAGTTGATTTTGCACCGGTCGAAGTGAGACAGAGGTCCTGAAAGAGGACCCTCTTCGCCCTGAGGGACAGAAGAAGCTGACTTCGCCCACACTCTAGGCTGCTTCGCGCGGCCACGCAAAGGGGCGCATTGCGACGCCAGCGTCGTATTTGTGACATCCCGGCAGGCACCGCCGTGTGCACTGCGCCCGACATCGAATGCGACTTGCCGGCGCCGCGTCCGCCGAGAAACAACCAGCACCAGTCGAGATCCGGCAGCGGCAGCTGGGCGTCGCGCGCCGAACACCCACTCGTCGGCGGCGTCATCGCCCAGCCGCTTCATGAACTCTTCGGCCTTTGCCGGCGGCAATGACCGAATGTCTTTCCAACTGATGCATGTCCCTGATCTCGCGGAGGAAACGGTCAGCCATCACTGTTCTCCTTGATCACTTTCGCCAGCCCCGGTCGATCATAGGCTGAGACGATAGCTGCACTTGAGCTGCGTGCCATTGCTTGCTGCTCGCCATGGCCCCCCGCGATCGACCTGATCTATTCACGCGGCTGTGCCCGATCGAGAAGATCAATCAGCGCCTTGGTCGCTGGCAACGATGTCTCAACTTGTCTGAGTTGTGCATCGCTGAGACCGGAAACGTGACCAATGAGGTCAATGAGCCAGTGTTGCAGCATGCTTCGACCTTGTGGGTAGCGACTAACTCACGACGCTTGACACGGCCGGGAGAACGGCAGCGCCGGCGGCTACATGCAGGAATCGTCGCCGGGGAAGGTTCAAGGTGGCCTCTCCCTCTGACAACGCCGATGAGGTAAAATACAATTAACCGCCGCTGTATCGCATGGGGTTCGCGTCTACCTGCAGCTAGCCACTCGCTGCTCAAGCCCAAAACGCTTTCACCCGATCGGCCTCGTGTAGGGCACGATCGCGCCCTGCTTTCAGCGCCAGTTCGATCTCGGCAGCAGACAGCAGATGGACCTTGGCGGGGTCGGCGGCGATCAGAAGTGTCTTGGTTCCCGCGGCTTCGACATAGCTCAGTTCCTGCTCAATATCGTTCGGGATGTTGGAAAACCGCAGCCCTTTGTCGGTGAGCGCGACCACCAAGGCACGCTTGGCGCCGCCGATGAGATCGACGTGGGTGCTGGTCGAACACATGGCGCCGTCCATGCACAGCCGATCGCCGATCCAGGTGGGCCCGAAAACGCCTGGCAACGACACGCTCGCGCAGACCGCATGCGAGATCGGAATGTTGCTCGATTGCGAGAGAACGAGGCGCTCGCCGGTGTAGCAATCCGTCGTCGTCGCGTGGAACCGCGGACTCGGCCAGGAGCGTCCGAGACTGAGGATATCGATCATAAGCTGGAGGTTGCGAACCGGCGGATTGCGTGCAGCCATGGCGCCGCGGCCGATTGATTGGATCGTGGCGACGCTGCCATCGCGAGCGGCTTCGGCGAGCTCACG
>DATFQX010000419.1:0-7236 GCA_035263865.1 Xanthobacteraceae bacterium
ACTCATTCAATCACCTCGTCGGCGCGGGCGAGCAGCGTCCGCGGCACGTCGAGGCCGAGCGTCTTGCAGGTTTTGAGGTTGGTGCGAGCGTGACGGGTTGCTGCTTTGCAATGAAGAGATGATACCACGCCTGTGCGGTTGGCCGACATTGCCGAGGTGCGGCGTTGAATGGCGCAAACTCGCATTCACGGAACTTGTCCGCTCATTACACCCGATTGGGCCTCGACCTCCCGTGCCTCCGAAAGGAATAGCACACAAGGGGACTGCTGCGCTGCAGGATTTCGAGCCGCTCGATGTTGCAGATGGGTCCAACTTCCGTCATCGCAGTGATGTCCGCTGGGCTGAACTAATGGTTCTTCTCAACAAGCTGTTTGGAAATGAAATAGTCCCGCGAACGTTCTCGAGACCGCTTGAAGGGATTGCCTGTGGCTGCACGCCCACAAAGACAGGTTCGGGACTTGGCCTAAGCCATACGGCTACAAGCCCGAGCCGATCGAGCCGTCATCCGACGTGATGGCGTGCGACGTCAGAATTATTTGGTTTCGTCAAGTCTTAAGGGGCATCCTCAAAAGCTCAGCACGATCAACTCAACAAATCCGATGCTGACCAACAGCACCGTAAGCGCCACGGAATCGTATTCGAGCCAATGCCGATAATCGGAAAGCATCACGTCCATCCCTATTCGAACTGACCTCCAGCGGTGACGCCGCGAGAACGGGCAACCGTCTTGTTGATCAACATCTACCGCACTTCCGTTTCAGGCCAATTTCGCCGCAATGATTTTTGGTTTCGCGGTTTGTGGCGAAAACCCGGCCAGCGTTTCGCGGTTTGTGGCGGAAATCCGGCATCGACCGATACCGGCGGGATTTTTTGCACTCTCGTTAGGAACCTATGCCGCCGCTTACGTTTGATCAGCTAATCGGCGTCTGGCAGCAGCACTTCGCTGCAATGCCTCGAATTTTAGCTCGCCGCGGGCGCGTCGAGCGAAGTAATTTGGGATCACGCATGCGATGGTTGATCGCCGCGCTTGTACTTTGTTTGCTCGACATTCCAGTTCGTGCCGAAGACTGTGTCGCATCTGCGTACGCCATGGGTGACTCGTCGCAGCCTGGAACCAAAACTGGCAGCGGCGTCTCTCTCAACGATAACGCCATGACGGCGGCGCACAAATCGCTGCCTTTCGGTTCCAAGGTCACGGTCACGATCACGGACCGAGGCCCCTATGTTAAAGGCCGCTGCATTGATCTGTCGAAGGCCGGTGCAGGCGCCCTTGGATTTGCCGGACTTGCTCCTGTCAGTGTCGTGCCTGTGGTGAGCGACTAACCATCGGTGAAACGCGAAGGCGGACAGCGGGACCAAGTTCCAGGCTCGGCCCAACATTTCCGGTACCTGCACAGGACCAGCGACTAAACTTAAGGACGAGACGCGGCTCGTTGTCTCTCTCGACCGGAAAGTTGCTCTGGGATCGAAATACCGGACACGGATTCGAGACGGCGCAAGCTGCCGATGAGATATGCGCGCACCCTGTTGATTGGGCTGGTTGCCACCGTCGCCTTTGCATGGAGCGCGGCCGCAATCGAAAACGCGGACGAGCTGGCAGGCTATTGTCAAAGCCTCGAGCGCGGCGCTAAGGGCGCCGGGCGGCACATCTACATCCCAAGCACGCGGGAAGCGCTGACCTGTTGGGGATATATGCAGGCGATGCAGGACCTCTCGGTCCTCGCCGATGAAAACGGGCACCGGATTATGGGCGCTTGTCCGCCGGAGCAGACGACGACGCTGCAGCTCATTCGATCGTTCGTCCGCTATGCGCGCGCGAATCGCAGCGAACTTCCGGGTAATGCTGTGGTGGTAGTATTCCGAGCTCTCCGAGAGGCCTACCCGTGCCGCTGAGCACGGTAAAATCTAAAAATGGAAAGTCCTCCCTACCGGGGGGTCAAGCGCGCCGTAACAAATTGTTGGTGAGCTGGTTCACCTGGCGCGCAGCTCAGCACACTATGACTGAGGAGGCAATTAAGTCGTACCACGCTTACGTTCTGTGTTGATGCGATCAGCTTCTTGAGGAATGCGCTGCGGCGCTTCTGGTAATCCTCAGGAGAGGTGTCGGGAAGAGCGAATTTCATGGTCAGCCGTGCCCCCTTTTCATCCACGGTGGCGCCGCGAAACCGCCAAGCTCCGCGATCTCTAACAGCGCCCACGCGCTTGGGTCGGGAATGGCGTCGATGAGGTCTATGCAATCCATCTCCACAAGGGTGGCTATTGCCTTGACGGGCGTTCCTTCTGGCGTCCGTAAAGAGATTTTGCTTGCGCGCTTGGCGAGGTCGCAGATGGGCGAATAGAGCTCATTTGCTCTGTCGAACGCATCGGAATATCCGCTCTCGCTAGCAGCCCGCTCCCATCTCTCGCTGTCCGAGAGGGTGCCCGGGCGGGACGGACCCGTTGCGTACTCGGTCCGCTGGTAAAGCGCGTGACTGATTTGGCGCGCCTTGTAGTAGTCCGGCAGAAGTTTCTTGATTTGCTCTCCGATATCGAGCAGCTCTGCATCGGGATGGATCGCTGGCCCGCCTAATGCGGGCGCGGGTACGAGCGCAACAGCGCCGGTCACAACGGCGCGGCGATTGATGGTGGTCGTAGCTCGGGGACTTCTAGTTGATCTGACCGTTGTGCGTTGTGAGTCCCCAACTCGTCATTGGAAATTTGCCCCTTGATCATGCCGCGCAATGCGGAGGTGCTATCTTGGGCATCGGCGACCATGGCCAGTGCATTCCATGGTCGTCTCGCGGCCAGCTCCTCGATCGCCTTACGCAAGCAAGCGATGGCGCGGTCTGCAGTCCGGGCTTCTAGTGTGGGTGGCACGGTTAGCTACTCCGTTTTGAATGGTTGCGGTGACGCCAAATCCCGTCCCGGCTCTGTACGGTTGAGCTCCAAAGCTCGCTTACGAGCCATCTCGACTGCGGTACGGATGGCGTCTTCAAGACTGGGCGTGTAGTAGGCCGTGGTCTCGTTTCCATCGCGGAAGTTCACGCGATAGTCGCCGGAGCGCATCTTGCGCAGAGTGAGCCCGAGATGGCGCGCGATCGATTTGGCTTCCTGGAGCGTCATCGCGCCTCAATAACCTGTCGAGACCCGCTCATCGGCGGTTCCGTTGCTTAGTCGCTTTGCCGGTCACGCCGGACTTGTTACTTTGCGCCAAACTTTTGTTCGTCCCAGCCATGTGGTTCGTGCCGGGCCGTGATGGATGGGCCATGGAAGTCCTGGAATTCTGAACAGGACCTGGGCGGCCTTTCCCGCCGCGTGCCTCAAAAGCGCCGGGTACCGCAAAGGTGATTGAGTGCCGTACTCACGAACTTCGAGTGGAGAGGACGTTGCATGAAATTCGCTATCGGCCAGCCTATGCGGCGTCATGAGGATGTGCGTCTCATCACCGGGCGCGGCCGCTATACGGACGACGTGGTTCTACCCCGAATGACGCATGCCTTCGTGCTGCGCTCGCCCGTAGCGCACGCGCATATCAAGCGCATCGACGCAGCCGCGGCTCGGCGCATGCCTGGCGTGCTTTTTGCGGCTACCGGAGAAGACGTTCGGGCAGACGGGCTCGGCGACGTCCCCTGCATGGTGCCCTTGGTCAATCGTGACGGCACGCCGCGGCACGACACTCCTCGCCCCGTGCTTGCGCTCGGCAAGGTGCGGCACGTCGGTCAGCCAGTCGCGTTTGTCGTAGCCGAAACTTTGACCACAGCGCGGGATGCCGCTGAAGCGATCGATGTCAAGTACGATCCATTACCAGCAATAACCGAGGCTAAGGATGCGATCGGTCCCCGTGCATCGCAACTTTTCGACCACATTCCCAGCAACATCGTCTTCGACTGGGACAATGATATGGGCGATGCCAAGGCGACCGACGCCGCATTCTCGCGAGCCGCGCGGGTTGTCACTCTCGAACTCGTCAACAACCGCGTTGTCGTCAACTCGATGGAGCCGCGAAACGCCATTGGCGATTTCGACGCTGCGAGCGGCCGCTCGACTCTCTACACAGCAACTCAAGGTCCGCATTTCGTGCGTGACCCGCTCGCCGAGGCAGTGCTCAAGATCCCGAAAGATATGCTCCGCCTGATCACACCCAATGTCGGCGGTGCGTTCGGCATGAAGGCCTTCGTCTATCCCGAGCAGGCGCTGGTGGTCTGGGCAAGCCGCAAGCTCGTGCGGCCGGTGAAGTGGCAGGAGGACCGCTCCGAGGGATTCGTCTCTGACAATCAGGGCCGCGACCACAGCACGCGCGCCGAGCTCGCGCTCGACAAGAATGGCCGCTTCCTTGGCTTACGTGTCTCCGTCCTCGCCAATCTCGGAGCCTTTCTATCGCCGTTTGGCTGCTTCGTACCGACACGCTCGACAGATCTGGTCTCTGGTCTCTATTCGATTGAGGCGATCCACATCAACGTCAAGGGAGTGTGCACAAACACGGTACCGGTCTGCGCCTATCGCGGCGCTGGGCGTCCCGAGGCCGCATATCTGCTCGAGCGCCTTGTCGATGCCGCGGCACGTGAGTTCGGCATCAGCCCCGACGCAATCCGCCGCATCAACTTCGTGCCGCCCTCGGCGATGCCCTATACATCGGCCACCAAGCTCCTTCTCGATTCTGGTGAATTCGAGGAGGTGATGGACCGCTGCATGGCAGCGGCGGAATGGTCGACTTTCCCAGAGCGGCGCGCTCAAAGCGAGCGCAATGACAAGCTGCGCGGTATCGGCATGGCAACATATACCGAGCGCTGCGGTGGCGGCTTTCCCGAGACCGCTTCGATTGAATTCAAAGACGACCGCATTGAACTTGTCATGGGTAATCAGGAATACGGTACTGGCCTCGTGACCTCATACAAACAGCTTGTCTCAGACCAGTTAGGCGTCGATCCAGATCGCGTCGACGTGATAATGGGCGACACCGACCGTACACCCTCAGGGCTTAGCGGCGGTTCGCGTGCGCTTGCCGTCGCGGGCGCGGCACTGTACGAGGCGGGACGCACCATCATCGGCAAAGGCACGCAGCTCGCTGCACACCTACTGGAAGTCTCGGCGCAGGATGTACGTTTTGCCGATGGGGTATTCAGCGTGCCCGGCACCGATCTTCGCCTGGATGTTTTCGCAGTGGCAAACGCCGCGTGCGATCCCGCGAAGCTGCCTGCGGGCATGGAACCGGGACTCGATGCGACGCATCACCGCGTACCACCAGCTCAGACTTTTCCCAACGGCTGCCACATCGTCGAGGTCGAGATCGACCCCAATACCGGCGCCGTCACAATAGAGCGCTACACCGTCGTCGACGATTTCGGCCGCATCATCAACCCGCTCCTTCTCGAGGGCCAGGTCCATGGCGGGATCGTACAGGGCGTTGGCCAGGCTCTCCTTGAGCATGCGGTCTATGATCCAGATAGCGGGCAACTCCTCTCCGGCTCGTTCATGGACTACGCCATGCCGCGCGCCGGCGATGTTCCGCCCTTCGCTTTTTTAACCCATAATGTGCCTTCGACAGCCAACCCACTGGGCGTCAAGGGTGCGGGTGAGGCCGGTGCCGTCGGCGCGCCACCAGCGGTCATCAACGCGATCGCCGACGCTCTCCACCGTCGTGTTGGACTGCGCCACATCGATATGCCAGCGACGCCGCGCCGTGTATGGCAAATGCTCAACGAACACGCTAGGACCGCAACAGGACCGGAACGCAAAGCTGGTGTGTGATAAGGAGTAGAGGTACCAGGCCATTCTTGAGGATGCCGCGGTGGGGATTGGACCGAAATAACAACGGCGACGTGGGTGCGAGGGCGCGACGGCTCGCAATGGGTGGAACCTACCGCCATAGCCCTAGCCTTTCGACGATCAGCCGGTCGCGCCGCAGCACGGCCTCGATTGCCGCGTCGCTCATGCGGTATCAGCGTACGACGCCGTTTTGGCAGAGATGAATTTCGGCAAACTGTGCGTAGGAGTCGGAAAGCTCGAGGCGAATGGGGCGCGAGGTCTTGCTCCAGCCGCGGCCGATTTCGGCAAGGGTGTATTCGAAGCTGTCGACCATATCGATGCGCACACGGTGTTCTTTGCCCGTGACCGGATTGAGGATCGGCGCGCCGCGGCCTTCGGTCACGCCAGGCACGACCAGGCGCGCCTTTCGTGCGGCGATGTCGAGTTCGAAGTCGATCGGGGCAAAGATCGGATCGTGGACTTTTTCCAATGTGGACGCGAACACGTTGAAGACAGTCGCCCCGGGCTCTGTATCCTGGCCGCTGAGGATACGCAGCAGCGCTGCGCGCTGCGGCTCCGTCGCGCGCTCATCAATCACCACCGCCGCCTCGCCTTTGCCCTCGTGGATGGCGCCGGGCCAGCGAAAGATCCCCACGAATTTGAGGCCATCGAGTCTGGTCGATCCGTGGTGACCCTGCTCGATCTCGAAGCCGCCAACGGCTTGGCAGTGACCGTGCGTCGGCAATCCGTTGAATTGGCAGGGACAGCCGTAGGAGCAGTTGCAGTTGACGAATTCACGGCCCTTGATGGTCCATTTGGTATCCGCCACGGTCGCCTCCTCATGAGCGCAAGTCATCCCCTCGCGCGGGCGCAATGCTAGCAAGCGCGCGCTGCGTTCGAAAGATGCGGGACCCTCGCGAGTGTTGCCCCGAAACCGCTACGTATCGTCGCGGCGACAAAATCGAATGGATGCCCCAATAGCAAACGAACTGATGCGCCGCAATGAAGTGTCGCTAAGTGCCATGAGCGGATTCGTCCACCGCGGCAAAAGCAGTTTATTCTGCAAACGTTCTCAGTTAGTGGGGTACCGTGTCACGCGCTGCAGAAGCTTTTCGTTTCTGCTATCAAATAAAAGTCGGAAGCTTGGGACTTTCTAGCATGCACAAACTCTCATTCCACGAAGCGCTCCGCGCAGGGCGCTTGTTTAGCTTGCTGACACTCGCCGCCCTCGCTGTGCCGCTGGTGCTTGGATGCTCCAGCGCACCCTCCTGGGCGCAGAGTGCCGAGAGAAGAACAGATCCCGCAATTCGGCCAGAGTTCCGAGAGCCTGTAACGCTGGCGAGCAAGGACGGCGTCCTCGAAGTTCGGCTTACCGCGCGGCAGGGCCGGGCAACTCTCGATACGGTAGCCACGCCCGTCCAGAACTTTCTGCTTTTCGAGTATGAGGTGATCCGCGGCACGGCGTCCGACGGGCGCAGCTCGGGAGGCAATCTCTATCCGGCGCCGACGCTG
>DATFQX010000420.1:0-2797 GCA_035263865.1 Xanthobacteraceae bacterium
GCCCGGTCGCGCACGAGGGTGGCGAACGCCGCCTCAATTTCTAGGCTGGTGCTGGCCTTGAGGACCTGAATTTGCAGTCCGATGGCGCGGGCAGCTTCTGGCATGTCGCGTAACATGGCCTCGGCAATCGGCTGATTGGCCGGATTAAGCAGCACGGCAATGCGAGAGGCTTTGGGTACTAAATCATGAAAAAGTCCGAGCCGCTTGGCCATCACTTCTTGTGAGACACTGTGGATTCCGGTCGCATTGCCGCCCGGCCGGGCAAGGCTGGCGACCAGACCAAGCCTGACCGGATCTTCGCCGACGCCGAACACGATCGGGATCGTTGTGGTGGCAGCTTTGGCCGCCTGGGCACCAGCGCTGAAGCCCGGTGTCGCGATCGCGGCCATGCGGCGTCGAACAAGGTCAGCCATGACCGCGGGCAGGCGGTCGTAATGGCCGTCCAGCCAGTGGTACTCGACCATCACGTCCTGGCCCTCGACGGTGCCGGTTTCGTTGAGGCCTTTACGGAACGCGGCGGCATGGCGGGCGGAGCCATCGGCCGACCGAATGTTGACGAGGCCGACGATCGGCATCGCCGCCTGCTGCGCGCGCGCCGAGAGCGGCCACGCCGCCGCCCCGGCGAGCAGCTTGATGAACTCGCGCCGCCTCATTCGATGACCTCGTCGGCGCGGGCGAGCAGCGTCGGCGGAATTTCGAGGCTGAGCGCCTGGGCGGTGGTCAGGTTGATGAGCAGATCGAACTTAGTCGGCTGTTCGACCGGGATGTCGGCCGGCTTGGCCCCACGCAGAATCTTGTCGACGATGTCGGCCACGCGCCGGAACTGGTCCGCAATGTTTGGTCCATAGGACAGCAGACCGCCCGCTTCAACGTACTCCCGAAGGCCATGCATCGTCGGCAATCGCGCGCCCACAGCCAAGATGTTGATGCCAGTCCGATTGGTATTCATGAGCGGGTCAGGACAAAGGTAAAGTGCATCCGCGCGCTCCCTGAGTGTCTGGAACGCAGGTGCGATGTCCTTCGCTCGTCGGATTTCGGATGTAATGGCCTCCAGGCCGAGCTTGCTGGCCGCTGCCTGGGCCTCGCCCATTTCCAATACGGAGGCGGGATTGCCGACATTGGCCATGATCGCCAACCGGCGAAGATCGGGGACGACCTCGCGCAGGAGTTCGAGTCTCTTGCCGGCAGTATCCGATATCTGGTTCGCCAGACCGGTGACGTTGCCGCCCGGTCGCGCCAGACTCGCGACCAGGCCGGTCCCGACCGGATCGTTTACCGCCGCGAACACGATTGGGATGACCGCTGTCGCTTGCTTTGCCGCGAGGGTTGCTGGGGTTGTCACCGTGACAATGACATCGACCTTGAGCCGGACGAACTCGGCCGCGGCTTCTGTGTAGCGCTCATTGCGGCCCTCTGCCCAGCGATACTCAATCGCAAGGTTGCGACCGTCGATCCAAGCGAGTTCACGGAGCCGCTGCACAAAAGCGGCAACCCGTTGGTTCTCGATCGAAGGGTTGGCCGAACCCAAGAATCCGATGGTCGGCGGCTTGCCCGCCTGCTGCGCGCCCGCCGCGAGCGGCCACGCTGCCGCGCCGCCGAGTAGCATGATGAAGTTACGCCGCCTCATGTCAGGCATCGGATTTCTCCCCCACCGCCTGACCTCGCGCCACCAGCGAACCCGGCGGCTGGCCCATGCAGTCAGTCCACCGCATACTCAGCCTACCACGGAGCGATCGGCACGTCCTTGGAGCAGACCTGAATCGTTCTGAATCGAGGTAGCTGTTGCAAACCAAAATTCGTCTGTAACAGGTGCAGGAGGTAAGGCGTGAGACCCATTGCGCATACGAAGGGAAGCCTCGCGAAGGATTGTTGACGCGGAGGGATGGTCTGAATCGTTGCGGGTCGCGTGATGGTGATAAGAGTCAACGGGCTGGCTTGCGTTGCTCTTGCAACGATCCAATGAACGACTGAGGAAGCCATGAGCATTACATCAGCACAAGGCTACGAGATGCGGATCGCCCGCCAGGGTGACAGGATCGCTGATCCGCCAGAGCCATATTAGCAAACTGTTGAACGGTTGTTGGCAGATACGAGAGTCGATCAGGTCGCCCGCCTTCTGGCGTACGCGCTACGTGATTTGGACAGCGCGACAGGCAAAGCGTGAGTTATGCCGCAATGAACGACACCACTGGTCTCCTCCGCAAGATTCACCCTTATACGATCAAGCCGAGCGGCTTAGGCACGGCGTTATCGATCTGCCGGTCAATCATCGACGTTAAGAGGGCTCCCGAGTAACACTCACTTTGGCAGCGCCGTGCGTTGCGCTTCCACGGCAGATTCGGCCGCGACGATTGCTTCGTAAGGGACGGTCTTGCTCGGATCAAGGACGCCGCCGATGATCATGACCTCTTGCAGCTTGGCCAAGCCAGTCCGGCTGATCTCCGGCGTCTCGGAGAGGATCGGAGCGCCAGTCCCCCGATAGCGTTTTATTACATCGACAGTGATATCAGGCAGGAGACCTGGAAAATGCGGCGCCAGAGCAGCCGCGATCTGCGCGTCCGTAGCCGCCTTCATCCATGCCTGGGCGCGCGCGATTGCATTGGTGAATTGCTGCGCAACGTCGCGGTTCTTTTCGACCCAACTTTTCTTGGCGAAAAAGTCGGTGTTCTCCGCTGCTCCAAGCTCCTTGCCGATCGACGCCAGAACATGGATGCGGCCGGCGCGCGCTAGGTTCTCAGTGCTGGGTTCGTTGAAAATGCCAAAATCACCATCTCCCGATAGCCATGCGCCTTCCCGT
>DATFQX010000421.1:0-14337 GCA_035263865.1 Xanthobacteraceae bacterium
CGTACCTGTTGCCGTTACCGAAAGCCTCGCTTTCTGCGGGTGAGCGAGGGCTGCGGCGCAAAGCCGAGCCATGGACCATCGCTCCGGCCGATTTCTTCACGTCGAGCGAGGCGGTGAGAAAATTGTTTGCAGGCCTCATCAATGCCGAAGCCGACGATATCGCCTTCGCTCCGGCGGTGTCCTACGGCATGGCCCAAGCAGCGCACAACATTCCGATCCGCAAGTCGCAAACCATCGTGGCCCTGTCCGAGCAATTTCCATCCAACGTGTATCCGTGGATGGATCTCGCGGAGCGGACCGGCGCCACGTTTGTCTCGGTGCCTCGGCCAGGCAACGACGACTGGACCTCGGCGTTGCTGTCCGCCATCGATGCATCGACCGGGACCGTCGCTGTCCCGCATTGTCATTGGACGGATGGCGGACTCATCGACCTCGAGGCGATCGGAGCCGCATGTCGGCGCGTCGGCGCCGTGCTCTGCATAGATGCAACCCAGTCGGTCGGCGCGCTGCCACTCGACGTAAAACGCATTGACCCGGATTTTGTCGCGGTGGCGAGCTACAAATGGCTACTCGGGCCGTACAGTCTCGGATTTCTCTACGTTGCACCGCGCTGGCACGGCGGCCGTCCGATCGAGCACAACTGGATTGCGCGCAAAGATTCCGAGGATTTTGCCGGCCTCGTCAACTACAGCCGTGAATTTCACCCTGGCGCGCGCCGTTTCGACGTCGGGGAGCGCAGCAATTTTGCGCTAATGCCCGTGGCCGAGGCCTCGCTCAAGCTTCTGTCGGAATGGACGGTGCCGCGCGTTCTCGAGACACTGCGGCTGCGCACGCAGGCTATTGCCGAGCGCGCGCACGGCGAATTCGGTATCGCCAGCGTGCCGGCCCATAGTCGTGCCGGCCATTACCTCGGCTTGCGTTTCGAAGGCGGGATACCGCCCGATCTGCCGATGCGTCTCTCCGCGGCCAAGGTCTTTGTCTCCGTGCGCGGCCAAGCCATGCGCGTGACGCCACATGTGTGGAATACGGACGAGGACGTCGAGAAGCTGTTCGCAGTTTTGAAGGCCACTCTCGCGTGAGCGCTCGACGGGGGTGCGGGCGGCGCGTCAGGTGCCCGCTTGCTCAATACGGACGCACTGTTCCCTTGACGGTCGTGCGCAGCATCAGCCGGCGCTCTCTCGAGGGAAAATCGGTGCGCGCGTGCGACGAGCAGCGATTGTCCCAAAGCAGGAGATCGCCGACTCGCCAAACGTGCTCGTAGACGAACTCGCGCTTCTCGGAGTGGTCGAACACCGCGTTGAGCAGCGGCTCGCTTTCCGCTGGCGGCATGTCGACGACGCCGACGGTCATCAGCCGGTTGACGTAGACCGCCTTGCGGCACGTGTCCTCGTGGGTACGAAACACCGGGTGGATACATTCGGCGAAGGCCGCAGTGCCGCGGCTATCCCCTTTCTGGGTCGATCCGTAATTGTAGTGGTGTAGAGCCTTGCGGCCTTCGAGCCGATCACGGATCGCCGGATCGAGCGTGTCATAGGCGGCATAGCCACTCGCAAATAGCGTGTTGCCGCCGGTCGAGGGAATTTCAACCGAGTAGAGCAGCGTCGCGTTGCTCGGCACCTCGGCGTGGATCATGTCGTGATGGAACATCATCTCCCCGTCCGGCAAGGCGCCGATCGGCTCGCCGTTCTCGCGGATATTGGAGATCAACATGATGCCGGGCAGCAGACGCGAATAGCCCTTAGGAAAATATTTCGTCGGCCGGGACAGTTCGCCAAGTTCGCCAAAATACCCGGTCACGCGGATCAGATCCTCCTGCGAGAGGCTTTGGCCGGGAAAGACGATGACGAGGTGATCGAGCCAGGCCCGGTAGACGGCGCGGATGGTGTCGTCGTCGGGCTTTTCGCGCAGATCGAGCCCGCGGATTTCAGCTCCGATATGCTTGCTCAGGGGAACGACGTCGAACCTCGTCCCGGTCATTACGGCCATGGCGGCTCCTCGTTATCGGGGGTTGCGGCCCGAGCCTGTCATTCGGCCGTGGCCGCCGCGTGGTGGACCGCCTTGCCGTGCTCGACTTCGCCGCTCGCCAACGCGGCAAGGATTTTCGCCACCAGCTCGCGCGCCGAGGCCGCACTCAATTCCACCGCGACGCGATCGCGCCCGCCGTCCGCTTCGCTGATGAAGTCGATGCCGAGCGCATGATCGAGCGACGCGTGGAAGGGATGATCGTAATAGACATTGGCGGTGTCGATCCGCATCCAGCCGTTCGGCCCCTTGGCGCTGCCCAAGAGCCTGGCCTTCTCGACGATGTAAGAGCACATGATGGTCTCCTTGAACTTTAGGCCGCGCGGGTCGCGGCCGCCTTGGCGAGATGCTTGTGGAAGAACGCAAACACCTTGTTCCAGCCGTCGAGCGCCTGCTCCGGGCGATAGGCGGGGCGAGCGGCGTTGAAAAAGGCATGGCCGGCGCCGTCATAGCGGTGGAACTCATAGGTCTTGCCCAGCTTCTTGAGCACGGCTTCGGTGCGGTTCACCTGGTCACGGTTGGGATTTTCATCATCGTTGCCGAACAGGCCGAGCAACGGACAGCGCAGTTTTGCCGTCAGATCGATCGGTGCGACCGGCCGCTTGGCATTGAGTTGCTTGGGATCGTCGACGATGACATTGCCGCCCCAGCAATCCACCGCCGCGTCGATGCCGTCGAGCGAGCAGGCTGCGAGATAAGCGTGTCGCCCTCCGGAGCAGAAGCCGATCACTCCGACCTTGCCGTTGGCGTAGGGCTGAGTGCGCAAGTACTCCGTCGCGCCCGAGACGTCGCCCAGAACTTGCTCGTCGGCGACGCCGCCGGCCGCGCGTACGCGGGCGCCGACATCATCGGGACTGCCCGGACCTTCGCGGAAATAGAGATGCGGCGCGATGGTCGCCAATCCATGATGGGCGAGCTTGCGGGCCACCTCTTTGATCCATTCATCCCAACCCGGCATGTGATGGATGAGCACCACGCCCGGCAACGACCCGCCGAGCGGGCGCGCGTAATAGGCCTCGCCCACATCGCCTTTATGGCCGCGAAAGGCGATGGTTTCAGCGAGCATGCTTTCATAGGTCATGCCGTTCCTCATCAAGTTTGACGGCGCAGGCACCGATTATACATGGGCTATCGCGACCGGGTGGTGCGAAAATCGCGGGCGAGACCAACGCGGAATGTAGGCGTCGTGAAGCGGGGCGCGCCGGCCGCTCAGTCGGGGCATCTGTAGAGCACGGCCTTGTAAGTCTGGTCCTGATCGGAAAAATCGATGGTCTTGTCCTCGCGTGGCGTGAAATTCACGTCGCCAAGCATCTGGCTGCCGCCCGGGCCTTTGCATTCCACGTGAACCACGAAAGTGGGGCCTTCGCGCTTCTTGCTCAGAATCGTGCACAGACCGAAGACGGAATCGATGTCCCCGCGCGTAATCTTCACGCGTGAAACGCCAGGATCCGAGCCATCCGGTTTGCAGGCCTGATTTTCCGTATAAGTGCCAACGATCGGGAAGTCGTCGTCGGCGTGCAGCGGTGTTGCGAGCGCTGCCAGCGTAAGAACCGCTAATATCGTGCCAGCAAGCTGCACCACGTTCGACACGTTTGGCCGCAATCGTTCGATAGGTTTTGGGCAAGCTTAAATAATGTCGCGGTGCTGGCCAATGGATCAATTTGGGCGGCCCCGCGGCAGGGGGTCGCGGTGGTGGCACCCTGGGATGGTATGGTTCAGCCGTTGGAATAATCGTAAGCATCGCCTGCCGTGAGCAAGCCCGTTTCTATTCCGGTCGTGGATGTCCGCGAGGGCGGAGCCGTTCGCCATGCGCTTGATGCACGCGTGCGGGCGCGCGTGCTGCGGGATGATTGCGTGACCTGGTTGCCGCGGGCGGCTCACTTGCTGCTTCCCGCCTTCGACGCGGTGACGCGTCGTTGGCTCAAGCGCTCGTACTCGCCTTACGTTGCGGAGCTCGAATCGATCGTCGCCGCGCTAGGCTTTGCTGGCATCTGGTTTCTCAACGGTACGTACCAGTGGGGCTGCACCGCGGTTGCCCGTGAGGAGGATGGCGCGCCGTGGCTCGCGCGCACGCTCGATTGGCCCTTTCCCGGGCTTGGCCGACACGTCGAGGTCGCCCGGATGCGCGGCCCCGCGGGCGAGTTCATGAATGTCACCTGGCCCGGCTACGCTGGCACGCTGACTGCCTGCGCTGTCGGCCGCTTCGCCGCCGCCATCAACCAGGCGCCGCTTTGGCGCCGCACGCGCAAGCCGTGGCTGCGGCCGTACGATCTTGCGGCCAATGCGCTGCGGACTTGGCCGATTCGCTTCCGCCCGCCGGACCATCTACTGCGCGAGGTGTTCGAGAACTGCCGAGATTTCGGGGAGGCAAGGCGCCGGCTCGAAACGGTACCGGTCGCGCGCCCCGTGATCTTCACGCTGATCGGATGCGAGTTGGGTGAACGTTGCGTGATCGAGCGTACCGAGGAAAGTTTTGTCACGCGGGTCGATGAGACCTCGGCCGCCAACGATTGGCTCCACAGCACGCCGCCCTGGGAGGCGCGCGTCTGCGCGACGCTGCTGCTCAAAAGCTTGCCCGAGGAAGCCACCGCGCACAGCCGTGCCCGGCGGGAGGCACTCTCGTCATGGCCACAGTCGTTCGGCCGCGGCCAATTCGCGTGGGTTGCGCCGCCGGTGCTCAATCCGTTTACACGGGTCGCGGTGGAGATGTGCGCGGCGAAAGGAACGCTGCGGGCGATCGGCTACGAGTTAGGCCCGGGCGGCGCGCTGCCGCAGCCGGCGACGCAGGTTTGCGAATGGTCCGCGAGAAGCCTTGTCGCGTGAGTGCCGGGGAAGCTACGGCACTTAGGAGCGGGGGGGCGGCTCCTTCTCCTCTCCGGCGAACAGCGCGGCTGGGAACTGGGCCGCATATCGACGCTTTTGCGGCTGACGCGGATGCTCCGGACGCGGAGTGAGATCCGGTTCCACAACCCTACGATAGAGATGCCAGGTCGAATGGCCAAGTACCGGCACCACGACTGCCAAGCCGAAGAAAAATGGCAACGAGCCTACCAGCAACAGCACGGCCACGATAAACCCCCAGGCCGCCATGGTGATGGGGTTGGCAGCGACGGCGCGAAGTGAAGTCAGCACCGCTTCGACCGCGCCGACCTCGCGATCGACCAGCAACGGAAATGCCACGACGCTGACGATCAATACCGTCACTGCAAACAGGAAACCGACGAAGTTGCCGACGATAATCAGCATCCAGCCCTCGGGTGTGGTGAAGATTTGCCGGACGAAATGAGGCATCGAGGTGGCCGGCTGATAGCCGAAATTCGCGATGTAGATGGCCTGCGCCACCGCAATCCAGACCGCGAAGATAACCAGCAGCAGGAAACCGAGAGCGGCAATGGCATCGCGCGATGGCGAATGCAGTACGTCGAAGGCGTCCTCCCAGGAAATATCGTGACCCTGCTCGCGCCGCCGGCTTAGCTCGTAAAAGCCGATCGCCGCGAAGGGGCCAACCAGCGCGAAGCCCGCGGCAAGCGGAAACAACAACGGCAAGAGGGCGTAACCCAAAATGGCCCGCGCTAAGACGAGACCAACGATCGGATAGATCAGGCACAGGAAGACGGCATGGGTCGGAATGGCGGAAAAATCAGCAAGCCCGCGCGTGAGTGCGTCTTTGAGGTCTGCGAGGCCGATGGTGCGGATGACCGGACGCGCGCGGGCAGTATCCGCGCCCATGAGAACGTGCAGCTGCGCCATGGCCGTTACCTCCCGAGGCAACCCGGGGCCGCCCTTGGTCACTTCCTCCCGCGACCCTGGATTATGTTAATACTGCCAGAGAAAACTCGTTCGGCACAATGCCGTGAGTTGGCAACGGCACGCCGCCCGCTGGGCCAGGCATTGTGATGCATGCGCGGTCCGCGGGTCTGATGCTCACGCGCGCCTGAGGAGAGAGAGCCGCCCGACGGAGACCACCGATGCCGCGCCATATGGTCCGCCGAGCCCAAGCCGTTCCCGCCGCCAGCATGCTCGCGCTTGCACTCGGCGCAGCCGCCTTCGGAGCCGTGGCTATCGGAGCGCTGGCGATCGGCCGACTTGCACTGGGCCGCCTGACAGTGAAGCGGGCGCGCTTCCAGGCGCTCGAAGTCGACGAGCTGACGGTACGCAAACTGCGGGTGCTTGAGCACGAGAGTACGCCGCCGCGTGCTTGATTACTGGACCTGTGTCGCCCTCATTTCCTGCGTCCGCGGGACCTTCGCAGAACAGACATGATTCAGGATTAGGAGACAGGTCTGCCCATAAATGGAGTACCGCATGGCGAAGCTTACGCTTTATCACGCCGCCCCGTCGCGTTCGTCGATCACGCGCTGGATGCTGGAGGAGATCGGCGAACCGTACGACATCCGTCTCTTGAATTTGAGCAAGGGCGAGAACCGAGGCACGGACTATCTCGCAGTAAACCCGATGGGCAAGGTGCCCGCGCTCAAGCACGGCGACACAGTTATCACCGAAGCGGCGGCGATTTGCGCCTATCTCGCCGACGAATTTCCTCGCGCCAAGCTCAACGTGCCGATCGGGACCCCGCACCGGGGCGTCTATCTCAAGTGGCTCTTCTTCGGGCCGAGCTGCATCGAGCCGGCGATCATGGATCGGGCTTTTCCTCGCAAGGAAGAGGCGCGGCGGGCGGCGCTCGGCTACGGGGACTTCGAGACCGTGATGGACGTGGTGGCAAACGCCATGGCGAAGGGTCCTCACCTCATGGGCGAACAGTTCACCGCCGCCGACGTGGTCATCGGCTCGACACTGCGCTGGGGCATGATGTTCAAGTTGTTACCCGAGCGCCCGGAATTCACCGCCTACACGAGCCGGCTCGCTGCGCGGCCGGCGGCGCAGCGCGCCGAAGCCAAGGATAAGGAGCTCGCCGCCGCATGATGTGAAGGTCGGAATCGGCGCACCGCGCGGAATGCTCGGTGCTTCATCCGCTCCAAGTCCACAACCCCGATGGAGCATGCGGAAAATCCGGGCTACCGTTGCGCCCCGATGATCTTGGCGTTGCGCATTCTCTATTTCGAGGATCTCTCGGTCGGCATGACCGAGACCTTGTCCAAGACAATCGCGTCCTCGGGATTCGCGCAATTGACCGGCGATCGCAATCCCATCCATCTGTCGGAACATTTCGCCGCCAAGACCCAGTTCGGCAGAAGGATTGCCCACGGCCTCTATACCGCGAGCCTGATCTCGGCGGTGCTCGGCACGCGGCTTCCCGGACCCGGCGCCGTCTACATCTCGCAAACGCTCAATTTCCGCGCGCCGGTGCGGATCGGCGACCGGGTCGACGTGACCGTGACGGTGGCGGAGCTCATCCCTGCGCGTCAGCGCGCGCGGCTCGCTTGCAGCTGCAAGGTCGGCGATGACATCGTGCTCGACGGTGAGGCCCTGGTGAAGGTGCCCGCCGCCGCCAAATCGAAGCGCCCGCTGCCGCGGGTGTGAGGAGCTACTCGGCCGCCTCCGTCCGCGGCCTGCGCTTGGCGTCGCGCCGCGCCAGCACCGGCGCCAGAAATTGCCCGGTATAGCTGCGCTTCATCTTGGCGACATCCTCGGGTGTGCCGGCGGCCACGATCTCGCCGCCGCCGTCGCCGCCCTCCGGGCCGAGGTCGATGATCCAGTCGGCGGTCTTGATCACTTCGAGATTGTGCTCGATCACCACCACGGTATTGCCCTGCTCGACCAACTCGTGCAGCACATCGAGCAACTTCTTCACGTCGTGGAAATGCAGCCCCGTGGTCGGCTCGTCCAGGATGTAGAGCGTGCGGCCGGTGGCGCGCTTGGAGAGTTCCTTGGCGAGCTTGACCCGTTGCGCCTCGCCACCAGAGAGCGTGGTGGCCTGCTGGCCCACATGGATGTAGTCGAGCCCCACTCGGTGCAGAAGCTCGAGCACGTTGCGCACGCGCGGCACGGCCTTGAAGAATTCCAGTGCCTCCTCGACGGTCATGTCGAGCACGTCGGCGATGGATTTGCCCTTGAAGAGCACCTCCAAGGTCTCGCGGTTGTAGCGCTTGCCCTTGCAGACGTCGCAGGTGACGTAGACGTCAGGCAGAAAGTGCATCTCGATTTTGATCACACCGTCGCCTTGGCAAGCCTCGCAGCGCCCACCCTTCACGTTGAAAGAGAAGCGACCGGGCTCATATCCGCGCGCCTTCGCCTCGGGCAGGCCGGCGAACCATTCGCGGATCGGGGTGAACGCCCCGGTATAGGTCGCCGGATTACTGCGCGGCGTGCGGCCGATCGGCGACTGGTCGATGTCGATCACTTTATCGAGATGCTCCAGTCCCTCGATGCGATCATGTGGGGCAGGGGCCTCGGACGCGCCGTTGAGCTTGCGCGCGATCGCCTTGTAGAGGGTGTCCACCAATAAAGTCGATTTCCCCCCGCCGGATACGCCGGTGACGCAGGTGAACAGACCGAGCGGGATTCCGGCGGTGATGCGTTTGAGATTGTTCCCCCGCGCGTTGACGAGCGTGAGCGTGCGCCGTGCGTTCCTGGGTCGGCGCTCGGGGATTGCGACCGCCATCTCGCCCGACAAATATTTGCCGGTGAGCGAAGCTGGGGTCGCGATCAGATCGTCGACGGTGCCCTGCGCGACGATATGTCCGCCGTGAATGCCGGCGCCAGGGCCGATGTCAAGCACGTGATCGGCGGTGCGGATGGCATCCTCGTCGTGCTCTACGACAATCACCGTGTTACCAAGATCGCGCAGCCGCTTGAGCGTCTCGAGCAGCCGTGCATTGTCGCGCTGATGCAGCCCGATCGAGGGCTCGTCGAGCACGTAGAGCACGCCGGTGAGCCCCGAGCCGATCTGCGAGGCAAGCCGAATGCGTTGGCTCTCGCCTCCGGATAGCGTGCCCGATGCGCGAGAGAGCGTCAGATATTCGAGCCCGACATCCACCAGGAATCTAAGCCGCTCGCGGATTTCCTTGAGCACCCGGACCGCGATCTCGTTCTGCTTGGTACTGAGCGCCTGCGGCAACTGCGTGAACCACTCTCCGGCGCGCTTGACCGACATGTCCGCGACCTCGCCAATGTGCAGGCCGCCGACCCTCACGCACAGCGCTTCCGGTTTGAGGCGGTAGCCGTTGCAGGCGGCGCAGGGAATGTCTGTGAAATATTTTGCCATTTCCTCTCGCGCCCAGTCGCTCTCGGTCTCGCGCCAGCGCCGCTCGAGGTTGGTGACGACGCCCTCGAACGGCTTTTTCGTCTCGTAGGAGCGCAGCCCGTCGTCGTAGACGAATCGGATCGCATCTTCGCCCGAGCCGTAGAGAATCGCGTCCTGCGTTTTCTTCGGCAGGTCCTTCCATTTGCTATCGAGGCTGAACTTGTAGTGCTTGCCAAGCGCGAGCAGCGTCTGCGTGTAGTAAGGCGAACTCGATTTCGCCCACGGCGCGATCGCGCCGCCGCGCAACGTCTTGTCGCGGTCGGGAATGACGAGATCTGGGTCGATGTGCTGCTCGACCCCCAGTCCCCCGCAAGCCGGACAGGCGCCGAATGGATTGTTGAAGGAGAATAGGCGCGGCTCGATCTCCGGAATGGTGAAACCCGATACCGGGCAGGCGAATTTTTCCGAGAAGATGAGGCGCTGCGGCCCGCTGCGGTCGTGGATTTTCGCTGTCTTTCGTTCGCCTGCCGTGTGCTCGGTGCCCGCGGCACCGTCTGCGAACTCCACCACCGCCAGTCCGTCGGCGAGTTTGAGCGCTGTCTCGAGGGAATCCGCGAGCCGGGTTGCGAGATCGGGCCGCACGACGACCCTGTCCACCACCACGTCGATGTCGTGCTTGAATTTCTTATCGAGCGCGGGCGCCTCGGCGATCTCGTAGAATTTTCCGTCGATCTTCACCCGCTGGAAGCCGCGCTTCATGTAATCGGCAAGCTCCTTGCGGTACTCGCCCTTGCGGCCACGCACCACGGGGGCGAGCAGATAGAGCCGCGTTCCCTCCGGCAACGTCATGACTCGGTCGACCATTTGCGACACCGTCTGGCTTTCGATCGGCAACCCAGTGGCCGGCGAATAGGGTACGCCCACGCGCGCCCAAAGCAGCCGCATATAGTCGTAGATCTCGGTGACGGTGCCGACGGTCGAGCGCGGATTGCGCGAGGTGGTCTTCTGTTCGATCGAGATGGCGGGCGAGAGACCGTCGATCTGGTCGACGTCCGGTTTCTGCATCATCTCGAGGAATTGGCGGGCATAGGCCGACAGCGATTCGACATAGCGGCGCTGGCCCTCGGCGTAGATGGTGTCGAAGGCGAGGGAGGATTTGCCGGAACCGGAGAGGCCGGTGAACACCACCAGGCGATCGCGCGGGATTTCGAGATCGATGTTCTTGAGATTGTGTTCGCGCGCGCCACGAATGCCGATCACGCGTGCGCCTTCAGTGAATGCTTGACGGCTGCTCTGGTCCAAAAGGTCGCTCATGCGGTCCGGCGCGATCATACGGCGAGGCCAAGGCGGTCACATCGGCGAGGGCACAAGAGCCCAGTTTTACGCGCACGGAGCCCCGCGCGGAACGTAGTAAGAACGGAAGCCATTCGCCAGTGCGTGAAGGGGCAAGGCTTCCGGGGCGGCTGTGGATAACGTCCCAAGATCGTCCGAAATCCGGTTGAGTTCGAGCGTCGCGCGGTGTCACCGGAAAAAGCCCACTGAGCATTTGCATTTGCCGGCCTTCCGTGCTAGAACAAATAGAGAACATTGTCCCATGCTTGGCTCAAGGCCTGCTGTGGAAAAGCATGATGGCGCGAGGCAGGGCGGCGACTTGGTCCCGACCTTGGGATTAGGCTCGCTTGGGCAAGCACACATCAGCAGGAGAGCGTCATGGCCGGTAGCGTCAATAAGGTGATCCTGGTTGGCAATCTCGGCAAAGACCCCGAGATCCGGCGCACGCAAGACGGCCGCCCGGTCGCGAATTTGAGCGTGGCGACCTCGGAAACTTGGCGCGACAAGGCAACCGGCGAGCGCCGCGAGCGCACGGAGTGGCACCGCGTTGTCATCTTCAATGAGGGACTTTGCCGGGTCGCCGAGCAATATTTGAAGAAGGGGTCGAAGGTTTATCTCGAGGGGCAATTGCAGACGCGCAAATGGCAGGACCAATCGGGCCAGGACAAATACACCACCGAGGTGGTGCTGCAGAACTTCAATTCGCAACTGACCATGCTCGACCGCGCGGGCGATCGCGGCGGCGGTGACTTCGGCGCTGAGGAAGATGAATTCGGTTCCTCCGGTCCGTCTGCGCGCGAGAAAAAGCCGGCCCTGGCCGGTGCCGGCAAGCGCGGCGACATGGACGACGAGATTCCGTTTTGATGCACGCGGCGCGAGCTCAGCCCCCGCACTGGCGACCAAGTTCAGGCAGTCGCGCAAGTCCGGTGTACGGTAAGTCGGGGAATAGCGCGTGTCGCTCGCGCCGCTGCTGAACGCCGCACCGGCGACGCAGCTGCACGCGTTTGCCGCCATGGCCGCCTTCGGTCTCGGTGCGGTCCAACTCGCCGCACCTAAGGTACACTCCCTCATCGCACCATCGGCTGGATCTGGGTCGCGCTCATGGTGACTGTGGCGGCGACCTCGTTCTTTATCCACGACCTGCGTATCTGGGAACGATGGAGCCCGATCCATCTGCTTTCGATCTTCACATTGGCTACGCTGCCGCTTGCGATTGTGCATGCCCGGCGGCATCGCGTCGAAAGACACCGCAACGCCATGATCTCGATCTTCATCGGCGCGCTCGTGATCGCCGGCCTGTTCACGCTGCTGCCCGGCCGCATCATGCACGCGGACTGCATTGTGTGATCTAGCGTTGACGCGTGTGATTGCGTACGGATTTTCGCGGATTTTCGCTAAGGGGTTGGTTGGTCTTGTAGGGTCCTGTAGGGGCGCGTTTGGCGCCCGTTGGGTCCAAGTTTGGGTCCAGACGCTTCGGCGTGCGCGACAGCGTACCTTGCCATCCGCCGCCGCCGGTGTAGCGTGCTCCATGCGGCTAGTTACAGTGCTCGAGCGCCGCATTTCACAAGTTCTTGCCGATTTCTTTGCCCGATCTTGGTGGCGTCGATCACGCAGAGCTAACGCTTGAGATTATGGCCGTGCTCGAAGAGCGCCTTGGCCAAAAAACGCGCAACCTCATCCGTTGGATGCCATTCAGCGAGTTGCTCGCCCGCGCCGGCGGCGCGCGCCTCGTGTTGGCGCAAGCGCTGACGCGGATACGGCAGCGCGGCTCGGCATTCCAGCGGTAGCCGGTAGCCGCACGCATTTGCGCCTACATCGCGATCGATGATTTCTGCCGACGCGATCTGTCGCGCCCAGCGCCCCGACCGAGCGCGCCAACGCCCGGCCGGGACTTGCCATCAGAACGCAGTTGGAGGGCGTCCTATGACCAAAGAAACTGTAACCCGGATCGTATGCTTTTGCAGCTTGCTCGTTCTAGCGACGGCAAGCCATGCACAAGATGTCGTCAAGTTCTACCGGCAGATGGAACTTGCCAATCACGCGGCACGCCGCGCGATTATCTTGCCGCCACCGGAATACGAATGCCCCTATAAAGGCGCGCTGCATATCACGCGCGCCCCGACGACGACCGACGTGCGCATTGCTTGTCCCGGCTATAAGGGCGCGAACGAACCCCTCGGTTGTGCCGTCCGCACGGTCGACCATGCGCATTGCTTTGTGGTCCTATTAGAGGACAAAGCAATCAAAGCGCGCGGCTATGAGCCTGAGGACATCTACCGGCACGAACTGGCTCACTGTCTCGGCTGGAAGCATGATGACAGCCAAAGTGCGAGCCAATGCAAATAAGGACTTACATTTCTAATGCACCGATGACTTCGGATACGCGATCAGCCTGTAGAACTCCGCGTTGGCTTTCTTTTCACGCAGAATTTTTCTTGCCGCTGCCTCTGCATCATTGCCCACAGGCTCCGTCAAAGCTGGCCTTGAAGGTCCTCAACCTTCACTAAGCCGCCGATGACGCGATACCACCCTTCGACAATGACGCCGCCTGGATTTGTGGCCGAGGGGTGTGCGACTGTCGCGAAGATGCGGCGTGAAGCCAATTGCCGTTCTCCCTTGCCACTAAGTCATGAACTGATAGGCCCTGACGTCGGGCGTGTTATTACGTGCACGATGGACCATCATGGAAGACATGAAAGTCACAGTCACCGGGTACGACTTTCGGCCTGCGCATGCTGCAATGCAGCGGTACGTTGACGAGAATCTTTTTTCTGGATTCTCTTCCGCGGTGCTCGTCGGTAGGGATTTGGTAGATGTGAAATGCATTGGATGGGCCGACAAGGAAGCGCTGATACCATTGCGGGTCGACCACATATTCCGCATCTTTTCAAATACAAAGCTGATTACATCCTGTGCTGCGCTTCTTCTATTCGAAGAAGGTCACTTCCAACTTGACGATCCGATCGAGCAGTTTATTCCGCAGCTTGCGAACCGCCGTGTGCTGCGTCCCGACGCGACGTCATTGGACCAAACCGAGCCTGCGGTTAGGCCGATCACCATTCGCCATCTGATGAGTCACAGTTCGGGGCTGAGCTATGGTCTTCTTGACCCAGGCACGTTGATTTTCAATGCCTACAACGAGCGAAAGGTAATCAATCCCGCCACCACGCTTGCGGAGATGATGGACGTATTGGCTGACCTGCCGCTGGTCTGTCATCCCGGAACGTCATGGGAGTACTCAGTGGCTACTGATGTCTTGGCGCGTCTCGTCGAGGTGATAAGCGGCCAGCGCTTCGGTGCGTTCATTCAGTCACGAATTCTAGGACCGCTTGGCATGGTGGACACAGGATTTGTGGTGGCGGATCGCAATCGCCTTGTCGCCTTTTATGCCGGGGCCGACCGCCTCGACCCTATGAAGCCGGGACTTACTCGCATGGACGACGCGCCTGCTTATTTGCGTCCCGTCCCGAGGCAGAACGGCGGTGGCGGGTTGGTGTCGACTTTGCCGGACATGGTGGCGCTAATTCGAAGCCTGCTTCCGGGTGGCCTGACGTTGCTCAAGCCGGACACGATTGAGCTGATGATGGCCAACCAGTTGCCTGAGGGTGTGTGGATACGCTTTGCTGCTTACGGAGAACTTCAAGGCATGGGGTACGGGCTCGCGGGAGCGCTGATCTTGGAGCCTTCTGCGTTCGAACATCGGGATGCGAGAGGCGAGCTCTTTTGGGGCGGACGCGCAGGCACTCAATGGTGGATTTCGCCTAAAAAGAATACCGCAGGCTTGATAATGGCACAGCGTGAGATGGGCTTTGCTCATCCATTTGCGGTCGAGTTCAAGC
>DATFQX010000422.1:0-100602 GCA_035263865.1 Xanthobacteraceae bacterium
GAATTTCTTCGCGAACTCACGGTTCGCGTCGTTGAGATCCCAGTACCAGGCCTCCGTCATGATCAGCCCCTGGGAAGTCTGCAGCCCGAGCGCGTGCACGTCGGTGATGAAGGCGAGCAGCGCGGCGAGCTTCTGGCCGCCGCGCACGATGCCGAATTCGGACGCCTGCTTGATCGAGTTGATCGTGTCGGCACCGGCGTTGGCGAGCCCAATGATCTTGGCCTTCGACGCCTGCGCCTGCAGCAGCAACGACGAGAAATCGGTGGCCGGGAACGGATGGCGGACATGCCCCAGCACCTTGCCGCCGTTCTTGACCACGACCGCCGCGGTGTCGCGCTCGAGCGCGAGACCGAAGGCGTAGTTGGCGGTCAGGAAGAACCAGGTGTCGCCGCCGGTCTTCACGATCGCCTGTGCGGTGCCGTTGGCTAGTGCCCAGGTGTCGTAGGTCCAATGGATGGTGTTCGGGGTGCATTTCGCGCCGGTCAGGTCGGAGGTGGCGGCGCCCGTGACCAGGAACACCTTGTTTTTGTCGCGCACGATCTCGTTGACCGCGAGCGCGATCGAGGAGGTCGGCACGTCGACGATCACGTCGACCTTGTCGGTATCGATCCACGTGCGCGCGATGTTCGACCCGACGTCCGGCTTGTTCTGATGGTCAGCGCCGACGATCTCAACCTTCATGCCTCTGGTGGCGGCGCCGAAATCCTCGACCGCCATGCGCGCCGCGATCACGGAGCCCTGCCCGCTCAGGTCGGCATAGGTGCCCGACATATCGTTCATGACGCCGATCTTGATGGTGCCGTCGGCGTATTGTGCTCGCGCCCCAGGGCACCCGAGGGCGACCGCGAGCGCCGTGAGACTGATGAGCCGTTTCATTGCGTCTCTCCGCTGCGAAGGTCCCGTATTTTCCTCGGTTCAAACGCCCGATAGTGATTGAGCCTTTCGGAAGACTGAACACGCGTGTTGAAAGGTTCTATCGTTGCCCTTGGCTTGCGGAGACGATCGGCTATTCCCCTTAAATTACGAGGCAACGACTCAGCAGCCTATTTCATGCGGCTAAGCCGGATAACACGAACTGCGGTTTCTGCTGGCGAGATGAAGTCTCAACTTGAGCGCCAGCTGGAAATACTACGGTGATGTGCACCGCATCCTCATCGCGCGAGGTCGTTACGACGCCTGGTGCACGCGCGATGAGTCGCAGCATGCTGGAATTGCTTGGCAAAATGTCAGCAACGAATCCACGCACCCCGCGGCTCATCGCGTACTCTAGAAGGCGAGTTTGCAGCGCCGTTCCTACACCCGTTCCTTGCCACTTAGGTGAAACCATAAAGGCTACCTCAGCAAGATTAGTTGTAGGGTTCAAAAAATAGCAGGCGCTGCCGACGACCTCTTCGTTTTCGCGTGACCCCGTTACAGCCAGGAACGCGACCTCGGTCTCGTGGTTCACGTTGCACAGCGTTTGCAGCTCGCGGTAAGTAAGTGAGCGCACGCGACGGAAGAACCGCGTGTAGACATCGTCTGCCGAAAGGCGGTGGAACAAAGCCTGCAATGCCCCTGCATCCCCGGCGCGAGCCGGACGGATCATGATTTTCTGATCGTTCTTGAGGGTAACGATACGTTCCTCATGGACGGGATACGCGGCCTGAGAGGCGAGATATTGCTCAGACCGAATGTAGCCCAGTTGCTTGGCTGAAGTCAGCAGCATCTCGCGCCAACGTGGATGCGCTACCTCGATCAATGCCAGCGCTCGCTCCGGGATGGATTTCCCGAAGAGGTATGCAATGCCATACTCGGTGATGACGTAATGCACGTCCGACCGCGCGATCCCTACGCCATCGCCGGCCTCCAGCAGTGGTTTGATTCTCGAAGCGCCATCGGCCGTAGTGGAACAAAGGCAGACGATGGGCTTGCCACCGGGGGAATGAGCTGCCCCGCGGATGAAACCAACCTGGGTGGACACTCCGCCGTAGAACTCGCCTTCGAACTGGTCGACGCACACCTGGCCTGTCAGGTCGATCGCAAAGGCCTGGGTGATCGAAACCATGCGTGATTGGTGGGCAACCTCCTCGGGATGGCACACTTGATCTATTGGGAGCAACTGAACACCCGGGTTATCGTTCACAAAGTCGTAGAGCCGCCGCGTTCCCACGCAATAGCTGGCGACGATACGATCGCGATAACGCGTTTTACAGCGACCAGTCAGTACGCCGGCCTCGACTAGGTCCACGACGCCATCAGTGATGACGTCGCTATGGATGCCGAGGTCGCGCCGGTCCCTGAGATGACACAACGCCTCATTTGGGACCCGGCCCAGGCCGATCTGCAGGGTCGAGCCATCGTCGATGATCGAGGCAATATAGCGTGCCACACGCTCTGCCACCTCGCCGATCTTAGGATGAACATACTCCGCAATAGGCGAATCGACCGTCACGAGCGCATCGAATTGGTTGATGTGAACGAAACTTTCGCCATGGGTGCGCGGCATCGCTGGATTGATCTCCGCGATCACAGTACCCGCAACGCTCAAAATTGCCGGCGCGAGATCTACGGACACACCGAGGCTAACGAAGCCTCTGGAGTCAGGCGGGGAAACCTGAAGCAAAGCCACGTCGATCGGCAGCCGCCCGCTGGTCAGCAGTCTCGGTATCTCCTCCAGCGAGATGGGCACGTAGTCCAGTTGCCCACTGCCCGCCAGATGGCGCACTTCGCTGCCGACAAAAAACGCCCGATGGCGGTATCGCGTTCGAGGGGAGCCTGCTACCTGCGGCAGCGCTGACGTCGTGAGGAAGCTAACGAACTCAAGGTCCGCTGGGCCCGGCTCCATCGCCTCCAACCGAGCAAGCAGAGTGCGTGGGGCAGCACATCCCGTACCGATATAAATGCGACTGCCAGCCTGAATCGCTGCCAAAGCACGCTCCGCGGAGACAAGCCTCGGACCGAGATCAACCGGGTTTGACCACACATCGCGCAACGTCGAGCTCCTACCGTAGGCGGCTGCGTGTCGGCTTGCCACGTTATACCGTGTGTCTGCGGAGGACCGTGTCACTTGTCTCAATCCTGAACGTTTCATCGTCGATTTTGCCGACGGGAGTTCCGTCGGCTAGCCCAAACCAACTTGGCCCAGCCTTGCGCCATTTCAGGGAGCGCGTTTCGGTAACGTTCTGATACTCAACGAGAGTGTAGTCATTTCCGTGCTCGTCCATGACTTTAAACTCGTTTATCTGACGCGGTTCTTTGCTTTCCATAGTTTCACTCCGCTGCTTCCCTTGGTTCGAATTTTCTGGGAGGCTGATTTTCGGCGCGGCGACTGCGATCATTGCACTAATGATGCAAACATGGTGTGTCTTCGGCGTTCGTCGATTGCGCCGGTAAATTGCGCCCGGAGGGATAATTCAGCAAGCTGCAATTGATACCTAGAAGTATTCCGGTTTTTTTATAGATCACGATTTTTATCTGGCTTGGCGTCTAGTCACACGCGCCGTGGCCGGCGGAGCCGTTCCTTCAACAGCGTCAACAGCCCAGCTGCCGCGGGTGTCATGTCGCGCCCGCGCAATCGGACTATGCCAATCTCACGGGACACGCGTGGGCGGACGAGCGGACGCGATACGAGTTCGGGGTCCTGCGCAGGCGGGCGGGCACGGTCCGGCACGATAGTCAAACCAACGCCATTGCGGACAAAGCTATATAGCGTCGCAAACTGGTTCACGGTGACGACATGGCGGAATGTAAAACCTGCAGTCGCCGCGGCTCCATCGATGATCCGGCGGGTGCGGGAGTCAGTCGGAAGCGAGACCAGGGTGGCATCCTTCAACGCCTTCAACTCGATTTCCTTGGCGCGCGCGAGCCGGTGCCGCAACGGCAGCACGACATAGAAGGCCTCTGCGCCAAGGCTCTCCGTTGTAAATGGCTCCGGCATGTCCGCGACATATCCGAGTCCAAAATCCGCCAAGCCGCTGCGAACATCATCTTGGACGTTGCCGTGAACACCCTCCCGCAGATGGATTTCAATTCCGGGAAACTGCCGATTGTATTCCGCGATTAATCTTGGCAGAGCAACATGCGCGAGCGACATGATGCTCGCTATGATGATCTGACCTCGCCGCTGTTCGGCGAGCTCGCGCACGTTCTCGACACCAATCTTAAGATCGTTGAGCAGCCGCTCCGCGATGGCGGCAAACTCCTTCCCCGCTTCGGTAATTGAAACCTGTCGCGTGCTGCGGGAGAACAGCGAGGCGCCAACGGTGGCTTCAATTTGCTTGATAGTTCGCGTAAGCGCCGGTTGCGACGTCTTCAAAAACGCAGCGGCGGCAATGAAACTGCGATACTCCGCGACGGCAAGAACCGCGCGAAGTTGACGTGAGTTGACTTCTGGCAAGGAACTGGCCTGCACATCGTCCTCCATTTGTAGCGCGCTTCGGTAGAGTGGTTTGCCTTGTGACCCGGCGGCAAAATGGTTGGCGGTGGTTAGCCGCGGTCCGCGATGCCTTTTAACGTGTCTATAAAGAAAACGGAATTATTCGCGATATCAGCTTCAGATTGCGGAATTGCCTTTTCAACCGCAATTTCCCCACCGCCAGATTATTCTATGAACGCCGCCGTGAGCTGAATAGATCAAGAGGTCTATCCGATGCACGCGCAGCACCTCCCTAAGCCGTCCGATGCGTGCCCAGTTACTGCGTTTCCGGTGGAAAGGAGAGCCGTCCGTAAGACCAGATTTTGGACCGCCATTGCTGTCGCCGCTTTGTTGCTCGTTGGCATTTAGTCTCGAAGCTCCGGGCGCGCGAATTGACCCGTTTCAAATCATGCTGAACGCAAAGAATTTGCCCACTCAGGAGCTTGAGGAGGGCGTGCACGGGTTTTGATGCCGACAAGCAGAAGTGCGAGCTTTACACATCGATGGAAGGTTTCTTTTGTAGGCCAATGACCTCGCGGCCGCGCATCCGCAGCAGGACCTCCAGTGGGCGGAGGCCGCCAAAATACTGCCGCTCGACTGGAGCGGCCAATAGCCTGCTTCCTCCCCATAGGGGCGGTTAGCCAGTCTAAAGCCTTGAAACTACAAAAAGCCCAGCTTTGAGCCGCAAAGGCTTTTTGCGCGCTGGCTAACCGTCAATTTGTCCCTTGGTCGTCCGCCCGCCGGAAACTTATGGCCGTAGATCCCCACAAAATCGCCGTCGCCACCGCTGGCTTCTGCACGTTCCTCAACCTCTACTCGCCGCAGGCGCTGTTGCCGGCGCTGTCGCGGGAGTTCGGCGTCGGCGCCGCCGAGATCAGCTCGATCATGACCGCGAGCACCCTCGCCATCGCCTTGACGGCACCGTTCACAGGCGCCGTTGCCGACGTGCTGGGGAGGAAGCGGCTGATCGCCGCCGCCATGTTGGCGGTTGTCGTACCCACGGTCGGTGCTGCCCTCGCGCCCGACGTGCAGGCGCTGGTCGTCTGGCGCTTTGTTCAGGGTTTGCTGCTGCCGCCGATCTTCGCAGTCACCGTCGCCTATATCGGCGATGAGTGGCCCCCACCCCAGGTGGCCGGCGTCGCCGGCATCTACATCGCGGGATCGAGTCTCGGTGGATTCTCCGGCCGCTTCGTTCCCGGCTTGCTGGGCGATCTCTTTGGCTGGCGTCCTGCCTTCCTGGCGCTCGCAGGCTTGTCACTGGCGGGCGCGCTCATCGTCACGCTGCTGCTCCCGGCGGAGAAGGGCTTCATTCGTTCGCCGGGCCTGTTCGCCTCTGCCCAGCAGATGTTGCGGCATCTCAAGAACCCGCAGCTTCTTGCCACCTACGGCATCGGCTTCGGCGTGCTCTTCAATTTCATCGCGGTGTTCACCTATGCGAGCTTCCATCTCGCCGCGCCGCCCTATCGCTTCTCCTCGACGCTGCTCGGGTTGATTTTCGTCACCTACCTCGCGGGCACCGCGATCGCGCCGGCGACCGGTTGGATGATGGCATGGCTCGGACGCCGTCGCTTCGTGCTCGCGGTCATTGCCGTGTGGGCGGGCGGCGCGCTGCTCATGCTGCTGGCGCCAATTCCGTGGATTATCGCGGGGCTTACCTTTTGCGCCGCGTGCGGCATGCTGTGCCAGACGATCGCGACGGGCTATGTCACGGAAAACGCCAAGGAAGGCCGCTCGTCGGCCGTCGGTCTTTACGTGACGTCGTTCTATGCCGGCGGCAGCATGGGCGCCTTTCTGCCCGGCCTGGCCTGGGAATGGGGTGGATGGCCGGCGACGGTCGCCATGGTGATTACCATGCTGGCAATCATGGCCGGTATTGCGGCGCTCACCTACCGAAGCGCGAGGCCTTAGGGTCGACTTTTCGGGCTGAAAGGGGAAGTGAATGACCGTGCCAAGCCAAAGCCATTCGTGCCGACGGCCGCGTGATCGCAGCACCTCCGGGCCGCGTCCGCGCGGGTGTACGGAAAAGCATTCGCAAGCACAAAGTTCGATAGTGAGAGGTCTTTTGTAGTCTCGCGGATGTCACTCACCTCTGAATCAGAGAGTAGCTGGGAGAAGCAAACTGTTCCACACATGGCCCACAACAACAAAGCTCCGTGAGACTGTTCACGAGGCTTTCTCCCCGCGCGAGATCGCCACTTCCATTAAAGCACCAGACTACGAATCTGGGAGTCAGGAGTTCGAATCTCTTCGGGCGCGCCACTCTCGATGCAGCTAGACCACGCTCCACAAAAAAGCGTTTGCGTTCCGAGGCTGACGAGGCCGAGCTTGGGCAAGCGCGTCTGCAGGCGGGCATACATGCTGTGCGGCACCCAGCCGTCCGGATCGAGCGGGCCGGCAAGCCCGTCGATGCCGACTTTGGCGCCGGTCAAGCCCAATTCGACGAGCCGCTCGGCGACGCTGTCGCCGAAGGTCGCGCGCTTGGGACGCACGTCGGCGACCCAGTTCTGCGCGCCGCGCCAGTAGTCGGTGAAGACCGGCGAATAGATGAACGAGGTCGGCTCGCCGTCGCGGGGAAAGACGAGCACGTTGAACTCGGCATTGCCGTCGATCGGGCAGAGGTGGCGCGCATTGGCGATGTTGAAGTCCCACATCGCCGGCCAGCCGCACAGGATCAGGCAATCGAGGGAGCGCGCGTCCATCTCCTTGCGCACCGCCGCCCAGCGCCGGTCGCGCTCCTTGAGCGAGGGCGTGGGATATTCCACGAGCTTGCGCATGGCGGAAGCCTATCCAGCGAGTCATGCGCGGGCTTGACCCGCGCATCCATCTTCTTCGCGAAGAAGTTCTTATGAAGAGGGATGGATTGCCGGGTCAAGCCCGGCAATGACGGCCTTCGCGTGCGCTTGGCTGTCTTACTCGGGCGTGCTTTGGCGCAGGATGTCTCTGAACTCGGCCTCGAGCGCCGCGAGCGCGTCCATCAGCGCGGCGGAATTGAGTTGCCGCGGAACGCCGGGCGCGAGCTCGTAGGCTGGATCATCCGGAAAATGCGCCTTGTAGGCTTTCGCGTCGAGCATCGCGCCGCTCCCCTCGCAGGTATCGATGGAGCATCGCGTGGCCGCGGTTAAGGTTGGGTTAAGATTCGCCGCCGCTGCACACTGAGCCATTGCGTGTTGCCCCGCGCCACACGCCTCGGTGCGATCAGCTTCGACCCAATGCTTGTGAGTTGACTCAGCACGAGCGGCGAACTCGGTCTGCTCCCTCCCCCGCTTGCGGGGGAGGGGTGGGGAGGGGGTGAGCTTTCACTGATCGGTCTGATCGCATGCCCCCTCCCTGTCCCTCCACCGCAAGCGGGGGAGGGGACACTGTGGCGCTGCCCATCGTCGCCTGACGAGTGGTGCTCGTAGGACAGCGCAACAGCACTACGGCTGAAACTGCATGAAATTCGCGGAGCCGTCGCGGGCGATGCGCGCGGGGAGGTCGACCTCCCACGACAGATACTCCTCCATCGCCGCAGCCTGGTCGCGCGCGCGTTCGTAGGGCTTGAGCCACACATCGATCGGCTCATCCCCCATGCGCGGATCGTCGGCCGTCAGCGTATGGCCCGCGGTGCGCCAGGCAGCGTTGCCGCCGTCGAGCGCGCGCACCGGACGGTCGACGAGAGCGCACGCCTCGCCCAGGGCGCGGCCGGCGAGCACGCCGTCCTCCGAGCTGAGCACCAGCGTGCCCTCGAGCGGGATTTTTGCGAGCGCGCGTTGAAGCCGCGAGCGAATGGCAAACCAGGCGCCGGGAATGTGCGCGTTGCGATAATCGCGGCTCAGCGAGAGATCGATGACGGTCGCTTTCTTGCGCGCCAGCAGCGCCGCAAGCCCGGTGCAATCGATGCGCAGCTCCGCGGGCGGTTCCTCGCCCAGGATGCGCGCCGCGGGCCGCTCCGTCTCGCGACCCTCCTGCGCCAGCACGGCCACGTCGCGCCAGCCCATCTGGCGAAGCCAAGACGCGGTCATGACCGCACGCACCTCGGCGGGATCGATCAGCACGATGCGCGCCCCTGGCGTGCCCACGTATTGGTCGGTCGCCTGCACGAGCTGGCCGCCGGGAGCGGAGACAGCGCCCGCCACGTGCCCGGCGGCGTATTCGCGCGGATCGCGCACGTCGAACAGATAGAGCGTGCGCGTCGCATCGGCGCGCCAGCGCTCGAGCGTTGCGGCATCGATGCGCGCAATGCCGAAGCGGCTCGCCACCCGCTCGGCCGCGGACTTCGCCCACGCCAGCCCCTCTTGCGAAACATCACCCGCGCGGTTCGCCTTGCCGCTGTCGCAGGTGAAGCCCGCGAGCGTCCAGCCCATGGTGCCGTTGCGCAGCGCCACCACCCTGTTGGGCACGCCCGCATTGATCAGCGACTGCGCGCCGATGATGCTGCGCGTGCGCCCGGCGCAATTGACCACCACCGTGGTCTCGGGAGAGGGCGCGAGGTCGCGGATGCGCAGCACAAGCTCTGCGCCGGGCACGTTGACGCCGTTTGGAATCGACACGCGCTGGTATTCGTCGAACGGCCGGCTGTCGAGCACGACGATATCGGCGCGCTCGTGCATGAGCCGCGCAAGCTCCTCCGCCGAGATGCTCGGCGTGGCGCTCGCATGCTCGATGAACTCGCCAAAAGCCTTGCTCGGCACGTTGACGCCGGAGAACAGCTCGAAGCCCGCCTTGGCCCAGGCTGCAACGCCGCCCGCGAGCGCATGCAGGTTCGTGTAGCCGGCGCGGTCAAGAATCTCGGCCGCGCGCTCGGCCAAGCCGTCGGCGTCGTCGCACAACACGATGCGCGTGCGGCGGCGCGGCACCAAACGGGCAAAGTTGAGCTCGAGCCGGCTCAACGGCACCGAGCGTGCGAAGAGGAGATGATTTTGCGAGAAGATCAGCTCTTCGCGCAGGTCGATAAGCGCCAGCTCCTGCCCGTCGGCGAGTATCGCCTTGAGGGCTGGCGCATCCACTGACCGCAGATCAGGCATCGTTGTTTCAAGCGTCGCGGAATTAATTCGAAACCGAAGCAGCAGGACTCGGTCTGCTCCCTCCCCCGTTTACGGGGGAGGGGTGGGGAGGGGGCCCACAAGCACGGATCTTTTCGCCACCCCCTCCCTAACCCCCCAGCCGAAGTCGGATATATCCGACTTCGGCCAGTTATTAGGTGGCCGAACTCGGGTAAACCCGAGTTCGGCTGCAAGCGGGGGAGGGGAGCCACCCTGATCGCGGCGCGTCGCCCTCACGTCGCCTGCTGCGGCGTCATCTGCTCCACCTTGCCCGAGGCGAGATCGAAGCGCACGCGCTCGATCTTGTCGAGATTGGTGCCCGTCACGCGCACGAACCGCGCGTAGTCGGGATAGTCGATCGAATGAATCTTGCCGTCCTGATAAATGCCGGCGTGCCCGGGCAGCAGGCGGTATTTATTGACCGGCTTGAGCTTCGCCTTTCCGGGCTCAGCGCCATCGTCCTCGCGCTCCCACTCGATCATGTCGGTGTAGTGGGTAGCCTGCCCGTAGATCGCCCATGACGCGCCATGGTCGTGTGGCGGCGAGACGCGCGCCTTGTCGTTGATATGGGCAAGGATCTGAAAGCCGAGTTCGGGATCCTCGTAGAGCACCTTGAGCCCGCGCGGCACCTGCTCGCCGCAATAGGTCTTGACGAAGTCGCGGTTGCCGAGGAGCTGCTCGAGCTTCAGACGCACTTGCTCGCGGCCCTCCCGTCCGCCGTCGCGCTTGAGAATAGCGCGGCAATCCGACACGAATTGATCGAGGTCATAGGCCATGGCTGCCTCCTTGGAGGTTCGTGGCGCTAGCTTCGCGCATCGGCGCGGCGAGCGCTAGAGCGTATTTAATCCGTCTCTCTCACTCGCTTATACCGAAAGTCACAGTGGCTTGCGCCCTGCATGATGGTTTGCGTGCGCGTGAGTCTTATGTCGGGATCAAATCCCTCGGCCATGGTGAAGTCCGCGCCGCAGACCAGCAGGAATCCGAGTTCCGGCTCACCCAGCTCCTTGTAGAACTCAGCGTACCGGCATCCTGTAACGTCGATCTCGAAGGCATCCTGTGACTGCTCGCGCACGCGATAATCGAGAGCGTCCTCGCGGGCAAAGGTTGCAAACGCAGACGCCATGCTCTTCCCAAGGTTCTTTTCATTCTTCGTCCGCCAGAACTCTTCGCCGTAGCGACGATAAAGATCACCGAGGGCCCTTCGAACAAGGACGTTTGCTCGCTCCTCGCCCAATTCCGCCTGCAGGGCCTTCACCAGCGGGACCAGGACCTGAGCCTGGATTTTGACTTGTTGAATGAGGGAAATGCCCACGCTCAACCTCTCGTGCTTGGTACAGCTATAACGATGGCTCGGCCGGCGCCTTCCAAAGCACTCTCTTCCGTTCGTCCCCGCGAAAGCGGGGGCCCAGGGCCACGGATTGCGGCGCCTGGATTCCCGCTTTCGCGAGAATGAACGGAGTTTGCGGCGCGGCGGGTAGCGTTTCGCTCAAGCTCTCTAACCCTTCACGCCGACCGGCTTTCCCACGCGGGAGACGGAATTGGCACCAAGCTCGGCGATGGCTTTGTCCAGGATTTGCCCATGTTCGTCCGCGAGCGCGGCTTTGATCAGCACCTCGAGGGTTGCGCCGGAATCGCTGCGCCCGAGCAAGCGCGGGACGAGCATCGTCAGCTTATCGAACTTGGCCTGTCCGCGCTCCCGCGTATCGCCGTAGCCTTTGACCAGGTTGCGCATGCGCGCCACTTGCACCGCGAGCGGATAATCCGCGCGCGCGTTCGCCGCCACCAGGTTGAGCCAATGGGACAGCGCGGCCTGCTCGGCGGCGAACCGTAGCGAGCGGCGGCGCAGTCGCTTGAGCTTCGCCAGCGCATAGAGCAGCAAAAATCCGCCGATCGACGTGGTCTTGATGATTCGTCCCTTGCGCGTGGCGCGATCGAGCAGCGCGCGCGCCCAGCGCGTGCGCAGTAGCCAGCGTCCAAGGCCAGCCGGCAGCGTATCTGCGATCTCCTGCGTGCGCGGATGAAAAAATTCGGCGATCTCGAGGATCTGCCCGTCCTCGATCTTTATTTCCTCGCGCACGCGCGCGAAGCGGCTTGAGCGAATTTTAAGCTCGGCGACGCGGATGGTGTCCTCGTAGGCCATCGCCAGCGCGAGCTGCCGCGCGGTTTCCGCAAGCAGCGCACCGGAGCCGTTGCCGTGTTGCCGCTCGATCTCTTGGAAGCGGGCGAGCCGCGCCAAAAACTGGCGCGCGTAGCTGGTGTCCTGAAACTCGGCAAGCCGCTCGATCGCGGCAAGCACGATGGCGCGCGCATCCCCATCAAAGTCGCGCCCGGCTGCATTCAAAAGGTCGCGCAGCGCGCGCGGCACGGCGCGCGTGTCGGGAGCGAGGGACGCCGGAACGGCCGTGCCGCCCTCCTGGACCGCCGCGAACCCGGCGGCGAAGGCGGCGAGGCTGCGATCGACCCCAACTTGACCGCGGCGGATTGCCGCCTCGAACGCCGTGCGCGGGAAGGGGAGCGCAGCCGAACCCGCGAGCGCGCCGAACAACACGGCGCTGAGCACGCTGCCGGTCGCATCCGCCAGCGCCGCCATGTCGAACGCGACGAGCTCGCGCGCGCCCTCGCGACAGGCGGAAAGCAGCGCCGCCGCGTCGACGCGCCCGTCGGCGAGCGCGATCTTTTCCGTCATGGCGAACACCCGGTGGGTGGACGCGATGAGCAGCGTCCGCTCCGGCGTGACGAAGCCGCGCTCGATGGCGCGCGCGGCTTCCATCAGCTCGGAGGCGAGCACGACGTCGACGTCCCCCGGCACCGGCATCAGCGCGAGCACCGGCGCGCGGCCCGCCGCCTGCGCGGCAGCTTTGGGAAACAATTCGACGTAATAGACGGTGGCGCCGGTGCGCTGGGCGACGCCCGGCACGGAAGTCGCCTGCGCGAGATAGCCGCCGTGCTGGGCGAGGTCGACGATCCAGTCGGCGAGCACGCCGCCGCCCTCGCCGCCCAGCGCAACCACCGCAATGGTAATCGGCCGCACGTTCGTCACTTGCGAATCCACGTGTTCCGGACGCGGTGCAGGGGAGCCCTCGCCCCGCGAAGCGGGGAGAGGGTGGCCCAAGCACAGCGAGGGCCCGGTGAGGGGCAATTATTTCGCAACGCGAGTCGCCAAACCTGCAGCCGCTCTTGCCCCTCACCCGCCTCGCCGCTTCGCGGCTCGCCACCCTCTCCCCGCTTCGCGGGGCGAGGGAAAGAGCATCGAGTGCGTGGCAAAGAGATGCGCATCAAGCGGCGGCGAGGCGGCCGTCCATGCGCCGTTGCAACCAGCCGATCACGGCGCCGCGCACATTACTCTTCAGCCGGTCCCATGGCGTCGGGTTGGCGATGATTGAAGCGCGGTAGAACGACGGGCAAAGCACTGCCGCGTGCGCGACCTCGCCGCACAATCCGCAGCCGACGCAGGAATTGATCACCTTCGTTACCGGCTCGCGCCGCAGCGGATCGGGATTGGGCGCGAGCGTGAGCGATGGGCAGCCCGACAGCCGAATGCAGGAGTGGTCGCCGGTGCAGGTATCGGGATCGACGCCGAAGCGCTCGCGCACCACGCGCTCGCCCTGCTGCAAACGCTTGCGCATCAGTGGCCGCACGCGCCGCTCTTTATTGAGCATGCATTCGGATTGGGCAACGATGACCTTGGGGCCCTTGACCGCGGTGGTGAGCGCCTCCTTGAGCGTATCGGCCATCTTCGCCACATCGTAGGTGCGCGTGAGCGTGCGCACCCATTTGACGCCGACCCCGCGCACCGCCTTCTCGATCGGGTTCTTGGTCGCGCGCATGCTGTTGTCGGCAGCAGAGGACGGTATGTCCTGCCCGCCGGTCGCCGCCGAATAGCCGTTGTCGACGACGATCAGCACGTTGTCGCTTTTGTTGAACACGGCGTTGCCGACGCTCGAGGCGAGCCCGTTGTGCCAAAAGCCGCCATCGCCGACGAGCGCGATGGCGCGCTTGCCCGCCGGCGCGTTGAATGCGGCAGCGCCGGCGCCGCCCAAGCCGTATCCCATGGTGGAGTTGCCCACGTTGAACGGCGGCAGAACCGAGAACAGGTGGCAGCCGATGTCGCAGCTCACGTGATGGGTCCCGAGCTCGCGCTCCACGAGCTTCATGGCGGTAAAAATCGGCCGTTCAGGGCAGCCGGTGCAAAACGAGGGCGGGCGGCCGTGCACTTGTCCGGCGACCGCGCGCTGCGCCTTGGCCAGGCGATCGGCCGACGAGGGCAAGATGATGGGCGCGCGCGCATCCGACAGCAGATCCGGCCGATACGCCGCGATGAATTTGCGCAGGCCCTCCTTTACTACGCCGCCGGTATATTCGCCGGCCATCGGCAGCATGCTCTTTCCTTCGATGCGCGTTGCGACGTCGGCGCGGCGCAGGATCGTGTTCACCGCCTGCTCGATGAACTCCGGCTGCCCCTCTTCGATGATTAGAATCGCCTTCTTGTCCGCGCAGAAGCGTACAAGCTCGGAATCGATCAGCGGATAGGTGACGTTGAGCACGTAGAGCGGGATGCGGCTCTCGCCGAACACGTCAGCGAGGCCAAAAATTTCCAGCGCGCGCAGCGCCGTATTGTACATGCCCCCTTGCATGACGATGCCGATATCGCCGACCTCGCCGTCGAAGACCTCGTTGAGCTTGTGCTGCTCGATGAAGCGCACGGCGGCCGGCCAGCGCTTCTCGATCTTTTCCCGCTCGTGCAGATAGCTCGCGGGCGGTAAGACGATGCGGTTCGTATCGCGCACGGGGTGCTCAAGCGCGTCCTTGAGCGAGAAGGTCGCGCGCGCATTGTCGCGCGCGGTAAAGCTGCCGTAGACGTGGCAGGCGCGGATGCGCAGCTCCAGCATCACCGGCGTGTTGGAGGCTTCCGACAGCGCGAAGCCGGTCTCGACCGCCCGCACGATCGACGGCAGGTTGGGACGCGGATCGAGGAGCCAGATCTGCGACTTCATGGCGAAGGCGTGGCTGCGCTCCTGCATGATCGAGGAGCCTTCGCCGTAATCCTCGCCGACGATGATGAGCGCGCCGCCGGTGACGCCGCTCGAGGCGAGGTTGGCGAGCGCGTCGGAGGCGACGTTGGTGCCAACCGTCGATTTGAAGGTCGCGGCGCCGCGCAGCGGATAGTTGATCGACGCCGCGAGCGCCGCGGCGGCGGCCGCCTCGTTTGCGCTCGCCTCGAAGCGGATGCCGAGCTCGTGCAGCACGTCGTCAGCGTCGGCAAGCACGTCGACGAGATGCGAGATCGGCGCCCCCTGGTAGCCGGACACATAGGACACGCCGGCCTGCAGCAGCGCTTTAGTGACGGCGAGAATTCCCTCGCCGCGGAATTCTTGGCCATCGCCGAGCCGAAGTTTTGCGACCTCGCTTTTGAACGAGCGTTCTGCCATCCGCGTCCTCTCGGGTCCTTGGTGCGACGTTTACGCGCCGGGGCGCAATTGACTCAAAGTGAGGCCACCCTGATTATATTTGCAAGGCGGTATCATCATATAGGCTTTCGGCTTGGAGAGGGGAACCATGCGCTCGATCGTCATCGCCGGCGCGCTCTTTGTCGCAGTGCTCTCAACGGCCTCGGCGGAGGAGCTGACGCTGCGCGCCGTCTCCGCCTTTGCCGAAAAAACCACCTATTCGCGCGGCTTGGAGCGCTTCATCGAGCAGGTCAATCGGGACGGCAAGGGCGTTCTTCAGATCAATTACATCGGCGGACCGAAGGCCATGCCGCCGTTCGAGGTCGGAAACGCGCTGAAATCGGGCGTGGTCGATGTCGCGAATTCGACAGGAGCTTTTTACACCAATGTGATGCCTGAAGCCGACGCGTGGAAGCTGACTGAGCGGCCCATGTCGGAGCTGCGCAAGAACGGCGGCTACGACTACATGGCGCAACTATATGCCGAGAAGATGAATGCGATTTTTCTTGCGCGGCATGTCGATGGAAATCCATTTCACCTCTATCTCAACAAGCCGATCTCGAGTCCCGATCTCAGTGGGCTCAAGATTCGCATCACGCCGGTCTACCGCGATTTTTTCCAGACGCTCGGAGCGACGGTCGTTCAGACGGCGCCAGGCGAGGTCTATACGGCGCTGGAGCGCGGGGTCGTTGATGGGTACGGCTGGCCGATCACCGGTATCTTCGATCTCGGGTGGCACGAGAAGACGAAATATCGAGTCGATCCCGGCTTCTATACCGCCGAGGTGTCGATCCTGGTGAACAAGTCCACATGGGACAAGCTCACCGAGGCGCAACGCAGTGTTCTGCGCAAGGCGGGTGAGCAAGCCGAAGCGGATGCAGTCGCGATTTTCGCCGAAGAGAACGCGAAGGACACCAAGCGTCAGGCTGACGCCGGCATTCAGACGATCACGCTCCAGGGGGCCGCCGGAAAACGCTATCACGACAAAGCCTACGAAGCCGGCTGGGCGGGGGTGATCCGCCAAAGCCCGCAACATGGGGCAAAGCTGAAGGAGTTCTTCGCCAAGCCCAATTAGCGCGGCGTGGCGATCGACCGGCGCGTCTCTGCATGGCGAGACTGGCCCACTGGTACAGCCGCCTCCTCGAAGCGCTGACGCTGCTCGCGTGTCTCTTGCTCCTGACGATGACGTTGCTCATCGGCGCCGATGTGCTGCTGCGCAATATCGGGCTGGGCGGCATCGCGCCGAGCAATGAGGTCTCCGAGGACATCATCTATCTGATGACGCTGCTTGCCGCTCCCGGCCTGTTGCGGCAAGGCCAGCACATCCGCATCGATATCGTGCTGCGGGTGCTGCCGCTCGAGGTCGCCTGGCTGCTCGAATGGATCGGCGACATTCTCGGCGTGATTTGCTGCCTCTACTTCGTTTGGTACGGAACGCGCGTTGCGGCGGCAAGCTTCGAGAGCGGCGCCCTTTCCATCAAGACGCTGATTATCCCGGAGTGGTGGCTACTCGCGCCGATGCCGCTCACCTTTGTGCTGCTGAGTATCGAATTTCTCTTTCGCATGCATCGTCTTGCGCTATCCGAGCGGCGTCCGCGAGACGACGCGGTGTCCGCTTCCTAGGGTGGTGGGGCCGATCATGTCCTGGCAACTCGCCTCGCTGCTGCTTCTGGGTGGCTCGACCGCCCTTCTCTTGATTGGCATGCCGGTGGCCTTCTCTTTCATTGCGATCAATATCCTCGGGGCGATTTTGTTTCTCGGCGGCGACGCCGGCCTGAGCCAGATGCTCCGCAACAGCGCCGGAGCGGTGCTCAATTTCTCGCTGACGCCAATTCCGCTCTTCGTCCTGATGGGCGAGGTTCTCTTCCACACCGGGCTGGCGTTGAAGGTCATCGATGGAATCGAACGCCTCGTTCGGCAGGTTCCGGGGCGGCTCGCGGTGGTCGCGGTAGTCGCGGGCACGGTTTTCTCGGCGATCTCGGGCTCGACGATCGCGACGACTGCCATGCTGGGCTCGTTGATGCTGCCTGTCATGCTGGCGCGCGGATACAACCCGGTGATCGCGACGGGACCCATCATGGCGATCGGCGCGGTGGACATGTTGATTCCCCCTTCCGCCCTCACCGTGCTGCTTGGCAGCCTGTCCGGGATTTCGATTTCGAAGCTGCTGATTGGCGGCGTTGTTCCGGGCTTGATGCTCAGCGTTGCGTTCGTCGGCTACATCATCGTCCGCGCCAAAGCGAATCCCGCCCTGGCGCCGGCAACCCCTGTCGAGGAAAAATCGGGATGGGCGCGATACGAGCTGCTCGTGCTCTACGTGCTTCCGCTCGTCTCCATCTTCGTGGTGGTCATCGGCGCGATGTCGGGGGGCATCGCGACGCCGACAGAGTCCGCGGCGCTCGGCGCCCTTGCCACCATGGCGCTTGCCGCGGCTTATCGCTCGCTGCGTTTCGATGCACTGCTCAAGGCACTGCGGGGTACGGTTGGCATTTCGGCAATGATTCTCTTCATCATTCTCGGCGCTACGACCTTCTCGCAAATTCTCAGCTTTTCGGGATCGACCGAAGGAATTGTTTCAAACATCCTGGGTGGCGGGCTGACACCGTTTGCCATCCTAGCCGGAATGATGCTGCTGTTGATTTTTCTCGGCATTTTCGTCGACCAGGTCAGCATGATGCTCATCACGTTGCCGGTCTTCATGCCGATCGTTCAGCGCCTCGATATCGACCTGATCTGGTTTGGAGTTCTCTACCTGATCTGCATGCAGCTCGGCCTGTTGCTGCCGCCGCACGGACTCCTGCTGATGACGATGAAGGGTGTCGCTCCGAAGGAGGTCACGATGGCGCATATTTTCCGCGCGGTTGTGCCCTATGTCGCGATGAGCCTCGTCCTGCTGGTGGTCATCATCATCTTTCCGGCGATCGCGACGTGGCTGCCGAACGCGTTGGGCTGACATCGGCGTCGGCAGAGCGAGGCGATCATGGCAAGGTCGCCGTCGGATGAGCCTCTTGATTCTCGTCTTGGCCTTCTTGTTTGCGGTCATCGCGACCTGGGTGCCATCAATCTGTTTCATCGCGCGCGCGCCGCCAGCGGCCGTGCCGGGCTCGCTTGGCTCGCCACCGCCGGAATCACCACTGGTTGCGGCACCTGGGCCACGCATTTCATTGCCCTGCTCGCCTACGAGCCCGGTATCCCGGTTGCCTACAATGTCGGCCTGACCGCGCTCTCGTTGATGGCGGCGGCGGCAATCACCAGCATGGGCTTTGCAGTATCGCTCGCCGTGCCAGGGCGTTGGGCTGCGGTGGTGGGCGGCGTGGTGGTCGGTGCCGGCGTCGGCGCGATGCACTATACGGGCATGTGGGCGGTGGAGGTGCCGGGACGCATCACTTGGGATTTGCCGCTTGTCGCCTCGTCCGTCGGACTCGGGATGCTGTTCGGCGCGGCGGCGCTCGCGAGCGCCGTTCGCAGCGACGAGATCCGAACAACGCTATTCGCCGCGCTGTTGCTCACGCTGGCGATCGTCTCTCACCACTTCACCGCGATGGGGGCGGTGGAGATCCTGCCGGATCCTACGCGCGTCATCGATGCCTTCTCGCTCTCCCCGACAACGCTGGCGCTTGCGATCACCAATGCCGCGGTGGCGGTGCTGGGCATGAGCCTCGCCGGCGCGTTTGCCGATCGCCGCCTGCGCGAGAAGGACGCGCAGCTTACCACGGCGCTGAACAACATGGCGCAGGGCCTGGTGATGTTCGATTCGCAAAAGCGGCTGATCGTTCACAATTCGCGTTACATCGAAATGTATGGACTGTCGCCGGAAATCGGGAAGTCCGGATGCACGAAAAAAGATCTCCTTCGTCATCAGAAGGAAGTTGGGAATTTTTCCGAGCACGTGGATCAATATTGCTCGATGCTCGACGCTGCGATTGCCGAGGGCAAAACCACCAGCACGATGGAGAGCACCGCGAACGGACGCACGATCCATACCGTGTCTAGGCCGATGGCGGACGGGGGATGGGTGACCACGCACGAGGACGTCACCGACAGGATCTCCGCGCAACGCGAGCGCGAGTGCACGATTTCAATAAGCTCTTGACCGCGCGTGGCCGGCTGCCCTACGCCGCCCGGCTCCGTCGGCCACGCTGGCGCAACGGCCAACCTTAAACTAACATTACATCTGGACCACTCAGCGGGGGCTGCTTGCCGAAGAGGTGGTAAAGCGCCTGCCATCTGTGAAAATGCTGTTTACGTCCGGCTACACTCAAAACGCCATCTTTCATCATGGCCGTCTCGATCCCGATATTATTCTGCTGCCAAAGCCATATCGGAAAGCGGATCTCGCCCGCATGGTTCGCTTGGCGCTGAGCAGCCCGCTCACACCTTCATTGAAGCGGCTGCTCGCGGCGGTTTGACGGACTTTTCCGCAACAGCTCTACGGCGCCGGATGCACCGTCACTGCGACAAGACTGCCGTCGCCTCGATCTCTAATCGCGCCTCGGGTTCAACGAGCCTGCTGACTTCGACTACAGCCATCGCCGGAAAGTGCCGGCCCATGATCTCGCGATAGGCCGCGCCGAGCGCTTCGAGATCGCCAAGATATTCGTCCATGTCTCGCACGTACCAGGTCAGCCGCACGATGTGCTGCGGCGAGGCGCCGGCTTGCGCCAGCACCGCGGCAATGTTGGCGAGCGCTTGCTTCGCCTGCGCGATGAATCCTTGCGCAAAGCGGCCGCGCTGGTCTTGGCCGATCATGCCGCCGACGAACACCATTTCGCCGCGCGCGCGGATGCCATAGGCGAAGCCGCGCGGTCGCGGCCAGCCCTCAGGCTGCAGCACGGTGTTGGGAGGCGGAGATTCGGGCACGTTCGGTCTTGCTATGGCTCGTCATTGCCGGGCTCGACCCGGCAATCCATCCCTTCGCAAAAACTTTTTTGCGACGCAGATGGACCACCCGAAATCGGGTGTACCCGATTTCGGGCGCTTCGGGTGCGCAAGTCGGGTAAACCCGACTTGCGTGGTCAAGCCCGCGGGTGACGGCAATACGTGGGAGGAGAACAAATGGCTTGCCGCACGCATCATGACGCAAGCTTATGCGAGGCGGTGTCGGCCGCCATGCGGCGAAGCTCGAAGCGCTGCAGCTTGCCGGTTTGCGTGCGTGGCAACTGCGTCACGTATTCGATGGTGCGCGGGTATTTGTAAGGCGCGATGGTTGCCTTGACGTGCTCCTGCAGCAGCTTGGTGGTTGCAGCATCCCCGCTATGGCCTCCCCGCAGCACGACATAGGCTTTGACGATTTGTCCTCGTTCTTCGTCCGGCGCACCCACCACGCCGCATTCGGCAACCGCCGGATGCTCGAGCAGTGCAGCCTCTACTTCGGGACCGGCGATGTTGTAGCCGGCAGAGACGATCATGTCGTCGGAGCGTGCCTGGTACCAGAAGTAGCCGTCCGCATCCATGAGATAGGTGTCACCGGTGACGTTCCAGCCGTTCTGCACATATTGGCGCTGACGCTTGTCGGCGAGATAGCGGCATCCGGTCGGCCCGCGCACGGCGAGGCGGCCAATCCTGTTGGGCGGGAGCTCCTTGCCCTCGGCATCGACCACGCGCGCCTCGTAGCCGGGCACAGGCTTGCCAGTCGCGCCTGGGCGGATCTCCTCCTCGGGAGAGCCGATGAAGATGTGCAGCATCTCGGTCGCGCCGATGCCGTCGAGGATCTTGATGCCGGTGGCGGCGAGCCAGGCGTCGAACGTTGCCTTCGGCAGGGCTTCGCCAGCCGAGACGCATTTGCGCAGCGAGGAAACGTCATGCTCGCGAAGCTTTGCCAGCATCGCGCGATAAGCCGTCGGCGCGGTGAAGGCGATCGTCGCGCGGAGTTTCTCGATCGCGGCGAGCAAATCGTCCGGGGACGCCTTCTCGATGAGGACCGAAGCGGCGCCCACGCGCAGCGGAAACAAGACGAGGCCGCCGAGCCCGAAGGTGAAGGCGAGCGGCGGCGACCCAATGAAGCGGTCCGCTGCCTCGGCGCGCAACACGTGCCGGCCGTAGCTGTCGCAGGTCGCAAGAATGTCGCGATGGAAATGCATGGTGCCCTTGGGCTCGCCGGTCGTGCCCGAAGTGAAAGCGATGAGACAGACATCGTCGCTCGCCGTGTCGCACGGCACGAAGCTCTCATATCCCGGCGTTGCCATTAACGTTTCCAGCGCGTCGGCCCCGCCCCCGCCCCAATAGATCACACGCTCGAGATCGGGCGCGAGAGCGCGGGCTTTCTCCATCTCGTCGGCCAGCCGGTGATCGCATAAAGCGAGATGGATCTTGGCCTTGCCGATCGGATAGGCGATCTCCTTCGCGCGCAAGAGCGGCATGGTCGCGACCACGATCCCGCCGGCTTTAATGACCGCGAGATAGGCGGCGACCATCATCGGGTTGTTGGGTCCGCGCAGCAGCACGCGATGGCCGGGCAACGCGCCAAGCACGCGCGTGAGTGCATTGGCGACGCGATGCACCCGCTGCGCGAGTTGCGCGTAGCTCAAGGTCTCGTTCGGCGCGATCAGGCAGGGTGCATCGCCGTGGCCCGCTGCAATCCAGCGGTCGAGCAATTCAACCGCGCAGTTCATGCGATCGGGATAATTCAATTCCGGCAGCTCGAAGCGGAATTCCGGCCATTGCGCGCGCGGCGGCAGGTTATCGCGCGCGAAGGTATCGACTTGCGCGGTCATTGCTGTCGCTCCTCGTGCAATAAACTCCGTTCATTCCCGCGCAAGCGGGAACTCAGGGGCCGCACTCGCGTCTCTGAGTCCCCGCTTCCGCGGGGACCAATGGAACAAACTGCGAAGCCGCGCATCGTCTCACTCCGCCGCCAACGCCGACTTTCCCGCCCGATTCTTCAACAGCTCGCGCGCAATCACCACCTTTTGCACTTCGGTCGCGCCTTCATAGATGCGCAACGCGCGGATCTCGCGGTAAAGCTCTTCGACCTTGACGCCCTTGGTGACACCAAAGCCGCCGTGCAGTTGCACGGCGCGATCGATCACGCGCTGCGCCGCCTCGGTCGCGAACATTTTTGCTGTCGCCGCCTCCCGCGTAACGCGCGCGGCGCCCTGATCCTTGATCCAGGCCGCGCGATAGACCAGAAGGGCCGATGCGTCGACCTCGCTGGCGCTGTCGGCGATCGCGCCTTGCGTGAGCTGTAGCTCGGCGAGCGGCGCGCCGAAGAGCTTGCGGCTTGCAGCGCGCTCAACGGTTTCATGCAATGCGCGCCGGGCAAAACCGAGCGCGGCGGCGCCCACGGTGGAACGGAAGACGTCGAGCGTCGCCATCGCGACCTTGAATCCGTCACCCGGGGCGCCCAAGCGGTTGCCGACCGGCACGCGCACGCCTTCGAACCGTAACGTCGCGAGCGGGTGGGGTGCGATGACCTCGATGCGCTCAGCCACGCTCAATCCGGGACTCTCGGCATCGACGACGAACGCGGAGAGCCCTTTGGCGCCGGGTCCTTCCCCGGTGCGCGCGAACACGACGTAGTGATCGGCAATGCCGCCGTTGGAAATCCAGGTTTTGCAGCCGTCGATGCGCAGATGCGAGGCTCCGTCCGATTTCGCCGTGGCCGCGAGCGCGGCAACATCCGACCCCGCCTCCGGCTCGGAGAGCGCGAAGGCGGCAATGGCGCGGCCGTCGCGCACCGGCGGCAGATAGCGCGCCTTGAGCACCGCCGAGCCGAACAGCGAGATCGAGGCCGAGCCCAAACCCTGCATGGCGAATGCGAAGTCGGACAATCCATCGCGGAAGGCCAAAATCTCGCGTGCGAGACACAGCGTGCGCACATCGAGCTTGTCATAAAGGCCACCATGCTCTGCCGGCACGACGGCCTTCAGGAAGCCCCCCTCGCCGAGCGCTTTCACCCGCGCGCGGCAGGCCGCATCAACATCGTCATGGGGCAATGCAGGAAGCGTCGTGTCCGCGAAATGCACAAGCGCCGCGGCAAAGCGGCGATGGCGCTCATCGAAGAATGGCCAGGTCAGCGTTTCCTCGAGGCTCACGCGGCGCTCCCTAAAAACGAGACGAAGCCTTGCAACCCACTGCGTTCATTCCCGCGAAAGCGGGACCACAGGGGCCTCAGTCCGTAGCTCTGGGTCCCGGCAACGGGGTCCCCGCGACGCAAGCGGCGCGGGGTGCCCCTCGCGGGGACGAACGGACCTTGGTGGCTGCGCTGAAGTGCACAAAGGCCCATCTCAATTGCCCTCGAAGACTGGCTTCTGCTTGGCGGCAAAGGCGCGGAACGCACGCGCGAAATCCTGCGTCTCCATGCATAACGCCTGCGCGACTGCTTCGGCCTCAATCGCGCTCTCGACCGACATCGCCCATTCCATATCGAGCATGCGCTTGGTCATGGCATTGGCGAAAGTGGGTCCGGCGGCCAGTTCGGCGGCGAGCTGCTGCGCCTGCGCCAAGAGCGTATCGGGGGTGGCGAGCCGGTTGAAGAAGCCCCAGCGTTCCGCCTCCTCGCCGCCGAGTACCCGGCCGGTATAGAGAAGCTCCGCCGCGCGGCCCGCGCCGATGATCCGCGGCAGGATCGCACAAGCGCCCATGTCGCAGCCGGCGAGCCCCACGCGGTTGAAGAGAAATGCGACCTTGGCGCCGGGCGTTCCAAGGCGCAGATCGCAGGCCATGGCCAAGATCGCACCCGCGCCGGCGCACACCCCATCGACCGCGGCGATGATCGGTTGCGGGCACGCGCGCATCGCCTTGACTACCTCCCCGGTCATGCGCGTGAAATCGAGGAGCTCTCGCGCCTCCATCTCCACGAGCGGCTTGATGATCTCGAACACGTCGCCGCCCGAGCAAAAATTGCCCGCGGCCCCAGTGACGACGAACGCCTTGACGGCTTTCTCCTTGGCCGCTGCGCGGAAGAGGTCGGCGATCTCCGCGTAACTTTCGAAAGTGAGCGGGTTCTTCTTGTCGGGCCGGTCCAGCGTGACGGTGGCGACCTTGCCGTCGACCGCAAGCCGAATATGGCGCGCCTTGTAGGCCGCGAGCGGCAAGGTGACCGCATTGGCTGCACTCATCGCGCCCCTCCATTGCAGATCGCCTTGCGCGCCGACGCTTTGGTCTTGGCTAGAAGCTGCATGAGCGTGTCAATTTCGTCAGTGGATAAGTCGGCGAGCATGTCTGCGATCCAGTCGCCGTTTGCGCGCGCTATCGCGCGGAAAAAACGGCGTCCCTCGGCAGTCAGACTCACGAGCTGGGCGCGGCGATCATTGGGGGAGGGCCGGCGGCTGATCAGGCCTTGCTCGAGGAGCCGATCGACCAGGCCGGTGACATTGCCGTTCGACACCATCATGCGCTGCGACAGCTCACCCAATGTCATCGCCTTCGGGGCGCGGTAGAGCTGCGACATCAGATCGAAGCGGGGCAATGTGACGTCGAAATTGTCGCGCAGGCGCCGGCGGACCTCGCCCTCGATCACCTCCTTGCAAGCGAAGAGCCGCAGCCACAGCCGCAATTCGTCCTTGTGATCGTGGGGCCGTTCGGCAACCTTGGTCTCCGCGTCGAGCGGCAACGCGCGTTCGTCCATCACATCTCCCCTCCTGCAACCGCGAGCGTGGTGCCGGTGACGGCCGCGGCTTCCGGCGAGCAGAGGTAAAGCACGGCGGCGGCGACCTCTTCCGGTCTGATCAGCCGGTCGATCGGCGCGTCCCGCCGGTATTCGGCGAGCACCTCGGCTTGCGAGCGGCCGGTTTTGGCGGCGACGCGCGTCGCGTTCTCGCGCAGGAGATCGGTGTCGGTGTAGCCCGGGCAGACCGCATTCACGGTGACGCCGGACTTTGCGGTCTCGGCGGCGAGCGCACGCGTCAAGCCGACGAGCGCGTGTTTCGCCGCGCAATACGCGCTGACATAGGCATAGCCCCTGAGTCCCGCGGTCGAGGCAATGTTGACGATCCGGCCGAAGCCGCGCGCGATCATGCCCGGCAATACCGCCTGCGTTGCATAGACCGCGCCCATCACGTGCACGTCCCACATGCTGCGGAACACCGATGCATCGGCCTTGCTGAAGGGCCCGCTCGCGACCGAACCCGCGTTGTTGATGAGGATGGCAACGGGGCCGTGCGCCGCGGCGGCGGCGCTGACCTGCCGGTTGAGTGTGGCCGCGTCGGTGACATCGGCGACGGTGAAGCCGGTTGCCGCGCCGGCGCTCACCGCCGCGCGCAGCGGCGCTTCGCTGCGCCCGAGCACGGTCACCGTGGCACCGGCGCGGGCGAGCGCGGCGGCGACCGCGCGGCCGATGCCGCGCCCGCCGCCGGTGACGAAGGCATGCTGGCCGGAAAGATGCACAGTCTTACTTTAAGCTTAAAATTTTTAGGCTTCAAGCTTGCCGACCAGATATTTTATGCTTAAAGTAATTGCGACCCCGGGTGCGTCATGGCCGGGCTTGACCCGGCCATCCATCTTCTCGCGAAAAGATGGATGTGCGGGCAGGCCCGCGCAAGACGCCGTGAGAGCTGCAGCCCTCGAGAGGCGCGCGATGAAAGTTCACGTGATCGGCGGCGGCCCGGCGGGCCTCTATTTCTCGATTCTACTCAAGAAAGCCTGGCCACAGACCCGCATCACCGTATTCGAGCGCAACCGGCCGGACGACACCTTCGGCTTCGGAGTCGTGTTCTCGGACGAGACGCTCGACACCTTCGAGGCTTACGACCAAGAGAGCTATCGGGCGATCGTCGGCCACTTCGCCTATTGGGACGATATCGAGATCCATTTCCGCGGCACGAGGCACCGCATCGGCGGCAACGGGTTCTGCGGCTGCTCGCGCGCGACGCTTCTCGAGATCCTGGGCCGGCGTGCGCGCGCGCTCGGCGTCGAGATCGAATATCAGCACGAAATCTCCCCGCTCGATCCCTTAATCTGCAACGCCGACCTCGTCGTGGTCGCGGACGGCATCAATTCACGCTGGCGCGAGGCATTCGCCGATCGATTCAAGCCGCACGTGGATCTGCGGCCGAACTTCTTCTCCTGGATGGGCTCGACCTGCCCGTTCGATGCCTTCACGTTCTTCTTCCGCGAGACCGAGCACGGCATCTTCATCGGCCATTGCTACCAGTACGAGCCGCAGCGATCGACCTGGATCGTCGAGACCGATCCGAAAACTTTCGCGCGCGCCGGCCTCGACAAGCTCGATGAAGCCGCCTCCGCGCGTTTCGCCGAAGGCTTGTTCGTGCAGGAGCTGCAAGGCCATCGGCTGATCACCAACCGCTCGATCTGGCGCAATTTCCCGACCATTCGCTGCGAGCGCTGGGTCGCCGACAACATGGTGCTGATCGGCGATGCCAAGGCGACCGCGCACTTTTCCATTGGCTCGGGCACCAAGCTGGCGATGGAGGACGGAATCGCCCTTTACGAAGCGTTCCGATCGACCGGCGGGCGGGACGTTGCCGCCGCGCTCGCCGAGTTCGAAGCGCGCCGGCGCGAGGAGGTGGAAAAGACCCAGCATTCGGCCGACGTATCGCTGGTTTGGTTCGAACACGTGGAGCGATTCTGGAACATGGATCCGACCCGCTTCGCCTTCGGGTTGATGACGCGCTCCAAGGCCATCACCTACGACAACCTCGTGCTGCGCGCCCCCAAATTCGTCAAAGCAGCGGATCGCCTGGTTGCCCGCGACGTGCGCGCACTCGGGTTCGATGCCGACGTCTCTCAACCGCTCGCGCCCATGTTCCAGCCGTTCCGCCTGCGCTCCCTCACGCTCGAGAACCGCTTGGTCGTGTCGCCGATGTGTCAATACTCCGCGCAAGACGGCATGCCCAACGATTGGCATCTCGTCCACTACGGTTCGCGCGCGATCGGCGGCGCTGGCTTGATGTTCACCGAGATGACCGACGTGTCGAAAGACGCCCGCATCTCGCCCGGTTGCGCCGGCATGTACAACGATGCGCACGAAGCCGCGTGGAAGCGCATTGTCGATTTCGTGTACGCGCACTCCAAGATCAAGTTCTGCCTGCAGCTCGGCCATGCCGGCCGCAAGGGCGCGACCAAGCTGATGTGGGAGGGCATCGACGAGCCGCTGGAGGAGGGGGGCTGGCCGATCATCTCGGCCTCGCCGCTCCCCTATTTCCCGCACAGCCCGGTGCCGCGCGAAATGACCCGCGCGGACATGGATCAGGTCGTCGCCGATTTCGTAGCGGCGGCGAAGCGCGGGCATCGCGCCGGCTTCGACATGCTCGAGCTGCATGCCGCACACGGTTATTTACTGGCGAGCTTCATCTCGCCGCTCACCAATACCCGCCGCGACGAATATGGCGGCACACTCGCGAACCGCTTGCGCTTCCCGCTCGAAGTCTTTCGCGCCATGCGCGCCGCCTGGCCAGACGAGAAACCGATGTCGGTGCGCATTTCGGCGACCGACTGGGTGGACGGCGGCCTCACCGGCGACGACGCGGTCGAGGTCGCGCGCGCCTTCGCCGAAGCGGGCTGCGATCTCATCGACGTGTCGACCGGACAGACGGTGGCGGACGCGCAGCCGGTCTTCGGCCGCATGTTCCAAACCCCGCTCTCCGATCAGATCCGCAACGAGGGCGGGCTTGCCACCATGTGCGTCGGCGCCATCACGACGGCGGATCAGGTCAATACCATCATCGCGGCCGGGCGCGCCGATCTCGTTGCGCTCGCGCGCCCGCACCTCGTCGATCCCTATTTCACAATGAAGGCGGCGGCCTGGTACGGCGCCGAAGAGATCCACTGCCCGCCGCAATACCTCGCCGGCAAGGAGCAGATCTTCCGCAACAGCGCTCGCGACCGCGAGGAGTGGCGGGACTTGCGCCGCAAGGCAAAACCCAAGACCCACCGCGATACCTGGAAGGAGGCGGCGGAGTAGGGCTGGCATTGAGATTTCGATGTGTGCGTGAGAACTTTGAGCGGCGCCGGAATCCAAACGTCATTGCCCGGCTTCACCCGGCAATCTGTTCTTCTTTGTGAGATGATCTTGCAAAGAACAGAGATGCCCGGGTCAAGCCCGGGTATGCCGGATCGAGATCCGTGTCGATCCAGATGAAGCGATAGGAGCTTGCCATGCACGAAGCGATAAATCACGCCAAGCTCGCGATGCTCTTTCGCAAGGAATTCGAGCTGTGCAACGTGCGCAAGGGCGAGACGATCGTGCTCCTAAGCGATCTCGGCGCGCGGCGGGATTACGTGTCCGCTGCCTTCGCCGCGGCCGAAGATTTCGGCGCCGACGCCTACGAGATGTGTGTCAACGCCATGCCCTCGTGGACCAAGGTCGGCGTCGAGACCGTCGGGCGCTGCAAAGGCACGCTCGAGGCGATCGAGGCGGCCGACATGTTGGTGTGCCTTCACATCCCCTTGTTCACGCGCTGGCTCAAGCAGGCGCGCGAGGCGGGCACGCGCGTTCTCATGGTCATCGACGGGCCCGACGAGCTCGAGACCTTGATGGCGCCGCCCGGCCTCAAAGAAGCGGTGACCTGCGCGGGCGAGCGGCTTGAGCGCGCCAAGAGCATGCGCATCACGCGAGCGGGCGGCACCGACCTCACGGTTAAACTGGGCGAATACCCGACCATGATCCAGTACGGATATGCGGAGACGCCGGGCCGCTTTGACCACTGGGGCGCCGGCCACGTGCACACCTTTCCCAACGAGGGCTCGGCCAACGGCACCGTCGTGTTCGCTCCGGGCGACATCGTCGTGCTGCCCTATTGCCGTTACGTGCAGGACGAGGTGCGGCTGACCATCCACGACGGGTTCATCCGCAAGATCGAGGGCGGGCTCGATGCCAAGCTCATGAGCGATTGGCTCGAAGGCAACAAGGCGCACGCGGACGACCTGGACGGTCATGCCATCTCCCACCTCGGCTGGGGGCTCAACCCGCAGGGGCGCTGGGATGCGATCGCGCTTTACGGCGGCGATCCCAAGCGCCACCACGCCGGCGCGCGCTGCTTTGCCGGCAATTTTCTGTTCTCGACCGGGCCCAATTCGCAAGGGGGCGGCAAGCGCACAACCAAGGGACACTACGATGTCCCGATGCGCGACTGCACGCTGGCGCTCGACAATGATGTGATCATTGAGCATGGGCGGCTGACCGACCCGAAGATGCAGGTGGCGTTCCTGCCGCGATGATGCAATGACCCATCCGGCCGCGAGCGCTGAGGGCGTTAGCAAACGATTCGGCGCGACACTGGCGCTCCACAGAGTCGACTTCGCCGTGGCGTTCGGGGAAATCCACGCAGTGGTCGGTGAGAATGGCGCGGGCAAATCCACCCTGATCCGCGTCCTCGGAGGGGTCCATCGTCCCGACCTCGGCGTCATCCGCGTTAACGGCGAGGAACGCCACTTTGCGAGCCCGCGCGAGGCGATCGCCGCCGGTATTGTGACCATCCCGCAGGAACTGCGCCTCGTGCCGGCGCTCTCGGTTGCGGAAAACATCGCCCTTGGAGACCTTCCGGCGCGACGCTTTGGACCCCTCGCCGTGATCGATCGTGCGCGCATGCGCGAACAAGCGCAGGCCGTGCTCGCTGAGCTCGACTTTGCGCCCGACCCGTGGGCGCCGGTCGCTTCGCTCAGTGTGGCAGAACGTCAGCTCGTGGCGATCGCCAAGGCGCTCCATCGCCGCTGCCGCATCTTCATCCTCGACGAACCGACCGCGGCGCTTGAGAAGCGCGAAATCGCGCGCCTATTTTCGGTGATCGCGCGCATGAAGCGGCAAGGTACCGCCATCATCTACATTTCCCATCGACTCGAAGAGGTGGTCGCGATCGCCGACCGCTGCACCGTGCTGCGCGACGGGCGCGTGGCGGCCGTCGCCGCCCGCGGCGCCTTCTCGGTCAACGACCTGGTGGGCGCGATGACTGGACGGGCGGAGCAGCAAGCCCTCTTCGCGCCGCTCCCATCCGGCGAGCCGCTCCTTGAAGCGCGCCTGGACGGAGTGACGGACGTTCGTGTGCGTGCGCGCGAGTTTGTCGGCTTAGCTGGCCTCCTCGGCAGCGGCGCCGATCGGATAATCCGCCGACTATTCGGCGCCGCGCGCGAGCCCACGGTGGTCGAAGTCAGGAGTAAGAAGCACCGACTCGCAAGTCCGCACGACGCTATTGCCGCCGGTATCGGCATGGTACCAGGCGAGCGCTCGCTCGGTCTCATTATGAATCAGTCGGTCCGCGACAACATCTTGCTGCCTAACCTCGATATGCTCTCGCGCATGGGCTACCTCGATCGCGCTGCAGGCGATCGCATTGTCGCCGAACTAATGGAGCTTCTCGATATCCGCCCGCGGCAGCCGCATCTCAAAGCAAGCGTGCTCTCTGGCGGCAATCAGCAAAAGGTGATCCTGGCGAAATGGCTGGCGCGGCGCGTTGCCGTGCTGCTCCTCGACGACCCTACTCAGGGCATCGATGTCGCGGCCAAGGCGCAGATCCACGCGCTCATCGCCGATCTCGTCGGCCGCGGCGCCGCGGCAATGATCTATTCCAGCGATCTCGCCGAGCTTGCGCGGTTGTGCGACCGCGTTCTCGCTGTGCGACAGGGACACATCACGGCCACGCTCGATCGCAGCGGCGGCATCGACGAGCCAAAGTTACGCAATGCCATCGGCGGCTGAGATGAAAGGCAAGGGCAGGCGCTGGAACCTCGCGGGGCAGATGCCGCTCGTCTCGTTGATTGTCCTCTGCGTGGCCACCGCATTGCTCACCAATCGCTTTCTCTCCCCCTTCAACGTCACCAATATCCTGGTGCAGTCATCGATCATGGCCGTGATCGCCATGGGCATGACCTTCGTCATAGTCGGAGGCGGCTTCGATCTCTCGGTCGGCTCGACCGCCGCGCTCTCCGGCTGCATCGCCAGCATGGTCATGCTCGAGGCCGGGATCGCGGCGGGCGTTGCGGCCGGGATCATCGCCGGAGCGGCGGTCGGGCTGGCCAACGGCCTCGTCATCGCTTTCCTCAACGTCAATCCCTTCATCACCACGCTGGGTACGATGGTCCTCGTTCGCGGCGTGGTTTTTCTCATCACCGGCGGCGCGCCGGTGAGCGGCGAGGCCGGCTTGCCCAGCGAATTCGTCGCCTTCGGCTCCGACCGTTTCCTCGGCATCCATTATCTCGTCTGGATCCCCGCCGTGCTGCTGGCAGTTTTGTCCTTCGTCATGCACGCCACCCCATATGGCCGGCGCATCTATGCGACGGGCGGCGCCCGGGAGGCCGCCTATCTCTCGGGCGTGCCGGTGCGCAAGGTCATCGCCTCGACTTACGTGTGGTGTGGCGCGCTCGCTGGCGTCGCCGGCGTGATGCTGGCGGCTCGGCTCCAATCCGGGCAGCCGACCGCCGGCGAATTTTACGAATTGACCGCCATTGCCGCCGTGGTTCTGGGCGGGGCATCACTCCAGGGCGGCGAAGGCACGCTCTACAAGAGCGTGATCGGGGTCTTCATCATGATCGTGCTCGGCAACGCGCTTAACCTGCTCAATGTCGATTCCTATTGGCAGCGCGTCGCGGTGGGCGCCGTGATCATTGCCGCTGCCGCCGCCGAAAGGCTACGCTCTCGCGGGAGTCGGTAGGCCGTGGGGTGACCCAACAAATGCCACGGCGTCGAAGATGAGGGAGTTTCGCATGTTCAAGCCTCGCATGATCGCGCTCGCCGCCGCATTGATCGCTCCGGCTGCGCTTGCATTGGCGACGCCTGCCATTGCCCAGCAGAAGACCACCATTGGTGTCTCGCTCGCACAGGACGATAACCCCTTCTACATCGCCATGCTTCGCGGCATTCGTGCCCGCGCGGAGGAACTCGGCTGGGATGTGGCCACGGTGTCCGCGAACGAGGACAAGCTCAAACAGATCAATGGTGTGCAAGATCTGATCGCCCGCGGCGTCAAGGGCATCCTGATCTCGCCGATCGATTCCGTCGGGGTCAACGCGGCCTACGACGCGGCGGCCGCCGCCAAAATCCCGATCGTTTCCGTCGCCCGCGGGTCCGCGTCCCCAAATCAGACCATTCACGTCGCCATGGACGAGAAGCAGATTGGCCGCGACATCGCCGAGTGGACCGCCAAGAAGCTCAACGGCAAAGGAAAGGTGGGGCTGCTCATGGGACCGAGTGGCGCGCCGACGTTCAAGAACCTGGGCGATGGCTACAGCGAGGTGATGGCGAAATATCCCGGGATCGAGATCGTATTTCGCGGGGACGGCCCGCTCACGCGCGAGCGCGGCGTTAAACAGGCCGAAGACGTGCTAGTCGCGAACCCAGACCTCGCCGCGATCTATGCCGCTAATGACGACGTCGCGCTCGGCGCCATGCAGGCGGTGAATGCCGCCAGTCGCAAAGGCAAGACGCTGGTGACCGGCATGAATGGCGTGCCGCCGGCGCTGCGCGCGGTAAAGGAGGCAAATTTGGCGATGACGGTCGAGCTCAACCCGGCGGAATGGGGGCGCCTCGGCGTTGACGTGCTCGCCTCATTCCTCAAGGGCGACAAGGTCGAGCCACGCGTGTTCATTAAGCATGTCATCATCGACAGCTCGAATATCGACGCCAAGCTGCCGAAGACGTGAGGAGTCAGGAGCCCAGGGTGGTCAAAATCGGATGCTGAGGACAGGGAGTAACCACCATGACCGATGTTGCGACCGCCACGAGGCAAGGCTCGCCGTTTGTGAGTGAGCTCGGGGCGATGCACCTGCATCCGCTCTGGGACCGCTACCAACGCATTACCCCGATCAAGCCGCAGGCGCCGGACACGCCTTTCATCTGGCGCTGGCGCGAGGTCGAGCCGATGCTGCACCGTTCCATCGCCGAAGTCTCGATCAATGACATCGAGCGGCGGGCGCTGATCATGGCGCATCCGGCCTTCGGTGCGGAAACGACGACCACGAGCACCCTGCTCGCCGCCTTCACCGTCCTCGATCCTGGCGAGCGCGCCCGCCCCCACCGTCACACCGGGGCGGCAATCCGCTTTGCCACGCGTGCGGAAGGTGCGGTGACTATCGTCGACGGCCGCCGCTGCGAGATGAAAGCCGGCGACTTGATCCTCACGCCGCCGATGGTCTGGCACGGCCACATCAACGAGAGCGATAAGCGCATCATCTGGTTCGACGCCGCCAATATGCCCCTCATTCGCGCCCTCGACGCCCACTTTTTCGAGCCGGGCGACCCGCGCAACAACCAGTTCTGGCAAGTCGATGAAGGCGACGAGCGGCTATGGAGCGAGACGGGCCTGCGCGTGGAGCAAGCGACTGTCAACCCGACCAATTCGCCCAAATACCGCTATTCCGGCGAGGCGATGCGGCGGCTCCTTGCCGCCGCGCCCGTGGGCGCCGACGGCAGGCGCATCGTCCGTTATGTGAACCCGGCGACCGGTGGCGCCATCATGCCGACGCTCGATTGCTACGCCGCCCGGTTGGACAAGGGCACCATCACGCGCCGAAAACGCGCGACCTACAACGTGGTGTGCCTGGTAATCGCGGGCGAGGGACGCTCGAGCATTGGAGAGGAGACGTTCGAATGGTCGCAGCACGACGTCTTCACCATCCCACACTGGACGTGGGCGAGCCACGAGGCGCGCGGCGATGATGCCGATCTGTTCATGGTGACGGACAAGTCGGCGTTCGAGCGGCTCGACCTGGTGCGCGAGGAGATGGAGTAAGTTCCTGCAAGCCGCTCGGTTAATCCCCGCCCCGCGTCGCGGAGCAAAGGCGCGCCGACCCCGGGAAAAGGTGGATGAACATCGCGCACACAGCTAAGCCCTACGGCATCGGCGTCCCACTGCGCCGCGTCGAGGACCGGCGTTTTCTTACCGGCCGCGGGCGTTTCGTCGCCGACATAGAGCTCTCCGGCGCGCTTGCCTGCGTGCTCATCCGCTCGCCGCACGCGCACGCGGCCATTCGCCGGATCGAGGCGTCGGCTGCGCGCGCTTGCCCCGGCGTCGTCGCGGTGTTGACCGGCGCCGACATGGCAGCCGATGGCATGGCACCCATGCGCCCGCTGTGGGTGATCCGCTCGCGCGACGGGTCTCCCATGGCCGAGCCGCCGCGCTTTGCGCTGGCGCGCGATAAGGTCCGCCATGTCGGCGAGCCGGTCGCGGCGGTCGTGGCGGAAAGCCTCGCGCCGGCGCTCGACGCGGCCGAACGCGTCGCAGTCGAGTACGAGCCACTCCGGGCCATTACCGATGCCCGCGCGGCGCAGGCCGCGGACGCGCCGCAGCTCCACGCCGGCGCCTCCGGTAACGTTTGCTTTCGCTGGGCGCGCGGTGACGAAGCGGCCGTGCGCGCGGCATTCCGCTCAGCGTCCCACGTGGTCGCGATCGACCTCGTGAACAACCGCTTGGCCGGCGCGGCGATCGAGCCGCGTGCGGTCATGGCCGAGCCACAGGGCGAGAAGCTCACGCTTTACACGTCCACGCAGGCCCCGCACCACATCCGCCGCCAGGTGACGGAGCAGCTCGGCATCCCTGAGAGCGCGGTGCGCGTAGTGTCGCCCGACGTGGGCGGCGGCTTCGGCTACAAGGGCAAACTCTATCCGGAGGAGGGGATCATCGCCTGGGCCGCGCGACGGCTACGTCATCCCGTACGATGGGTGGCGACAAGGGCGGAAAGCTTTGTTGCCGACAATCAGGGCCGCGATCACCTCACCCATGCCGAGCTCGCGCTCGATGGCGAGGGCCGGTTCCTGGCGCTCAAGGTCGAGACCTCGGCCAATCTCGGCGCGTATATTTCTACGTTCGGCGCCGCGATTCCGAGCGCGATCTACAGCGCGCTCTTGGCGGGTGGTTATTGTACCGCTGCGATCTTCGTGGAAGTGATCGGCGTGTTCACCCACACCACGCCGACTGATGCGTTTCGCGGCGCCGGGAGGCCCGAGGCCTGTTACGTGCTGGAGCGGCTTGCCGACCGGGCGGCCGAGGAGCTTGGAATCGATCGCGCGGAAATCCGTCGGCGCAATCTCATTCCGCCGACCGCGATGCCGTACAAGACGCCGATCGGCCCAACCTATGACTGCGGCGATTTCCCCAAAATTTTTGCGCGCGTGCTCGCGCTCGCTGACTATGAGCGATTCGAGAAGCGCCGCGTCGGTGCTGAGCGGCGCGGTCGGCTGCGGGGGATTGGCATGGCCTGCTACGTCGAGTCGTCGGGCGTTGCGCCGTCACGTTTTGCCGGCGCGCTGGGCGCCCGCGTCGGCTTCTATGAGGCTGCATCCATACGTGTGGAGCCTGACGGCGCCGTGCGGGCCATGCTCGGAACTCACAACCACGGACAAGGTCACGCCACGACGTTTGCCCAGATTCTCTCCTCGCGGCTTGGCGTTCCTATTGAGGAGATCGAAATCATCGAGGGCGATACCGATGCGGTGCCCCACGGCACCGGCACCTTCGGCTCGCGCTCGATCGCGGTCGGCGGATGCGCGCTCGATCGCGCCGCAGACAAGATCATCGCGAAGGGTAAGCTGATCGCGGCCCACCTGCTCGAGGCGGCTGCGGCCGACATCGATTTCAGCGATGGCGCGTTCCTCGTGACAGGCACCGACCGGCGCGTGTCGTTCGCGGCGGTCGCGCAGGCGGCTTACGTGCCGCACAATTTTCCGCTCGAGACACTCGAGCCGGGCCTGCAGGAGACCGGGGTCTACGATCCGCCGAGCTTTGCCTTCAGCAATGGCGCGCACGTTTGCGAGCTGGAAATCGATGCGGAAACCGGCCGCATTGAAGTCGTCGGGTTTTGGGCGGTCGACGACATCGGCACCGTGATCAATCCGATGATCGTCGAGGCCCAGATTCACGGCGGCCTCGCGCAGGGGCTCGGCCAGGCGCTGCTCGAGCGATGTGTCTATGACGGGGGCGGGCAGCCCGTGTGCGGATCGTTCATGGATTACGCGCTGGCGCGGGCCGACGATCTGCCGCCATTTGTCACCGAATGCGACGAAAGCCAGCCGTGCACGCATAACTCACTGGGCGCCAAGGGCTGTGGCGAGTCAGGTGCCATCGGCGCTCCCGCGGCCGTCATCAGCGCGGCCCTCGATGCGCTCGCGCCTCTTGGCATAACCGATCTCGACATGCCGCTGACGCCTGAGCAGGTTTGGCGGCGGATCCGGCAGGCGCAGCAGAAATCGCAGGGAACCGCCGTCTCGGGCGGATCGGATGCTTGATCGCGGCCGCACACCTCGCCATGCTCGCGGGAAGGTGGGGCGATGCTGCCGCCGGACGGAAGGGGAGGGGAGCGTGACGCAGGAGCGCATCCGCGAGCTCACCAAGAGCATGCTTCGTAAAAAGCTTTACGTCATCCTTTCGAAGGGCGGCGTAGCGCCCGAACAGATCGCCGAGCATTTGCCGCGCCATCTCGAATACATGATCGGGTTGGAGAAGGAAGGCGTCCTGTTCGCGTCCGGTCCGCTTGCGGAGGCCGACGGGCAAATGCGCGGCGATGGCCTCACCATCGTGCGCGCGCAAAGCGCGCAAGCGGCGCGCAAGATCGCCGAGGCCGATCCCTTTGTCGTGCACGGGCTGCGCAACTTCGAGCTGCGGGAATGGACGGTGATGGAGGGGTCGCTCGGCATTAAAGTGAATTTTTCCGATCAGTCGCTCGAGCTGGCATAAGCTGCACGAGCAAGGGTGTGAGTAAGGGTGAGCGGATGGAAACGGTTGGTCTCATCGGGGTGGGCAAGATCGGACTGCCAGTCGGCGAAAACTTGATCAAGAGCGGGTATCGGGTGGTGGGCTACCGGCGCAGCTCGCTCGCCGACTTCGAAAAACTCGGCGGTGTTGCAGGCCGCTCGTCGGCGGACGTCGCCGCGCAGGCGGATATTGTGTTCTCGTGCCTGCCGTCCTCGGAAGCGCTCGAGGACGTCGTGCAGGGTCCTAATGGGCTCATCAAATCCGCGCGGCCGGGCCAAATCATTGTTGAGCTCGGCTCATATCCCGTCCCGGACAAGGAACGTTACGTTGCTCCGCTTGCAGCCAAGGGCGCAGTTTTCCTCGACGGCGAGGTCAGCGGAACGCCGGGAATGGTGTCGGCGCGTAAGGCGGTGATCTATCTCGCCGGCGACAAGGAGGCCTGCGCCAAGGCCGAGCGCTACGTCCGCGGATTTGCGGATACCTGCCTCTATTTCGGGCCGTTCGGAGCTGCAAGCCGGGTCAAGCTCGTCAACAATCTGCTGGTCGCCGTCCATATCGCCGCGGCCGCGGAAGCGATGGCGCTCGGGCTTAAAGCCGGTGACGACGTCGACCTCATGATCAAGGCAATCGCCGGCGGTAGCGGTGGCTCGACGCAGTTCGGCATCCGCGCCCCGTGGATGGCGCAGCGGCGCTTTCTTCCCCCACAGGGCACGGCGCCGGCGCTGCAACACTATTTCGACATGATCGGTGCGTTCGCCGACGGCCTTGGCGTCGCTACCCCCATGCTCGACCGTGCGGTCGAGCTTTACGATAAATTCATGGCAATGGGATTCGGCGAGAAGGACGTCGCCGCCATGGTCGACGTCATCGGCGCGCTGCCGCGCGCCAAGACCTGACCCGAAGAACACGGAGGTCCGCATGATCCGCGTCAAGAAGATCGCGCACGCCGTCTATGAAATGCCGGATGTCGACAAGCAAACCGAATATTACACCGACGTGATCGGCCTCACGGTGACCGACAAGAGCAAGGATGCGGTGTATCTCGCCTCGACGATCGACCATCATTCCATGGTGTTGCACAAGGGCGCGCAGGCGAAATGCGTGCGCCTTGGGTTCCAGATCGCGCCCGACGACGATCTCGGCGCGTTCGAGAAGCAGCTACAGGGTCACGGTATCAAGACGCAGAGGCGCAAGGACGCCGAACCCTCGATTGCAGACATGGTCACGTTCGAGGATCCGAAGGGGACGGTGATGGAGGTATTCAAGCGGGAGGCGTTCTCCGGGCAACGCTTCCCGATCAAGGGCATCATTCCCCACAAGCTCGGCCACGTCGCCTTTTTCGTCACCGACGTCAAGCATGTGACCAAGTTCTATTGCGACGTGCTCGGCTTTCGCGAGTCCGATTGGATGGGAGATTTCTTCTCGTTCCTACGTTGTGGCCGCGACCATCACACCATCAACCTGATGCAGATCGATGCGAACCGCCATTTTCACACGGCCTTCGAGCTGCGCGATTGGGCGCACCTGCAGACCGCTTGCGATTTTCTCAGCCTCAATGGCTACAAGCTGATCTGGGGGCCCGGGCGGCACGGCATCGGTCATAATCTTTTCGCCTATCACCGCGCTCCCAACGGTTTGATCACCGAGCTGTTCGCTGAGCTCGATCAGGTCAACGAGGAGCTTGGCTACTTCGAGCCCCGCCCATGGCACCGCGACCGCCCGCAGAAACCGAAAGTGTGGCCCAAGGGTCCGGCGGCGGCGAATTTGTGGGGCATCATGCCGCCGGACGAAATGATGAAATAGGCCGTTGTTGCCATGGTGCGGCGCCGACACGTCTATCATATGGCGGGCTATGACCCGATCGATCCGGGGGCGCAACACCGGCGGTTTGCGCGACAGCTCGACGTGTTTCAGCGCACCTGGAACGTCGAAACAAGCGTCTCCGAACTCGCGCAGGATAGCGAGCAGTCGCGCGCCTGGTGGACCGTGCGCGCCCGCGGTCCCAATTGGCAGGTCGAGACGGTGCACGAAATTCTGCTATGGGACGATATCGTGCGCGCCGATTTCAGACGGCCGCTGCCGGTGCGGCTGTTCGTCGCCGTGCGCGCCTATCTCGATTTCATCATTACGGGCACGATGTTTCGCTACATCGTCGCGAACCAGCGTTACGCCATCTTTTTCCTGTTTCCGATCCTTTCGGTCGTGCTGTTCGCCGCCGTCGGATGGTTCTTTGCGCGGCTGCTGACCGGTTTTCTCGGCCTCGACGGGTTTGCCGCCGCCGCGCTCGGAGTGCCGACGGGCCTGGTCCTCTTTCTCGTGCTGATGCGGTGGCCCGGCCGGCGCTGGCGCGTCGAACAACTATTGGACGATTGGATCTGCGCCCACGACTACATTCACGGCAGTCGCCCAGACATCGACGCGCGACTCGATCATTTTGCGCAGACCTTGCTAGCGCGGGCGCGGGAGGAAGGACTGGACGAGATCGTCCTCGTCGGCCACAGCCTCGGCGCGATGCTCGTGCTCGATGTGATCGTTCGCGCACTCGCCCGCGACGCCAGTTTCGCCCGCCGCGGCGCCGCCGTTTCTGTGCTCACCATCGGCGCGACGATTCCGAAATTCGCGCTGCACCCGCGCGCGCAAGGGATCCGCGCCAGAATTGCCCGCATTGTCGCAGAGCCATCGATCGCCTGGACCGAATACCAATCTCGCGCTGACACGATCAGCTTCTACAAGTTCGATCCGGTATCGCTGCGACGCATCGACGACGACCGGCTCGACGGCAAACCTGTGATCCGGCGCGTGCAGATCCATGACATGCTGCTGCCCGAAACCTTCGAGCGTTGCCGGACCCACGTTCTGCGGCTGCATTATCGCTCCGTCATGGCCAACGACAGGCGCGCCCCTTACGACTATTTTCTGATGGCGTGCGGTCCGGTTTCATTCGCGGATTGGACGACGTCGCCGCTGGGCTTCCTTGATTTTCTTGCTGCCGACGGCACGTACCGCGACGGGGCGCAGCCGCGCGTCGTCGTGGCGCAACAGTCGTTATGACGCCGCTCGTCGCCAAGGCGATCTGGGTCTTGGGCGTCGTCGGTTGGTTCGTCATTCGCTATCCCCATGACCGCCGCGCACGGCGCACGCCGAAACTGCGGCGCGCCAATGGGCGGCGCGAGATCATGCTGATGACCATCTCGGCGGCCGGACTCGGAATCATTCCGTTCCTCTATGTGATCAGCGATGGGCCGCGGTTCGCCAACTACACGTTTCATCCCTGGCAGGCATGGCTCGGTGCGGCGGTGTTCGCCGCGGCGCTATGGCTGTTTTACCGCACGCACAAGGACCTCGGGCGCAATTGGTCGGTAACGCTCGAAGTGCGCGAGAAGCACACATTGGTGACAAGCGGTGTCTATAGCCGGGTGCGGCATCCCATGTATTCGGCGTTCTGGCTGTGGGCGCTGGCGCAAGCACTCTTGCTGCCGAACTGGATTGCGGGGCCGGCCGGCCTCGTCGGCTTCGGGACGCTTTTTCTTTTCCGCGTGGAGCGCGAGGAAGCGATGATGATCGCGGCCTTTGGTGAGGAGTACCGCCGCTACATGGCTCGCACGTCGCGCATCTTGCCCGGAATCTATTAGTGTGCGCGCGACGACTCGGCACCTGCTACTGACGATGTCTGATTGAGGGAACCGTAACCGCGCGGAAAGCCCGACATGGGCGGACCCTCCGAGTTGCGCCGACTGTAGGGATTCTTGTGGAACCTTTGGGCTCATGATTAAATCGAACATTTCCAGGGGATCTTCATACATGATCGAACCCAAAGGCGTCGTTCATTTCAGCATCGCGGTCAGCGATCTCGAGGCGAGTCGTAAATTTTATACCGAGATCCTCGGCCTGACGCTGGTACAGAGTGCGACCGCGTCGGGCATGGTGTTTTTGCGCGCAGGAGAAGATCACGTCATTCTGGCGAGAAGCGACGCGCCGCTGAAGCGCGATGCAAAAGACAGTCGCCGAGCACACCACGCTTTCAAAGTCGACTCGGAGAAGTATGAAGCGGCCAAGGCCTTTCTCGCCACCAAAGGCGTGGAGGTGTTCGAGGAAGAAGACCGCAAGAAAGGCGTCTTCGTAGGCCGCCAGTTCTATATCCGCGATCCTGACGGTACCGTCATCGAGTTCTCGGAGTGGGATGGCACGAGCAGGCTTGATTGATCCGGTCGCGTAGGGGAAAGCCGCGTCAGGAGCTGAGATCGCTGGGCTGCCGAGCGGATTGGACGGGTGAGGCTCGCTATGCCTGAGATCGGATTGTTCGACGCCATGTACTCGGCGGGCGCTGCGCCGGCTCAAACCCGATCCGGTGCCCGAGGAGATCATCACCCGCATTTTGGACGCCGCCATTCGCGCGCCCTCGGCCGGAAATGCGCAGAACTGGGCATTCGTCGTGGTGCGCGACGCGGAGCAACGGCGCAAGCTGGGCGTGATTTACCGCAAGGCCTCCGACATCGCGAGCGAGATATACAAGGCGCGCGGCCGGCCGGCCCATATGAACGAAGAACAGTATCGGCGCTTCCTGACCTCCGGCGCATATCTGTGGGACCACATGACCTTTTTCGAGTTATTCCCGATAAATCCCTAAACTGATCGTTATCGTCCAGCCTAAACAGACCGCCCCGCTGCCTTAGTTCAATGACCCTCCGTGCGTAATTTCATGGATCAGCTCCGCTGCAGCGGAGTCGAGACATGCCCTTGTTGCTCTTTGGTCAGTTGCTGCTCCGGGTTGCTGCTCCGAGGGGGGGAACTTCTGACATCTTCGTTGCCATTTCAGTGCAAGCCACGACAGGACCAGCGCAAACCCAGGCGTATCCCATATCGCAGAGTCGTAGATTGCTTCCGGGTCGTCAATTGTCTCTGAGATGTATTCCTTCGCGTCCGCACTACCGTTTGCGCTGGCACTTGCTCTCCATCAATACCAGGAACGCAACCTGTTTCCTCGAACATCTCGCTGGCTTCTTTTAGAAGAGCCATATACCTCTTTAGGTATTGCCTTGCCCATGGTCAGACGATGAGGCCGCCAACTGAGGCGACCTCTCCACCTAATCGCAGTGATTATTGCTTACGCGGATCATCCGCCGGGTTGACGTAATCAATGCGTCCGGGACCGACAAATTGCACTTGAAGCATCCCCTCCTCATTTCCGAACCAGGCGTAGTGAGCGTGCTTTGCCGGATAAACCCACAACGAGCCCGACCTCCTCAACTGCCTTGGCCTGGAGTGTGGAAGCGCGCGCAGCCGGACGTCAGTTGGGGCCCGCTCCCTCGGTTGCCTCCAGCGGCTCGGACGAATGCCGGCGCGGGCTCATACCGGCAACGCTCATGCGGCGCGTGAAGTCGCAATAGGCAAACCCCATCCATGAGCCGCGGAAGCTACGGTCATCGGTCTTTTCGATTTGGAAGCACGGCTCAAACGGCATGCCCTGGAGCGACGCGCAAACTGCCTGGCCTCTGACCCTGAGTGTGCCCGCCGGCAGCGATACCGTGCGCTCCGGTCCCGCGCCGCGGAACTGGATGGTGCCGATGACCGAGCCGTCACCATAGATGCGGCCGGCGCCACGCGAGCCATCGAAACAATGAAACGCGAAAAGCTTGCCGGCTACGAAGTGCCGCGCGGCATCGGGAGTGAGGCTTTCCGCGCAGGCCGAGCCGGCTGCGAGCAAGATCAAAACCACCATTGCCAACCGAGTAACCATACCGAAGCCTCTCCCGTCACGTTCAGCGACCGCGACTTCCTGCTCGCAAGCGGGCGATGGGTTGCCTTAGCCCTTAGTCACGACAGGCTGTGGGTATTTGCCAACCGGATACTTGCCAACCGGATATTTGCCCACCGGGTACTTTCCGATTGGCGCTGCCGTCACCGGGGGCGGCTCCTTGCGCGGCAAATCGGCGGCAGCGGCAACGCTCAACGTGGCGATGAGCGCAGCCGTTACGATTATGACGATCTTCATGATGCTAATCCCCTTGTGTTGGGCACCCGGACGGGCCGACCGAGTGACGCCCCTATTCCGCTTTGTCTGTGCAAGACGCCCGCTTCTACCATCCCACATTCCGGCTCAATCGCCGAGGAATGGCTCCCGACTATTAGTCGCCTCGGCCGGTCGAATGGTTCAAAATGTAATCGGTAGGATCACGGCATCGGCAGCGCCCGCTAACCAAAGCGTCCCCCGCCCAGCGGCAACGGCCCAAGTCCCGGTTGTGACCTGCGCCATTTTTTCCACCCGGCTCCAGCTGTGCTTATCTAACTACCGCCGCCCCGCCATTGTTCGCTGGCAAGTGCGAGAGACTGGCCGACGGAATACTGTCGTTTTGTCGGGGCGGAATCCATTCAATAGCTGGCTCAAGGCAAAACACTTTAGCCTCAAATAGAGGCGTAACCTGCGAACGCGCCTCCTGAAGCCTCTCGCCCATTAATCGCCACAGCCCTCGGTGATAACAGGGGAACGGACAGAAGAACCGACTCACCAGGAGAGGGGGCCGTGCTGCGCAAAGTTTTCCCGATCTTCCTTGGCGCAATTGCGGGCGCTGCCGTGACGTTGGTGACTCCTCAACCCCGGATAGTGGTCGAGGCATCGAGCGCAAAGGCAGCCGCTGAGGCGCTCCAGCAACTCAGCCTTTTCAGCCACGTATTCGAGCGCGTGCGCTCGGACTATGTCGAGAAGCCCGACGATTGGAAGCTGATTGAGGCGGCAATCAAGGGTATGTTGGCGGGCCTTGATCCTCATTCGAGGTACCTGGACGCGCGGGGCTTCCGCGACGCGCAAGTGGACACACTGGGAAAATTTGGTGGGTTAGGGCTAGAGATCGCTTCTGAAAGCGGCCGCATCAAGGTTATTTCAGCAATAGATGAAACGCCGGCAGCTCAGGCCGGTATGATTGGAGGCGATATTATAACCCGTATCGACGATGAACCCGTTGACGGACTAAACCTAAGTGAAGTGGCTGAGAAGTTGCGCGGTCCCGCGAATACTAAAGTCAAGTTGACGATCAGGCGCCAAAACAATGATAAGCCAATGGAGATGGTTATCACTCGCGCCGTTGTTAGGGTTAATCCGGTTCGGTGGCACCTAGAAGATGAAGACCTAGGCTACGTCCGCATAAGCCAATTTAACGAGCAGACCATCTCAGGCTTGAAGAAAGCGATTAACGACTTCAAGGCGAAAAAAGGCGATGAGCTGAAAGGCTTCATATTGGACTTACGTAATAATCCTGGTGGGCTGGTAGATCAGGCGATTACGGTTGCGAATGCGTTTCTGAAGCAAGGCGAGATCTTATCGACTCGTGGCCGCGGTGCGGACGGTACGCAACGTTTCATTGCCCGAGCCGGCAAAGACATAAGCGACGGAAAGCCGGTGATAGTGTTGATCAATGGCGGTTCGGCCTCGGCGTCCGAAATCGTGGCCGGCGCCTTGCAAGACCACAAGCGCGCAACGATCATTGGCACGCGATCCTTCGGCAAAGGCTCGCTGCAGACGCTGATTCCGCTCGGCCGCGAAAGTGGAGCGCTGTCGCTGACCACTGCGCGTTACTTCACGCCCTCGGGACGCTCAATCCAAGCGAAAGGAATTTCGCCGGACATCATAGTTCAGCAGGAGATTCCTGAGGAGTTGAGGAGCAGTGCGGATGCGACAAGTGAAGCAGGTTTGCGAGGTCACCTCCTCGCTGAGGGGCAGGAGCAAACCGGATCGCAATCCTACGTTCCACCGGATTTAAAGCATGATAAGGCGCTCAAAATGGCTCGGGAACTGATCCATGGGCGGGTCGTCAATCCACCGCTCCCATCCAAACGGGATCGCTGATCTTCACGCTGCCTGCCAGTCTGAGCTGAGCAGACGGCTATGCCTCGCCCATCGCACGCCGTCGCCCTTGGGCAGCGCACGAGCACGGCCTCAGCGGCTTCGTAAATTCCTAAAAATGACATTAGCGGCCTGAGAATAGCCCCGAGCCGTTGCGTCTCGGGGCTCTCTTAGTGCAGCAGTATCCTCACGGGGCTGGGACATTCTGACATTCTTGCAATTAGGACAGCACTCGGCTCAGGCAGCCCTGCCTGCGCACACGCGATGCCGCGAGAGATCGTTCTTAGTCTGATTGCGGCGGCTGCTGATAGTTGTTCGCCCGCAGCCACTGTTCATAAGCCGGGTCGGTGCCATCTAGTCCCAGCGCCTTGAGTCGACGGGCATCGAGGAGAAGCACCTTCCCTGATGACAGCTGCCTTATCTCTTGAAAGAGCCGTTTCGGCATTCCCATGCGGGCCAAGTAAGCTTCAACGCTTTTCGCCAATCCCACGTGTTTTTGTTTGGCGCGATCGCGGCTTTGCGCGAAGTTCAGGCGCTGGAGCCCAACCTTTTCCGGCGCGGGCGTTCGCCGCACCCCTGCGGCCAAGACAAGCACGCAAGCGCCCAAGCATTGCCCATCATCGTCTACCGCGGTCAAAGCCCATTGGTTTCTGATTTCCTCGCCCAGCTCCATCGCCGCAAACTCATCCCCGCCCCCGGAGTTAAGCAACACCGTCAGTTCGTCAACGTCCGGGCGGATTGACCCAATCAGCTCAATGGCCTGGCTTGTCACGGCTCGGTCGATCGGCCCCTGAATCTCCACACCGCCGACGTGCGCGGCACGGTCCAAGTTGTAAATATTGGCAATGCCCCCGGCGGTTTGTTGATCGACCGGTGATTGCGCGGCGACAGGAGAGAGAAGTGCCAAGCCCATCAGGCACACCGCGCACAACCTCATCCTGCCGAAAAAGCCCCGCATGTACAATCCTGGATCATGCCGCTTGTTGAGCCCGACTTCCACACCGATAGCAGTGGCGATTGGTTCGAAATTTGCTTGCCCGTATGTGGCCTTCGGAATGCAGCTTTCCAGGATAGTGCGCAGCCTGGCTGCAGTCATCAACATCCTCGATCCAGACGCAATCGTTCTTGGCGGCGGCCTCTCCTGCTTAAATATCCGCTTTGTCAATTGGCTTGGCCTCCGACCCGCTGCACCTATCGTTGCTTCCCGGTCTTCTTACCGGTTTTCCCGCGGACTCCCTTCGCGGTCAGCGTCGGCCTTGATGCGCTGGTAGGCTCTGCGGCGCGCGCTGGAGCGGCCCTGGTGAGGCGCACACCGGGCTGATCACCATTGGTGAACTCGACGCCCGCCGCCTCAAGTGCGCTCTGTAGCCTGTTGATTGTCGATTGCTTCGCATCTGCCCCGTTTTCGATACGCGTGACGGTGTTGGCAGTGACGCCGGCTTTTTTAGCGAGTTCCCGCACGCCCCATCCGACGGCGGCGCGGGCCATCCGAAGCGGAATAGACCAGATGGAGAACGCAATGTCAGATAATTCGGGGAAAGCTTGGAAGCCCGCTGAACGCCGCTTCTTCATCGGCGGTTCGGACGCCCGGATCATTATGGGCAGCGATGAGGCCACCCTAGTCCGGCTATGGCGCGAGAAACGAGGCGAGGCCGAACCGGAGGACCTGTCCGGCAACCTCATCGTGCAACTCGGAAGGGCGACCGAGGACCTCAATCGCTCCTGGTATGAGCGCAACACCGGGCGGCAGGTCCGAGACGTGCAACGCCAGGTCAGGCACTCAGCAATTCCGTGGATGGCAGCCACCCTTGATGGGATTGTGGAGGGCAATTCGAAGCCAAATTCATGCTGCCCTGGTCATTCTCCGAAGAGGCAGCGGCGATCCAGGGCGAACTTCTGCCAGCACGTCGGCAGGATTTATCCCGCGGGTGCAGTCCAGCAAGCATGCAACCAATCACCACTCCGATCAATGGCCATGACAAAGGCCCCTGCTCGAACGGTCGACACGATTTGCAAGGCAGCGACCAAAAGCCGCTGTCAAAGTCCATGCGTGCGCCGCTCGAACGGTGCTTGAAGTCTCGCGCCATCGCCCAATGTTTTCTGCGCCTTTCCAATCTTGACCCAATCTTGCTTGACCGCGTGGGCAGGTACGAAGCGAGACTGTGGCGCCAAGCGGCGCAAACAATCTGGACGCTTGACGCTATGAGACGGCCGCAACCGACTCCGACGCGGCGATCGTTTTGCAATCCGGTAGCGCGCTTTTCCTGGGATGCCGAGAGATAATGGCTCGAGGTGATTCTTCGGTTCTTGACTTGGCAGGTTGGCCACAAATCCCCGGGGCCATTTTCGAGCGTGCCCATGGTAACGTCGTGGACTGGTGAGTGATTCGCTGCGTGAACTGTCGAGCGTCCCGTGTCGACCCGTTTCAATAAAGTTCATCCCGATCACAAGCACGCGGGCTATTCTGCAACAATCCTTCTCCCCGGCGAGGATTCGGCAGCGTTCGAGGCTGCATCGCGCCTTGATTGCTGAATTTAGCCCGATCGGCGCGCTCGAGCAGAACATTGTCGCCGACATCGCGCGCCTAACCTGGCGAAAGCAAAATCTTGCGACTTTTCGGATTGCGGAGCTAGCTAAAGAGCGTCATCAAAAGATTCAATACGAGAAGGCCCCGGGCACGCTTCTTCTTTTGCTTGATGACATCGATCCCGCTGCGGCACGAGAAGGATACCGAGCTGCGGAGAAGCAAGCTAGGCAAGAACTCGGGGGCATTTATCAATTGATCGATATCGGCGAACCCGCGACAATCGATGGACGGTTTGATTTCCAAGATGTCTCAAACAATTGCTAATGGTCCGGGGCGTCAAGTCCCTCTCGCCAGCGTCCTCTTCGGGGTCGATGCCGCAAATTTCAGGCCCCCGAAAAGCAAGCTGACACCAAGGTGCGGCACATCGCCCGCGTGACGAGGTGCGGGCGGAAACAAGCTGGCATCGTCATGATTGCTGGCGCTCACGCGCGCTCCCTTCGGGACCATCATAAGAAAGGCTATCGCGGATCGGAGCAGGGCCTGCAATTGCGCGGGATTTGCGCCTTGATTGCCAACGTACCACCATGGGTGTTGCTGGCGCCGATCGCGACAATCCGCAGTGGCGCCGCATTGACGGCCATGCTTGCGCACATCAGCGCCGCGATGGCTGGGAAAGCCGCACTGCCGAGACAGCGCGCGATGGCTGTTCCGAGCGTACGGACGGCTCGCAATTCTTTCGCCCTCTATCTCGTCTGCGGCACGGCCAGGATGGCGCGCTCAATTTCCGCTTGGATCTTTGGGCTCTTGTCCATGGCGATGTGGGAAATGCCCACGTCACCGCCGAGATTGATGTTCGAGAGCTTGCCATGAAAACCAGCATCGGCGAGCACCGGCGCGCCCCAGCCCGGTGAATGGTAGTAATTGATTGCTCGCACTACATTGCCCGGCAGTGGGTCCTGAAACAGTGGCGCAAGCGTAACCAGCAAGTCGACGGGAAGTTTTTCCTTCTCGAGCAGACGAGCCATTTCGATCACGTTGTTCGCGCCTTGTGAATGGCCGACCAAGACCAGTGAACCGTTCTTGCCAGCGGCACGATCCTTGACGATTTCCGAGACCGTCGACTTCCAGGCCAAATGTCCGACCGCCTCGGCTTTGAGGCCCTTGCTCCTGAGCTCATCGGCGAGGCTGTCGAGACCGGTCGAGAATACGCCAAACCAGCCGCGGAGAAGATAGACCCGAGTCTCGGCCTTGGCAGCGCTACTCCACAACAGGGCAATGGCGATGCAGAGGACGCCCAACATCGCTCCTGGCTTCGAACCACGTTGACGACACACGTGCATTGTGAATCCCCCCGTCAGTCATCCTCCTGCGCAACCCTGGTCCACTATAGTATGCAAGCTCTCAAAGAGCTGTGGCATTACTGCCACACATGCCGGCTCATTTGGATCACCGCATGGCGACTCGCGGATCTCACGAGAGTGCAAGGGATTAGGACTAGTGTGGCGCGCTCTTAAGACCCTATCGCTTGCCGCCATTGTCCGCTTGTGGCCGTCGCGGGACCAGCTTCGCAAGCCGGATCTGCGCGATTGCGGCGACGGTAAACTCATCTTGTTCGCCGCACCGCGCCCGGTCTTGTTCGGCGCCGCGCAAGTCGCCCAAGCCGCAAGATGCGTTTGATGAGCAAACATCTCGACGGACTTGGAACGCGCTCAAACGAGCGGGGTCCCACTACATTACTTACCGGCCGAGCGTCATGACAAAAAAGCGATGCGCCGTTGGCTAGGACCTATCCCAAAATTGCCGAGTGCTGTCGGCTCACGGACGACCTGTGGGAACGCATCGGGACGCGGCTACATTGTTGAATGGCAACCCCTCGTACTTCAACGCGCGGGTGCGTTGGACACCGCCGCGCATCGGCGAACGGAACAACTCCTTATGCCCCTTGTCTTATTTCTCGCGCTCCTCTCTCTGGTAATTTACTTCATACCGATCTACCTCCTGCGCCGCAGGACATATGCACGCGCGCAGGATTATTTCCTCTCATCTGGCCACACCCCGCCGGGGGTGATTCGAAATTCTTCAGTCGCATACGCGCTAAAGTTAGCGATCTTCGGTCCGTTCTTTGTCTGGGGCGCGAGCGGCGATTTTTGGCCGGTAATCATCAATTCAGCGTGTTTCGGATTGGGCGTGAGCCTGATCTACATCCTGCGCCGCCCGCTGCTCGCGTTCCTCGACAGCTCGCTCAGCGGCAGCCGATCGATGACGGTGCACGAGTTCATTGCGCGACAACACGGGAACGATCAGCGCGTCCGGCTGCTCGCATCGGGCTTGACGATTTTCGCGATCCTTGCGCTCACAATCGGCGAGGCGCTCGTCCTGGCGGCGTTTCTCAAGCCAGTCCTATCCGGCAATGCGGTCTCCACCTACGCCGTCGTGTGCGGCCTTGTGGCCTTGATGGCGGTGTACGCAATTGTTTCGGGAAATTCCGGCGTGATGCGCTCGGCCCAATCGCAATTGGGCATGTGCTACCTCGGCCTGTTCGGCGCGGCCGCTCTGTTGCTGTATCTGATGATTTCGGCGCTGCGGCCCATGAGCCCGCACAGCACATTTGCCATCGTGTTCGTTGCCGCCTGTTGCGCGATCATGCCTTTCTACCGGCGTTCGCGCTATATGGATACCGGTCCCATTCGCGCCGTTTCTTCGAATAACGGCTCCGGCGGCGAGCCGTTCGGTGCGCGTCTGTTCCGGAGATTCGAGAAGATACTCAACGCCAGCATATCGGTCTTTGCGGCGTGGGTCATCGTCCTTGCCGCCATGCAACTCTACTCCGAGGGTCTCTCGGCTGCCGTGACTGACAGCATCGCCGCGCTGGAGACGGGGACGCGAGTGTCCGGCGTGGGACTAACGGCCTTGGTGTTGCTGCCGCTCTTCCATCCCCTCGTCGATATGGCCAACTGGCAGAGAATTGCGGTCTTCGCAAAGGACGCGGGGGACCTTGAACCCAGCCGACGGCCCGCGGCATTTCGCGGGATCGTTAGGGGCTACGCAGTTGAGACGCCGTTGATGTCGTTATTCATGTGCATGTTCGGCGTTATTGCCGTCGTCACCATGACCACGCCGGACGGCGCAAAGGCAGTCGATGGCTTCCTTCGCGAATTGACCGCAGAGCAAAATGCGCTCGCCGCCGCAGCGTTGTCGCTGCTGTTGCTCAGCGTGTTTGCGATCGCGCTCTCGACGATGACCTCCCTCTTCTCGGCAAGCCTATCCACCCTTCGCTATGACGTGCTGCCGGCGGTTTGGCCGGAACTCGCCTCCGCAAAGGAAGACGATGCCGGAGAGGCGACGCGATGGACCGTCATTGCAGGCGGGGGACTCTATGTCCTAACGACCGTCGCGGGCCTCTTCATCGCCGATGCGTACCTGAAGGTGAGCTACACGAGCAGCGCGTTCCTTGCCCTTTTGTTCGCCTCCTCCTGCGCACAGCTCGCATTCGTGCCTCTCGTCTTGGGACCGCTCATCGGGCGAACGCGCGATGGTTTCGCAACGGTATCCGCCGCCTGGGCTCTGGTCATCCTCGCTTGTAGCGCTGCTGCCGGGCCGATTGCGGTGACGATCTATTTCGCGACTGGAAGCGAACCGTGGTTGTGGACCGCAGTTCCTGCCTGTCTCGCATCCGGTCTCTTGCTGTTCACCCTGGCGCGGCTGTGGCCGGCGAGGACAGCCGCCGCATAGTCTTTGCGGCGCTCAGCGCCCGCCCGGGCAGGGGCGAGCGCGCGACGAACACGGTCGTAGCCGAGGCGGAATTCGGCCCTCGGTACGGCGGAATCACATTCATGCTTGGACCGCGCGCTCTCGCGGCTCCCCAATGAAGAAGCGGAGGCATCAATGCCTCCGCAACAGTCGCCGTCAGTTCTATTCTCTAAGGGACGTCAGTAGCCGCAAGGGACGTCAGTAGCCGCCCGAGGCGGATGCGGTTTGCGCTCCTGCGGGGGCCGCAGGCTTCTGCGCTGTGGCGGAGGGCTTGGTTGAAGAGATCTGCGCGACCGCCGGGCTCGACATGTAACGCTTTCCAGCATTGAGCCGCTTGAGGCTGCTGACCCAGTCCTCCGGATACAACAGGTGATTCCCGGGAACTTTCAAGCCCATGTATCGCGCAATATCTTGGATGAAGGCGATACAATTGTAGGTAGCGGCATTCCACAGGGGCGACGTGGCCTGCAAGTGCTTGATATACGCGAACACTCGCTTAGCCTCGGGCTCGGTCATGTAGACGCGGTAACTCGCGGTCACATAGTCCTCGTCAAGGTCGCCGTAGCTCTTGCCCGTTTCGGACGGGACCGGCAAAACGTGCCCGAGAAGGTAGGGAATGACGCTCTCGGTCGCCGGATGAAGGCCCGCGACTTCAATTTGTTTCTGGTCGGCTCGTCCGTACCAGACGAAGGCATGGCCGTAGCTGGCGGCGGTCCGCGCGCGGAAGTCGACGTAATAGATTGCTTGCGGGTTGGCGCTAGCCGCCCTGGCGGGTGCGTCCTGCGCACTGGCAGGCTGAAGTTGCATTCCCACGACGATCGCGGCTGCACACACGCTCAAAACGAGGGCGCGCGCTTTCGTCTGATGATCACGCATTGTTGGCTCCCCTAATCATCATTCCACTTCAGCAATGGCTGAAGCGGCCGGCGCTTAGCGCTGCTTGGAGTGTCGCGGGGGGTTGCTCGCGTTTTGCGCGAGTACCCCCCTTGATGACATTATTGCTAGCCCTTCGTCACTACGGGCGCGGGCGTTGGATATTTACCCGGATACTTGCCGACCGGATACTTGCCTGGATACTTGCCAACGGGAGCCGGCGCCGGAGGCGGCGGCTCTTTGCGCGGCAGATCAGCGGCGGCGGCGGCGCTCAGCATGGCCAAGGACGCAGCCGTTGCGAGTACAATCTTCATCATGACTATTCCCCTTGTGTCTGGACAGCATCGCCTTCGGAAGGCCCCAGATGGAGCAACCGAAGAGGGACGCCCCCCTCTTCCCATCACCACTTAGCCAGAGCGGTTTCCACCGCTGCACGGTTTAACGATGCTCTAACCGAACCCGCGACACAACGAAAAAGCGCTTATATCACCGGCGCGAATGATCCTTTTCGGGAGAGTGTTGCATGAATAGCACGCACATCTCCACGAGAAACGCGCCGGACGCAATTTTGGATGTAACGGCGCCTCGACTCTGCGTCTGCAGCGATTGGCGGATGGATTTTCGCGCTCATTTTATCAATGCGGTGGAGCAGACTCGATTCGAATTTTGTTCAAAATAGCGCGAATCGGGCGACTCCGCGGCAGGCACCGCTGGTGAAGGTATCCCGGCACGGAGGCATGCCCTCGCGCATCCCGCGTTCAAGCGCGCGGTTTTGGATGGCCCGTGTTTCCTTCGTGCTTGCCGGCCTCGACGCAATCACGACGAGCCTCGCTGCCGCAGGTGGCGTCGATCTCTCGAAGCGAGCGTCGGCCAGCGGCCGCGCCGGTTCATGGCGAAGCGCTGGCCGAGGCCGGCTGCGCGCTGCCCGGCCATCGCTCGTGCGTTAGAGGAACCGTCAGCCGCGCACGCAATCCATCCGCTGCGAAGGATTGCTCCACCTGGCCATTGAGCTGTCGTTCGATGACCATGCTGATCAGCCGCGAGCCGAAACCCGCTCGTCTGCTCCGCCGGGGGGCCGGCCCGCGACTCTCGTTCCAATCGAGCACGAGCGTGAGGCCTTGCTCCGTGCGCGTTACGGACCAGCTCAGTTCGACGCGGCCTGTGCTAACAGAAAGGCTGCCGTGCTTGCTTGCATTGGTCGCCAGCTCGTGGACCGCCATGCTCAATCCAAACGTCGGGTCGGGCTCGAGGAAGACGTTGGGTCCCTTGAACGAGATGCGATCGAGGAACGCAGCGAGCAAGGTGTTGAGAAGCTCGCTGAGCGACGTCGACTTCCACCCGCCTTCGGTGATGAGGCGATGCGCATTGGCCAGCGCCAGAACGCGCGCCTCATATTTTGCCACGAGGTCAGGGAGGCTTCGCGAATTCTTTGCCGTCTGCGAGAACAGGGCCAGCAGCTGCGAGAAAAGGTTACCGGAGCGGTGGCGCAGCTCGCGGATCATCAATTCATGGCGTTGATCAAGCTGTCGACGCTGGATAGCCCCCGCCAGGACGTTGGCCACAGCTGCGAGAAATGCCACGTCGTAGTCGTTGAACTTGCGCCGTTTGGCGGTATGCGCGCCGAGCACGCCATAGGCCCGCCCGTCGCGGCCCGCGATCGGGGTGGTCAACCCGCTCACCACGCCGTGCCTACGCAGCAGCGGGGCTCCTGTGAACCTCGTCTCGGCTGCCAACTCCTCCACGATCACGGGGCGCCCAGCAGCGAGCGTGTAGCCGGCCTGCGTTTCGCGGCCGGTCGAAACGGTCGCGGTGCCGACCAGTCCGGGTTGCCAGCCGATGCCGGCCCTGAGCAGCAGCTCGGCGTCGCCCGGCACGAGTTCGAGGATCTTCACCATCTCGAGGTCAAGGATGTCGCCAACCGTGGTGACCACCTCATTGAAATATTTCTGCAGATCGCTTTCGGTCAGCGCGCGCTCGCCCAGACGCGCGAGCGTTTCCTGCTGGCGCGCGCGTACGCGAACCTCGCGATTGATGCGCAGCCGCTCGGTGACGTCTCGGCACATGCCGAGCATTTGCACGATCGCGCCGTCCTCGATCATGACGGTCACGCATGCTTCGAACCAGCGCTCCTCGCGCTCGGATCGTCCCGGCAGGCGGTATTCGAGGCGACACGGCTCGCGCGTCTGCAGGCTCTTGGCGATGGCGCCGAGCACACCTGTCGTATCCTGCAATGCAAAGTCCGCCGGCGTGACTGACACCGTCCCGTCGCGCGTGCCCTCGGGACGCCCGTGGAAATCATCAAGCTTGGTCGACCACGCCAGCTGACCGGAGCGCAGGTCCCATGACCATATACCCACCTGTCCCGCGTCAAACGCGCGTTGAAACAGTTCCAGACCGGATGCAAGCGGCGCTGCTTCACGCGCCCGACTGTCGGCGCTTTCAACCTTGTCCTGCATCTCGAGCACTTTCACATCCACGATGCGACGGTCTTAGTTTGGATCCAGCGGAGCTTCGGGCGCAGCTTTCGTTTCGTGCGGCCGAATTCTTGCCCACGGTCCGCTTGAGTCAAGCGCCGGTTCTGTTCGCAGTTTGTCAGCCGAGTGCGCGTCCCGCAGCGCGGCAGCGGGCAAACAAGCACGGCGCATTTTGCTCTTTTAGTGCGCGGCCGCGGCCGCTTGGTTCAGATCGCGAGCCATAATCCTTGAGGCGCGAGAAGACTCCGGCGCGTCGAGCTAAAAGACCCCAGCGAGTGCGCCCTCTTGCCAATTACCGCGTTACAAGCTGCCGGTGTCGCGAAGGTTCCGCGCGCGCCTCGAACCGGCCGCCCTTCGGCCAATGTGCCGCATGCGCGGAAAGGTGTGCCCGATAGCAAGCGTGTCCTTTTCAGGACACGCAGCGTCCGGCGACTTGTGCCAATGGCGACTGGCCGATGGCGCTCACGATGGGTTCGCAGCCATCGAGCAGTCTGGGCTTAGGAGCGGGCGCCGGCGGTGGCTGCACCTCGGCAGGCCCGTTCACGGCGTTGCGGCTCTTGATCGAGACAAGCGGCAGGCGGTCGCTTTTGAGCGCGCGGTTCACCACCGGCACGCTGCGAGAAAACGACGCCGAAGCGGTGCTGGTGGCGGAAAGCTCAAGACAAAGGAGGAAGGCCGCGACCGCAAACAGTGCCCCGCCGCAGCCGACGAAGTATCGCGAATAACGCCGCATGGGTTGCTCCCCACGATCCCTGTGCTCATTAGTCGCGTGAACCCGCGAGAAGGTTCACGCACCGCGTCGGGGGATTCGCGCGGCGCCCGCGGCGGCAGACGGGGGCTCTCCTCCAACCCCTTGAGAAAAAGGATGATTTTCCGGTGGGCGGCGGCCGAGCAGCTCGCGAGGCGCTTCCGCCGCAGCAATTTCCCCGCGGCGAGGCGCCTACTATTTCAAAAGCGCGTCGACCGCAGCGATCTCGGGATGGCCAGGAACCAATCCGCGCCTCGTGCGTTGGACGAGCAGCCGGCCGCCCATTTCCCCCTCCCCGTGCTCGGCCGGTTATCTAGGGCGTAGTCGACAGATTAGGTCGGCTACGCCCCCGTCTTTTTCGTCGGGAAAGCGTCAGGTCTTTCTCAGCTGATGTGCCCGGCGAGGGCGTCGGAACTTTTGAAACTTTTGCTCCCCCGTCGGGTTTTCCCGCTATCTCCAACAATCGCAGGAGCACGTGATGAACTGGGATCGTGTCGAAGGCAATTGGAACGCGTTCAAAGGAAAGGTTCAACAGAAATGGGGCAAGCTCACCGACGATGACCTCAACGTGGTCGAAGGCAAGCGCACCGAGCTCAGCGGTCGACTCCAGCAGCGCTATGGCGTGGCCAAGGATGAAGCCGAGCGCCAGATCGACACTTGGCTCAAAAGCGTCAACTAAGGGGCGTGACGGCCATCGCGCCGCAGCAATCATGTTTCAGCGATCCGGATATTCCCGCGCAATCTCCGCCCAAATCGGGGACATAGATCAGCGTCTGCGCACGCTGGAGCGGCACCTCGAAGCAGCCGGCAGCCGCTCGGCCGCCACCGCCGCGCGGGCAGTAGATCATGTTGGCGAGAACGTCGCTTCGGCGTTGAGCAGCATCGCCGAGAATCTGCGCGGACGCGCCAACTCCATGCGCGGCGAGGTGGCGAAAATCGGTGGCGATGCGGCCAAGCTCGGGGATCAGGCGCTGCGCCGTCTCGCCGACGAAGTCGAGCATCGCCCCTTGGTCACGCTCGGGGTTGCCCTTGCGGTCGGCATTCTCGTGGGCTTGGCGAGCCATTCGCGCGCGAGCCACCCCCCGCGCGCGCCCGTTCGGCGCCGGCACTAACGGCGCGCCGCCGCGCCGATCCTTCCATCACGCCGTGACGCGCCGCTCGCGGCGTTTCGCGGTACGCTCGAAGAACAGTGCTTGGCTGGCGACCGCCGACACGGTGGCAGGCTGGAACGGTTTAGCGATGAGGAAGGCAGGCTCCGGCCGCTCGCCGGTCAGGAAGCGCTCGGGATAGGCGGTGATGAAGATCACGGGCGCTTCGAATGACCCAAGCAGTTCGTTGACGGCCTCAAGTCCCGAGCTGCCATCGGCGAGTTGGATGTCCGCGAGAATGAGCCCTGGTTGGGTTTTCTTGGTCAGCGCCAACGCTTCCGCATGAGTGCGCGCAACTCCAAGCACGCGATGACCGAGACCTTCCACCAGCGTCTCGAGCTCCATCGCAATGAAGGTGTCATCCTCGATGATGAGAACGTCGGTCGCGATCTCGGCCGCAAGCTCGCGGCCGGATTCCTCGACCAAACCGCGTAACTTCATCACGTCGATATCGAGCACGCGTGCCGCATCCGGCTCGGAGAAGCCTTCGAGCGCGACCAAAAGAAATGCCTGGCGGGGAAGCGGCGTAATGTTGGCAAGCTTATGCTCGCCGGGAAGTTCGTCCTCGCCCGTCGCCGGCGCGCCGTTGACCGCGACCGAGTTCCAGATTTTCGTGAACAGACGATAGAGCGCAACGCGCGGGCCCCTGGGGTCCTCGATCACTGCGCGATCCGCAATCAGCGCCTCAAGGGTGGCCGCAACATAGGCGTCGCCCGAAGCCTGACTTCCCGTCAGGGCCCTGGCATAGCGGCGCAGGAATGGTAGGTATTGTGCTACCGCAGCGGAGGAATTGGACACGGCACCCTCCCATTTATCTGAGATTACCGGCGGCAACGGCCCTGTGGGAAAAAAGTTCCACGAAGGGGAACGAACCATACTGCCCCACGTTATCATGCGATGAGCACAGAGGGGCCCTGGGCCGGGGGATTTGGCCCGGGGGCGCCAAAATGAACGAGAGAAAGCCGGGTCGAGTGGGCAATCCGCGGGAAGGGGCTGCTCGGGCCGACTCGATGCAGACGAATCCGCTCAGGTCAGAGGCGACCATGCATACCGACGCGCAAGTTAGAAAGGGCGGGGGACGCCTCAGCCGTGAGGATCAGCGTAGAATTGGCGACATCCTTCAGCGCGTCTACGACGAGGTGTTGCGCCAGGGCGTTCCCGACCGCTTCAAGGACTTGCTGGACCAATTCGACCGAACCGAGGAGGACGGCGAGGCCGCGACGGCCGCGGGGCAGGAAGCTGATCGTCTGGTTGGGGCCAAGGCATTCGACAACAAGGGGTCGAGATCATGACGATGCGGTCATCCGTTCGTGACGCGATGCTCGCAGCGGTCCCGAGTTTGCGGGCATTCGCCATTTCGCTTTGTGGCAACGTGGATCGGGCAGACGATCTCGTGCAGGAGACGTTGCTGCGTGCCATGGCAAACATCGAGTCGTTCCAGCCGGGCACGAACATGTCCGCCTGGCTGTTTACGATCCTGCGCAACCTGTTCCGCTCCGAATACCGCAAACGGCGGCGCGAGGTCGAGGACACGGATGGCACCTATGCCGAGACCTTGAAGTCGCATCCGGAGCAGCACAGCCGGGTGGAGTTCGACGAATTCCGCGCGGCGCTTGCCAAGCTGCCGCCGGATCAGCGCGAAGCCCTCATTCTGGTCGGCGCATCGGGCTTCTCCTACGAGGAGGCCGCCGCCATCTGCGACTGCGCGGTGGGAACGATCAAGAGCCGAGTGAACCGAGCGCGCACGCGCCTGTCGGACCTGCTCTCGATTGAGGGTACGGACGATTTCGGTCCGGACCACGCCACCCGCGCAATTCTCTCGGCGGGCGGTCGCCGCTGATCACTAAGTCATCAGTGTGCGCGATGGCGGGTCGGCGTGCGCCCTCTCAAGGGTGCACATCCTCCGTGAACCAGTCTGTCGGCAGCTCGTAACCCAATCTACGTTCCTTCGCCTTCCGATAGACGAGGGCGCCCGCGGCCGCGAACTGATAGCCCAGCCCGATATTATTGATGAAGCAAGTCACGTCTGCATCTGACGTGCGGCCTTGCACCCGCCCGGCGATGATCTGGGGCAATGTTGGAAGTTTGTCAAAACCGATCTCCTCCGCAAGCCGCCAACCTCGGCCCCGCGCTTTCTCTTCGATCACGACACCTGCCGCAGCGAGCTGCATGGGGGCCGGATCGTTCCAGTGAATGACGACGCGATCGGCGCGCTTGATTGCCTGGGCCTCGATCTCCGGCCGCTTGATCGAGCTCAGGTGCATTCCCGGCTCGATCCAAGGTTCGAAGAAGACCGGATCGATGGAGTTGGTGGCGCACATGACAATATCGGCGTTTTTGACGGCGTCCTCCGCTTGCGCCGCCGGAGAAACCTCGACGCCGAGGAGCGCCGTCATGGCATCGGCAAAGGCTCCGCGGTTTTCTGGATTAGGGCTGAAGCAGTGAATGCTCGTAACGTCGCGCACGGTGCAGGCCGCCATGAGTTGCGCGCCGGCCTGCCAGCCGGAACCGAGAAGGCCGATGCGCTTTGCCTCCGCGCGGGCCAGATGCTTGATCGCGATGCCGTTGGCGGCGCCCACGCGAATGCGCTGAATGACGCCGTCGGGCAGGATGGCCAACGGCTCGCCGTTCTCGACCGAGAACAGCAGCACCAATCCGACGTAGCGGTTATTCGGCGCGGCTGCGACCTTTTCCCGGCGCATGGCGTTGCCGCGTTTGGGCCAGGTAATGATGTCCGAGTTGATGCGCACCGCCCCGACGCCGAGCTTTGGAGCCACGCCGTCCATGGACTTGAGGCTGTAGAGCGCATCCGCTCGCGTGGTCGGCGTAAAGCAGTCGGAGCGGGTGCGCGACACCCCACGCCCATCGGCCAGCTCGGTGTAGGCCTCTTCCATGACTGCGATGCACTCGCGCATCGTCAGCACTTTTTCTACGTCGTCGTTGGAGAGGATCAGCGTCATTCGCGTTTTGGAAGCGGCGGCGGGGACAACTTAGCACTCCGCCGGCGCCTCTCCAGCCTCATTGCAGAGGGCTCGCCGGCCGCTACACGGAATTCGCCGTCCTGTCGCACTAGCCACGGCGTGCGTCCCGGCCGATAGTGGGGCGATGTTCGAGGGGTTTGTCCGCACCGAGGTCAAGACCAGCGGCGCGCGCATCGCGACCATGCGTGGCGGCAAGGGACCGCCGCTGCTCTTGATGCATGGCAATCCATTCTCGCATCTTTCTTGGCACAAAATCGCGCCGCGCTTGGCAAGCGAATTCACCGTTGTCGCCACTGACCTGCGCGGCTATGGAGATTCGGAAAAGCCGCCTGGCGGGCCGGACCATAGCGGCTATTCGTTCCGCGCCATGGCGCAGGACCAGTTCGAGGTGATGGCCTCGTTCGGGTTCGAGCGCTTCTATGCCGCCGGCCATGATCGCGGCGCCCGCGTGCTCCACCGCATGTGCCTCGATCATCCGGAAAAGGTCGCGCGTGCCGCCATTCTCGACATCATTCCCCAGCATCATCTGCTCAACAACGTGACGCGGGAGTGGGGCACTTTCTCGTGGCATTGGTTTTTCATGATCCAGCCGTACGATTTTCCCGAGCGGCTGATGGGTGCCGATCCCGACTATTTCATCGAGAAGAAGCTCGCTAAGACCGATCAGGGCTTGAGCTTCTTCGATCCGGCCGCGCTCGCCGAATACAAGCGCTATTTCCGCGACCATGCGACCATCCACGCCATGTGCGAAGACTATCGCGCCACACACGGCGTCGATCTCGACATGGACACCGCGGACTTTGCGGCCGGACGCAAGATCACCTGCCCGGTGCTGCTCCTATGGGGCGCAACGGGCGGCGTCGGCCGCAACCACAAGCCGATGGAGATCTGGCCTCGTTATGCATCGGATATCCGCGCCGGCAAAGCGCTCCCGTGCGGGCACTATCTCTCCGACGAAGCGCCGGAGGAAACCTACCGCGAGCTGCGTGCCTTCTTTGCGGCGGCGGATCCTGGAAAGGGGTGAGCGAGGCAACAACTTCCACGGGCAGCGCGTCTCGGTGCCGCTGGACACCGCTCTGTACATTCAAGTTCTGATTGCCATCAAACCGCGAGGAAGGTCATGGCAGTGACGTCAGCAACAACGGTCAATGTCCGTTATATGGTCGACGACGTGGACGCCGCGGTCGCGTGGTACACCAAACACCTCGGCTTCACGCTCCTCTCCAACGCCGCGCCGGCTTTCGCCGATGTCAAGCTGGGTTCGCTGCGGCTGCTGCTGAGTGGGCCCAGAAGTTCGGCCGGGCGACCGATGCCCGATGGCGAGCGGCCTGGTCCCGGCGGCTGGAATCGCATTCACCTCATTGTCGACGATATCGCGGCCGAGGTCGCGCGGTTGCGCGCCTGCGGTGTCAAGTTCCGCAACGAGATTGTGAGCGGGCCAGGCGGATCGCAAGTCCTGCTGAAGGACCCCTCCGGCAATTTCGTCGAGCTGTTTCAGCCGGCCCGCCACTGATTCCGTTAATGCAGATCGGCCTTGGTTGGGCGTGATGGGTTGGAACAAAGTCTGTGTAAACGATGCGGGGCCCGGATCGGGATCGATCGAGCTGTCGCGAAGAGCTCCGGGGACGTCGGCGAGTCTTTGGTTCTGGAGCGCGGCTCGGATTAACCGGTCGCGACGGGCGCAGGCGCGGCGAGGAAATTGCGTGTCGCGTACCAGAGTAGATGCCGGTTCTTGCTCCACCCCGCGCTGTGTGCGGTGTGCGGCAGGACCACGAATTGGCGATCCCCGTTCGGAAGTTGCTGGAAGAAGTCGATAAGGTCCTCGGTGGTCGAGTTGCCGTCATGGACGCCGCGCACCATGAGCACCGGCGCGAGTACCTTCTTGGGATCGACCAGCGGCAGATTGGCGGCCATATCGAGATAAGTGCCGCTGGGAATCTCCTCGCCGAACTTGAGCTCCGCGGCGATGATCGCCTCGGGCACCGCCATGTCATAGCCCGAGCTGTATCCGTCGCGGGTGAAGATCGAGCGAATCATGGCGGCATCGCGCTTGCGGCGATTATGGCTGCGGTAGAACTCGATCTGCTTCTCCCGCCTGCCGATCTCTGGCGCGCCAGTGCCTTTATAGGTGAAGGCGACCAGCACCAGCCGCTCGACCCGCTCCGACTCGGCTTGCGCAAAAGCGGCGGCGCGGATGGCGCCAGAGGAGGTGCCGTAGAAATGCATCTTGGTCTGCCCGGTTTCGCGTGCGACCACCGGTATCGCGGCTTTGAGATCCTCGACGCCGCTGGCGATATCGGAATTATTCCCCGAGCTGCCCGAGTGGCCATAGCCGTCGTGATCCATGGTCCACACGTCGTAGCCGTAGCGCGCGAATACGTTCATGAGCGAATACTCGCCCTTGCCCGGGACGCTGAGGTCGTATGAGGAGCGTGCCGAGTTTGAGGAGCCGTGCACCAAGAACAGAATTGGAAGTGGCGTTTCGCCCGCCTTGGGGGCGCCAACGCGCTTGCGCCAGAGATTGAGCGCAACCTCGCCCTTCTTGGACCAATATTCCCCGCTCCAGATCGGCCCTTCGCTCGGCTCCCCGGCGCCGGTGGTCTGCGCCTGTGCCGCCAGGGCCGATGTGAGTCCCGCCCCGACACCGAGGCTTGCTCCTTTGAGAATGGCGCGCCGGGCAAGCGCCAGATCGGGCGGCAGCGGACTGTCGGTCATGGCATCCTCCTGCGTCGCATAGGCGTCAGGCCCTTGGCGGTCTCGAGCCAACTGCAGACACGATCTTATCAGACCGCCGAGGCGGCCGGCAGATGGCCGAGCGGCGACCAGGTGAGTTGAGGCGAACCTGTCGCAGCGCAAGCCCTCGCGCCCGTGCGCGCGTTTTGCTAGTCGTTTTCCACCATCGGCTCGAAACCAGGTGCCGATGCAACGCGGCATTGGAAATCGGACGTTGCAACGACGATATGGTGGGAGTCCCGGGAAACGCCTGACGGGTCGACCGATGGAGGCAAGACCACAGGATCGTGAGCATCGCGTGCTCGATGCGCTGCATCGGGCGGCGGTGTTCTGCGATGAAAGGATCGGCTGGAATCGGATCGGCGTCGCGCTCAGCCTCACCATCATTACGGTCGCGGCGGTGGTGCTCTATCGCATCTTGCGCACGATCGACGCCAGCGAGGTCGTCGAAGCCCTCGTGACCACCGATTTGCGCAGTATCACGCTCGCCGCCTTGTTCGTGGCCGGCGGATATTTCACCCTGACGTTCTATGATCTGTTCGCCCTGCGTACGATCGGGCAGACCGACGTGCCGTATTGGGCGGCCGCGCTCGCGGCCTTCACCAGCTATTCGGTCGGCCACAATGTCGGCGCGAGCGTGTTTACCGGCGGCGCGGTTCGCTACCGTGTCTATTCGGCCTGGGGACTGACCGCCGTGGAGGTTGCGAAAATCTGCTTCGTCGCCGGCCTGACCTTCTGGCTGGGAAACGCCACCGTTCTCGGGCTCGGCATCGCCTATGCGCCGCTCGCCGCCACCGCCATCGATCAACTGCCGGCCTGGTTCAACCGTGGCGGAGCATTCGTGATCTTGATCGTGCTCGCGCTCTACGTCGGTTGGGTGTGGCGGCGCCCGCGCATCGTCGGCCGCGACACATGGTGCGTGAACTTGCCCGGCGGGCCGCTGACCCTGCTGCAGATCGGCATTGGTATCGTCGATCTCGGCTTTTGTGCGCTCGCGATGTACATGCTGGTGCCGGACGAGCCCAACATCGGCTTCGTTACGCTCGCCGTGATTTTCGTGTCTGCCACGCTGCTCGGCTTTGCGAGCCATGCGCCGGGAGGGATCGGCGTGTTCGACGCGGCCATGTTGGTCGCGCTGTGGCAGTTCGACAAGGAAGACGTGCTCGCCGGACTACTCCTGTTCCGGCTGCTCTACTACATCATTCCGTTTGCGCTTTCGCTCCTCGTTCTCGGCGGACGTGAAATCGCGCTGGCGGTACGCGGCGTCTCTCCGCCGCCGCTCGAGCCGATCCCTTCACTGGCGCCGACCGAGGTCACCACCTCGCCCGAGGCGAACCAGGAGTAAGAGCTGGGAAACCGAAGTCACGCGAAAGTCACATCAGCGGTAGGTGCGCTGAGGCCATATTGACAGCGTGCAGCACGGCCGCAGTAATGGTGCATGATTGCATTCGGCAATCCCGTTCACGATGGTATCTGAAATGGCTGCTGGTAGTCTGCGCTCTCTCACGCGCAGCGCAGCGTTGAGCAGGTGGCCGATAATCGCAGCCCTCCTCGTCGGGCTGTGCACGGCCGCGACCCGCGGCACGGCCGATGGCGGCAAGGCGGCGGGGGGCACCATGCTCAATGCGCTCGCCGAGTCCTCGCAATCGTCGTTCTCGCTGCCGAGCCTGGACGGCCCGCCACAAGAGCTCGCCCGGCTTCGCGGTCGGGTGGTCCTCATCCATTTCTTCGCCACCTGGTGCGAGCCTTGCCGGGAGGAAATGGCGAGCTTGAGAGAACTGCAGTCGAGGCTCGAGGCCCGTCCCTTTACCATTGTGCCGATCAGCGTGGCGGAGGCCGACGGAGCGGTACGGCGTTTCTTCGCAGGCGAATCCTTGCCGTTCGCAATCTTGCTCGATCGGGATCGCGCGGTTGCAAGGGCGTGGAATATTCACACGCTGCCTTCGACCGTCGTGCTTGACGGCGGGCTGAAACCGCGCTTCATCGCCGAAGGCGATGTCGACTGGGCGCGCCCGGATGTGACGAAAATTCTCACGGATCTGCTCATGGAGGCGCCCGGCTGAACGGTGCGGGTGTGCATCTTTAATAGAACAGGGAGACTAGGCATGTTGAGACGAGAATTCTTAAGGGGCGGCGCGGCACTGACGGCGGGTGTGGCATTGCCGCGTGGCGCATGGGCCGAGCTCCCGTTCACCCCCCGCCCGGATAGCTGGCGCAAGTTCGAGGTCACCACGCTCGTCGAGATCGTCAAGCCAACCCACAAGGCGCAAGCCTGGCTGCCGTTGCCGGCGGTCGCAGAGCCGGGCTGGACGCGGCCGCTGGGCAACGAATGGACAACCAACGCGAAGTCGGCGGTGCTCACCCGCGACTCCAAGTACGGGGCGCAGATGTTGCACGTCGAATGGGCCGACGGCGAGGGCGCGCCCGTCGCGGAAGTGGTGAGTCGCATTGTCACGCGCGATCGCTCGGTCGATCTCGCCAACCGCATCGCCGTAGCGCCCCTCTCCGAGGCTGAGCGGAACCTCTATACCTCCTCGACTGATCTGATGCCGACGGACGGAGTCGTGAAAGCGACCGCCGACAAGATCGTGGGCTGGGCCTTCAGCGACGTCGAGAAGGCGCGCCGCATTTATGAGTGGATCGTCGATAATACTTTCCGCGATCCCAAGACGCGCGGCTGCGGCATCGGCGACATCGCCTCGATGCTCAAGACAGGCGACCTCGGCGGCAAGTGCGCGGACTTGAATGCGCTCTATGTCGGGTTGGCGCGCGCGGTTGGGCTCCCCGCACGCGACGTCTACGGCATCCGCATTGCGCCCTCGCGGTTCGGCTACAAGAGCCTTGGGGCAGGTAGCGAGATCGTCAGCAAAGCCCAGCACTGTCGCGCCGAGGTTTTCCTGAGCGGATTCGGCTGGACCCCGGTCGATCCCGCGGATGTCCGCAAAGTCGTGCTCGAAGAGCCGCCGGGCCAACTTGCGCTCGACGACCCCAAGGTCATGGCCGCCCGCAAGACGCTGTTCGGCGCCTGGGAGATGAACTGGCTCGCCTACAACTTCGCCCATGACGTCGAGCTCCCGGGCTCCTCAGGTCCCAGGATCGGCTTTCTCATGTACCCGCAAGCGGAGGTGGACGGCGAACGGCTCGATTCGCTCGACCCGGATGGCTTCAAGTACGTTATTACAGCGAAGCAGATTTCGACCTAGCAACTGAGGTCTGTTGCGTCATGCTCGCGCTGGAGCGCGGGCAGCCACGTTTGCTTGACGGTGTCACAAAACATGATGGCCGGGACAAGCCCGGCCACCACGTCCACGGCAACAATTCTCAGCGATAGTACGCGGGCCTTCCGTAAGCCGGCGCGGGATAGAACATCGACTGGAACATGGAGCCGCTGCGCGCGACGGGTACCGCCGCCGGGGGTTGCGGGGACCGGCGCTGACGCGAGGCGATGAGCTCCTGCTCATGCTTGCGCTCGGGCGCTTGCTCGATGCCGCCACGGCCGCTCTTGATTGCGGCGAGCGTGCGGCTATCGAGGTTGTAGATGTCGCGCCGCATCTGCAGCTTGCCGTGGTTGTCGACGAAGGCGGTCTGATAGGTCAGATGCACCCAGATCGGCGTCGGCTGCAGCTGGAGGTTCTGCTCGCTATGACCGAACATTCGCGTGATCCGCTCCGCGGTCCAGTGTTCCTGCGGCTGCGCGATGTTGAGAAGGACTTCGGCATATTTCGCCGGATCCTGCACGCGCATGCAGCCGTGGCTGTAGGCGCGCACCTCGTGGGCGAAATAATACTTGTCCGGCGTGTCGTGCTGATAGACCAGGAAGCGGTTGGGGAAATTGAACCGAATCCGTCCCAGCGCATTGTTGGCTCCCGGCGGCTGCCAAATCGAGACGCCGCCGCCGCTGTAGCTCACGCGTAGCCCCATACGGGAGAGCACCGTCGGATCCTGCGCCAGCGCCGGCAGATACTCGTTGTGCACGATCGACGGCGGCACGTGCCAAGTCGGATTGACGGTGATGAATTTCATCGTTTCGCTCAACAGTGGCGTCGGCATGCTCGGCTTGCCGATGACGATGCGGGTGGTCCACACCTGCGCCCCGTCATGCATCACCTTGAGCGTGAAGTCCGGCTGGTTGACGATCACGTGGGCTGAGCCCAGGTCGCGCGGATACCAGCGCCAGCGCTCCATATTGGCGATGACCACTTCGATCTGACGGGATGCGTCGCCCTTTTTGGCGCTGGAGCTGCCGCGCAGCTCCGCGAGCATCGCCTTGAGCTTCTGGTAGCCTTCGTTCTGCGGGCTGAACGTGTCGAGCACTTTGCCGCCGTCGGTGGTCGCCGCCATCATGCCCAGCACATCTGCAGGCTCCGGCGCAGCCTGCGGCAGCTCGATGTTGCGGCTGACGCGGGTATAGGGGAAACGCCCTGCCTGCACGTGGCGCGCATAGGTGAACACCGCCTGCGCGAGTTTCAGATCGGCTTCGGCGAGCGCGTCGCCTGTGAGGCCGGCAAAGCTCGGCGTCTTATAGTCGCTCGCCTCGAGACCATCTGAATCGGCGTTCTTCAAACGCGCGATCGCGGAGGTGGCGCGCACGTTCTCGAGGCCCTTGTCGAGCCACAACGGCGCATAGTTGCGGCTCTGGTAGAACGCCTCGACGGCAGCGCGCTCTTTCTTGTTGGCGAAGATGCGGTCCGACGGTGCGGCGAAGAGGTCGCGGATCTTTTCCGCAATCGGGCGGTCGGCGGGATCGAGTGAGGCCAGCGGGTCAACTACTGGCGCCTGCTCGGCTGCAACCGTGGAGGCCACCGCCGCCGCCGGTTCGCTGTTAGTCGCCGTCGTGGGCGCCGCTTCTGTCGTTGTCGCTGCTTCGGCGGTGGTTACAGGTTCGATCGTGGCGGCCGAAGGAGAAGAGACTTCGGTTGAGATCTGCTCGGCAGGCGATCCCGCGCCGGGTGCCGTTTTGCTCCTGTCCAGCGCAAGACCGCCGAGAGGTATGGCGGCGAGGATCACGGCCAGAGCCGTGCCGGCCAGCATGTGGTGGTAGCGGAGGCGAGTCATAAGACATTCTCCCCAAGATGTGAGGTCCTTGCCCGCGTGCGGGCGCGATTGAGAGGTGAGTTGGAAGCGGGAAAAATGCGCACTGCCGCCGCGCGGACGAAAACCGTCGCCGGCGAGGCGCAATCGCAGTCAGAGCCCGCCGTGGATGTGCATGAAGCCCCCCTGTTCCCATCGACCGCCACCTCGGTCCGGCGCGTCGCCGGAGGTGGCTCCCGACTATTGGTCGCGCTGGGGGGTCAGTAGGTTCAAACCATGGGAAGCCATGGGAAAGCTGGTGGCGGCCGGAATGGTTAACCCTCATCTGCTTCTGCGGGCCTATCGAGCCGAGAGGGACCTATGCGGCCGCAGGTAGCAGGGATTGCGGGGCGGAACGTCTCCGGTGATGTCCGTGCATACCAGCCCAAGGCGCCCCTGCCGAGGTTATGGTGGCCAGATGGCGCTTCGCGCTTCGCGCCACCTTCCTTCCTTGCGAGCGGGCGCGATCTGGTGGAAAGTTGAGCAATACAAGCAACGGAGGGCTCGCCGATGGACATCGTTCCGCTGGGTCCGGGCTTTGCCGCGGAGCTGCGCGGCGTGAGGCTCGCGGACATCGCAGCCGATGACAGCGCGTACAATGAGGCGCGCGCGGTATTCGAGGAGTACTCGGTTATCGTCTTTCGCGGCCAGGAGGTGACAGACGAGGGCCAGCTTGCTTTCTCGCGCCGGTTCGGGCCGCTTGAGATCACCAAGGTCGGTTCGCTCGGCGCTGGCACCAACCTCGTGATCCTCAGCACGATCGACGAGAACGGCAAGGTTGTGCCGGCCGATCACCGGCTCGCGCTACGCAACAAGGCCAACCAGCTCTGGCACACCGACAGCACGTTCAAACGCGTGCCGGCGCTCGCCTCCGTGCTTTCCGCCCGTGTCATTCCGGCGCGCGGCGGAGAGACCGAATACGTCTCGACCCGTCTTGCCTTCGAGCGGCTCGATCCGGCGCTGCGCGAACGGCTCGAGAATTCGTTCGTCTGGCACGATTATGCTCATTCACGCGGCAAGATCGCGCCCCATCTCGCGAGCGCGGAGGAGCGCGCGGCCCTCCCGCCGCAATGTTGGCGTATGGTCTGGAGGAATCCGGTGAACGGACGCCGTGCTCTCTATCTTGCATCGCATGCCTATGCCATCGAGGGGATGGAGCAAAAGGAGGCGCAAAAGTTTCTCGCCAAGCTCATGGAGGCGGCGACTGCGCCCGGCTTGAGCTATGCGCACGGCTGGCGCAAGGGCGACGTCGTGATGTGGGACAATCGCGCCACCATGCATCGCGGTCGGCCGTGGCCGGCACACGAGGCGCGGCTCATGGTGCGAACGACGATCTCGGCGACCGAGGCGGACGGGCTCGAGAGCATCCGGCTGCCGTCCCGGCAGGCGGCGGAATAGGCTCTTGTCGTCGGACCGCAGCGGAACGTTGGTCGCCCCGCGCGAGGCGGCGGCGAAGCGAGATCCGATCAGCTGGTCTGGCCGCCTGCTCCACATCCATATTGCCGCAAGAGCATCGCTTCCGATGCAGGAGCTTGAACTCGCGACGCTTGTCGCCGGCCGAGGGATCGAAGGCGATCGATATTTCAGCGGCACCGGCACGTACTCGATCAAACCTGATGCACGCGAAGTCACGCTTATCGAGATGGAAGTGCTCGAGGCGATTGCGCGCGGTGATCCTCCGGCTCCCAGCGAGAAGGTGGAGCTTGCGCCCGCCGACCATCGCCGCAATCTCACCACACGGGGCGTGCCGCTGAGCCACCTCGTCGGCAAGCGCTTCAAGGTCGGCGAGGCGGTGCTCGTTGGCGGGCGGCTGAATTTCCCCTGCAGGTATCTCGAGAAGCTCCTGGGGCGGCCGGTCTATACGGCGCTGCTCAACCGCTCCGGCCTCAACTGCCGCATCGAAGTGGGCGGCATCATTCGCAAGGGCGATCCGATCAGCCCGCTGTGATCTCCGTCCGAGGCTACATTTCTCGCGGGTCTATGACTTGAAGGGGACCGGACGGCAAACTGCGTCCAGTCCCACTCCGCCATGAGCAAATGATTTAGATGGCGTGCGCAACGAGCGGATAATAGCTAGTCCAGACGACAACACGGGTGGCGCTTCGCTCAATCCTGGCGAAGCTGTGCGACAGCCTCACGCCGGGATGTAGATCCACGACAACACGAGAAAGGTGGCGAGAATTGAGTACAGCAACACGCCGGCGCTGTCCGAGTTCCAGGTCATGACGCATCTCCCTTCGTCCCAAGTCATGGGAGGAATATCTCAGGCGGCGGCACGGAGTCTGTGATCCGCATCACTGTTCTGCGCTTTTTCGGCCATAGCCTCTAAGACCTGATGGGACCTGAATTTTCCGCTGTCCATACAGACATTTGTGCGCTACATCCCGTTTCGAGGGGGCAGTCTTCGCGGATGAACCGTCGTAGCATCGTTTGGCTCGCGCTCTCCCTCGCCGCGCTGGCGGCGCTGCCGATCCTGTCAGTGCTGGCGCAGAGCGGGATCATTCGCGTCATCGTCGGTACGGTGCCGGGCGGTGCCATCGATCCTTACGCGCGAATGATTGCCGAGCACATGTCGAGGACGCTCGGCCAGCCGATCATTGTCGAGAACAAGCCTGGCGCAAGCGGGACGCTTGCCGCCGAGTACGTCGCGAACGCGCCGGCCGACGGGACCATCCTGTGGCTCGGCACCCAGGCATTCACCGAGATCAATCCCAATGCGTTCCCCAACGCCCGGTGGTCCATCGATCAGTTTCGGCCGATCATCCGCGGCGTGGAGGCGCCGCTCGCGTTCATTATCAATCCCAGCGTGCCGGCCGCGACCTTCGGCGAGTTCATCACCTGGGCCAAGACGAACCGAGGCAAGCTAAGCTACTCGTCCTATCAGGCGGGAACACCGTCGCACTTCCTCGGCTTCCAGATGAACGAGAAGTTCGACCTCGACCTCACGCATGTGCCCTATCGCGGCTCCGGCTTGCAGGTGACCGGCCTGCTCGGCGGCCATTCGCTGTTCGGGTTTGCGCAGGTCAATTCCTCGCTGCCGCACGTGCGTTCCGGCAAGCTCAAGGCGCTCGCCACCACGGGGCCGACGCGCGACCGCTCGATGCCGGAGGTACCTACTTTCGCGGAGCTCGGTTATCCCGAATTCACGGCCAAGGTTTGGTTCGGCCTCTTGGTGAAGGAAGGCGTGCCCGAGGAGGTCTTCAATCGGTTGACCGAGGCCGCCAAAGCGGCGCACGCCGATCCCGCCGTGAAAGAGAAGCTCGAGGGGCAAGGGTTCGAGGTCTCGGGCGAGACCGGTCCGCAGCTCAAGCGCGAGATCAAGCAACAGGTCGAGCGCTGGGGCCGCCTCGTCAAGGCCTCCGGCTTTTCCATCGAGGATCGCGGCAGCACGCAGTGAAGTGGTCGTCCTCAATCGTCATGCCAGGGCTTGACCTGGGCATCCATCAAAAAGCATTCGTTCAAAGGCAATGACGGTGGACGGACCAAATGCATGTGAGCGATATGCGCTGCATCACGCGCGGCGCGTCGGCAGCGGCACGCGGTCGACGTGTTCGATCTCCGCCATGAGCAGCTGCTCGACCATCCGCGCGCGGATCGGGGCGTGCGCCGGATCCTCCCAGAGGTTCTCGAACTCGCCCGGATCGGCTTCCAGATCGTAGAGCTCCCCCCATCCGGTGCCGTGGAACACGCTGATGCGGTAGCGGCGGTCGATCAGGCTATGGACGCGCGGCGCTATCTCCGTGCCCGGGCTCGGATGCTGATGATCGTACTGGATGAAGACACTCTCTCGCACTGCGCCGGCGCCGCGCAACGCGGGCAGGAGGCTGCGCCCTTGGATGCCACTGAACGGCTCGATGCTGGCGCGGTCGAGGACGGTCGTCGAAATGTCCAGCGTGGACGCGAGCGTATCGGCAACGGCTGCATAGTCTGCGGCTTGCGGATCGCACCAGATGAAAGGCACCCGGACGATGCTTTGATACTGCTCCGCGCCCTTGAGCAAAAGCCGGTGGTTGCCGAGATGATCGCCGTGGTCGCTGGTGAACATGACCACGGTCTCGTCGCGGCGGCCGGACTGCTCCAGTGCGTGCAGCACACGGCCGATGGCATCGTCGATACAGGCAATCATGCCGCAGGTCAGCGCGCGCGCCTCCTGCGCCTCGCGCGCCGACACGCTGATGGTGTTCATGCCGTCGAGCTTGGCGGCGCCTGCGTCGCGTTCGGCCATGATGTTGCGCACGAGCGGCGGCGGCGTCCAGTCGTTCCGTTTGAAGGCTTCCGGCACCGCAAACTGCTCGGGCTTGTACATATCCCAGTACTTGCCGGGTGGGTTGAACGGGTGATGCGGATCGGGAAAGGACACCATGAGAAAGAACGGCTGGCCGCCATCGGCGGCCTGCAAAAAGGCCTGTGCCTGCTCGCCGATGAAGGCCGTCGGATAGAGTTCGGCCGGGACCGCCGTGCGGTAGGCTTGCGGCACCGTGTACTCGTGCGGCAAGGGGTGCCCCAGCAGCCTTGCGGCCTTGGGATCGCGCTCGGTAAGCCAGCGGGTGTAGTCGCCGCCGGCATCCTCGCCGTGCGCGCGCACCAGCGAGACGTGATCGAAGCCGTAGAACGGCGTTTGCACGCGCGCATTCTTGGCGCGCCAATATTCCGGCGTCTCCTGCTCGTAAGCGGCTTGACGGAAGTAGTTGCGCAGCGCCTCCACCAGATCGGCTGACGGTTCGGAATAGCCCGCGTGCGGCGGCGGCCGTTTGACGATCGGCGGCCACGCCGTGAAGTTCTGCAGATGGCTCTTGCCGACCAATGCGGTGCGGTAGCCCGCATCGCGCAACAGCTCGACGAATGTGACTGCCTGCATCGACAGCGGGATGCCGTTGCTGCGCACGCCGTGCACCGATGGCATCCGGCCCGTCATCAAGCTCGCGCGGTTGGGCATGCATACCGGGCTTGCCACGTAGAACCGACTAAACCGCGTGCCCTTTGCCGCGATCGAATCGATATGCGGCGTGCGCAGCACCGGATGTCCATAGCAGCCGAGGAAATCGGCGCGCTGCTGGTCAGTAATGAACAGGATGAAATTCGGAAGCTTGCTCATGGACAAGTGCAATGACGGTCCGGCCGAGCGGGGTCAACCCCGTTCCGGCCGAAGGCGTGCGGCGGCTACGGCCCTTACCGTTAAATGAGAGTTACGGGGCCGAGCTGCGGCTGAGGACGCGCATCGGACGGTCGCGCCACACAAAGCCGTTCCCGAGCCAGCTCGCTGACCACAGGATCGGGAGCAAAGCATCGCGCAGCATCCACAAGAACGGTGATCGCCAAGTGAGATGCCAGCCCGCTGCATAAGCGAGAGCGGCCTCGGCGCTATACCAGATTGCGCCGAAGGCTGTCAGCGCGCCCGCCACCGGCCAATCCGTCGAAGCCACGACAATTGAGCAGGCCGCGAGCGGGGGAATGCCCCCTGCCGCGATTTCTGGGACGAAGTAAAATCTGAACGTGTCGCGGCGAAGCCGCGCCCAGCGCAATTGTCGCCGCCAAACCTCCGCAGCGGTACGGTGGCCGAGTGGCTGCGAGAATGGCCGATCGACCACGCGCACGCGTAAATCGTTCTTTCGAACGAGCTTGGTGGCTGCGGCGTCTTCGCGAATGCCGCCCACTCGCTCGAGCAGGCCCCGGCAAAACAGCATCGTCTTGCCCTGCGCAAAGCCCATGCCGATGCTGTCGGCAAAACACTGCCAGCGCACCTGATAGGTATTGAGGAATGCACATTCGAGCTCCGCCCAGGTGTTGGCCGGCGCGCAACCGACGGCGGGGGATGACACGAGGCCTGTATCCGCGCGCCAGGTTGTGAGCATGCGGCGCATATAGTCGGGCGGCATCAACACATTGCTGTCGGCCATGACGATCCAGGGATGGGAGGCTGCAAGCCATCCCTTGACGACATTATTAAGCTTGGGATTGGCGCTGACGCGTTCGTTTCCGATCAGCAGTCGTGCCGGTACATCCGGATTGAGCTCAATCAAGCGTCGCACGAGGGGCAGGACGGGATCCGCGGGCTGAGCCACACAGAACAAAATCTCATAGTTCGGATAGTCAAGAAGGAACGCCGACGACAACGTCTCTTCACTGAAATTCTCCAGGCCGCAGACTGGGCGAACGATCGAAATGCCTTCGGCCCTTTCCGCTTCGGTCGGTTTTATGTCGGAGCGGCGGATGCGGTGAATGACGGTCGCAATGCTCGCCATGTGTAGAACAGCGGCGATAGCGCCAAAGGCGCATGCGGCAAGAACCGGCATCGACATCCGCCCCCAGATAAGCCGAGTCGATGACTCTCGCGTGACGGCTGCCGTGCACCGGGTTTGCGCGTTCTGGCAAGCAGGCGATCCGTGACGGTTTTGTGATTCACACAGCCGTCGCAAAGGCGTCGGGTCTCTGTCAGACGACGCGGGCAGCTTCCGCCGCGTTGATTCGACGGCGGAGGCCCAATGGCCGTCATCACGCGCGGCAGCGCCGCGTCGCTCACGCGGCGCCGGTTCTTGACGACTGCGGCTTCGGCGATCGCTGCCGTCGGTGGCGTCGCAAAACCCTATCTCAGCCGGGCGGCTGATCGCCCGCTCATCACGCACGGCGTCCAGTCGGGCGACGTGTCGATCGATTCCGGCGTGGTCTGGGCGCGCACGGATCGGCCCGCGCGCATGCTGGTCGAGGTCGCGACAAGCGACAGCTTCATAAACGTTGTGGGCGCTGCTTCCGTCGATGCCCTGCCGCAGGCAGATTTCACCGCCAAGGCGCTGATCGAAGGGTTGCCTCCCGGACAGGATGTATTCTACCGCGTCCGCTTCGAGGATCTTTCATTTCCAATCCTCAGCGAGCCGCAGATCGGGCACTTTCGCACCGCGCCGCGGAAAGGGCGCAGCGTATCCTTCGTCTGGTCAGGTGACACCGCCGGCGGAGGCTGGGGCATCGATGAATCCCGCGGCGGCATGCGCACCTATACGACCATGCTGAAAGGGCAGCCCGATTTCTTCATCCATTGCGGAGACCACATCTACGCCGATTGTCCCGTCCCGGCGGAGCGCAAGCTTGCGAACGGAGAGGTGTGGAGGAACATCATCACCGAGGAGAAGTCGAAGGTTGCGCGGACGCTCGCCGACTTTCGCGGCAATTACAAATACAATCTGCTCGACAAAAATGTGCGGGCCTTAAATGCCGAGGTGCCGATCGTCGCGCAATGGGACGATCACGAGGTCACCAACGACTGGTGCCCGGGCGAGGTGCTTGGACGGCGAGAAGGGAACGACATCGCCGCGCTTGCGGCACGCGGAAACCGCGCTTTTCACGAGTTCATGCCGCTGCGAACGCACGCGATCTATCGCAAGATCCCGTACGGCCCGCTTGTCGATGTTTTCCCGCTGGACATGCGCTCCTACCGCACCGCGCTGCGCAAGGATGGCGCGGCGAGTCCGATCCTCGGATCGGCGCAGGTGTCATGGCTCAAGCGCGAGCTGATGAATTCGAGGGCGACTTGGAAGATTATCGCCGCCGACCTGCCGATTGGCATTGTGAGCGCTGATGCGGTGGCACAAGGAGACGGCCCACCGCGCGGCCGGGAAATCGAGATTGCCGACCTTCTCGCCTTCATCAAGCATGCAGGCATCCGTAACACCGTCTGGCTGACCGCCGATATGCACTACACCGCCGCTCACTATTACGATCCCAACGCGGCGGTGTTCCAGGACTTCGAGCCGTTCTGGGAATTCGTTTCCGGTCCGATCCATGCCGGCACCTGGCGGCCGCAACCGCTCGACAACACTTTTGGCCCACGCGCGGTGTTCCAAAAAGGATGCAGCAGCGAACAAGGCGATGATCTTGCGCCGTGCTTCGGGCTGCAATTCTTCGGGGAGGTGGAGATCGACGGCGCAAGCGAGGTGATGACGGTCACTCTCAAGGACGTCGAGGACCAAAACCTATGGTCGACGCGGATCGTGCCGCGGATGGAGCGCTGGTCGCGTGGCGCGCCATCCGCTCGCACTTAGTTCCAGCCCGCGCGTCAGCCGTCACAGAACTGCGCGCCTGTTCACCCGCAACATTTTCCGCGTTTCTCAATCATTCACCTCTAGAAGATTCCCTCATGGGTAGCAGGGCGATATCGGAACTTGCATCTACAGCTGTGTGCGTAATTTTGCGCCCGCTCGAGTGCGGACCCTTCCATAACACCGTTAGCGGGCCCGGGCGGGAACCACCGTGATAGAATCTGATCGGGCACGTTAAGCGTCACCTCCTCAGGAAGCATGTCGACGATCTCGTCAATCTCGTGCGGCGGCGAAAATTCGTGCGCAGCCGGAAATCTTTCCCGATCGGTCATTGCCGTCGACTCGAACTTCTTGTCAAAGCGCTTTGTTAACGATTGTCAGATAACGCAGACCGCATGACGCTTCGATGACAGTCGGTGCATGACCTCGACGGCTGCCACGAAGCCGCGAGTCGCGGCGCAGGATCGGCCTGCTCGTTCGTGCCACAATTGTCAAACTGCCGCAACGGACGCCGTGTACCGCAAAGGGACCCACGCGCGAGGATCGCCACATGTTTCAAATCGTTCGCCTGACACTCGACGATAGGGGCGAGATCGCCGTACGCCGCCCGCTACAGCCGCTGTTCGAGCTGCGTGAAGACGCAATGGCAATGGCCGAATTCGACGCGTCGCGGCTTTGGGGTGACTATGGCTGCGACGAGGAGCGCGATTGCTGGTGGGCAACCGACCCGCGTGGGCACAAGTACCGCTTCATCGTCGAATCGGTCGGCGGCAGTGAGGCCGCCGCATGAATCCGCAGCCACTGCTGCGCGGCGCGGAGATGGTGGAGGCCCTCTGCAGGGGGTCTCCTTCTCGTGCGCAACTCATCGCGTCACGATTTGATAAGCCGTGATGACAATCTCGAACAGGATCAATAGCACGATGATGAATTCGAGGCGCAGCGAGCGCCTGGTGTCGATCATATCCGTCAGCATCTCTGCCGTATCGGAAATGACGGAGAGCTTGCGCGACAAAGCCTCGGCGCGCTCCTTGAGTTCGTACTCGTCTTGCAGGCGCGCGGAGAGCCGTTCGAGATCCGGGCGGTCCCATACCACGTCAGGTTTTTCCGCGACCGCGACGCGGCCGGACACTCGGTGTTGCACCAGCAGGGCGTTGCCGATGTATTTGAGGATCGCCGTCCGTCCTCCGGGCGTGCGGCCTTTCTCCCCAAGCTGCCGCGCAAATGGCTCGATCACCTCAATGACCGAGGAGACCTCGCGCTCGTCGCGCGCCAGCACGACGCTTTTTGCGAGCGCGTCCGCGATCACGATCATATGCTCGGGGGTGATCGCGCGTAGCTGAATCGGACCGCCGGGCAGGATCTGCTCGTCCTTGTCCAGCGAAATCTGGATGATTGCGGTCTCGTCCTCACGCGGCGCGATTGGGCTGATGATGCGCGCTTGCAAGCCGCGGATCACCTCGTCCTCCTCCAGCACCGAAAGATCGAACAGTACCGCGACACCATAGCGAAACAGGGTGACGACGCCCTCTTTCCCTGCTCGGAACGTGAGCGGCGCCGTCGCCAAGACGTCGGTCTGTTCGAGCCCGGATGTATCGATGCGATCTCCGAGCAGGATCGCGCGCGCCTTGCGACGCATCGCGACCGGGCTGATTTCGGTGGTCATCGGATTCTCAAAACTCAATACCACGCCCCAACGCCACCGGAGAGAGGCGGCGGCGTGTGCCCAAACTTCGAGCAACTTGGCCCGCCACTCGTTTGAACCTTTGACAGCCTAGGGTCGTTTATGTTTGCCTTCCGACATTCCCGGACCCGCGTTGTGTCATGACCTCGCCAAAGGAAGTCGAGATAAAGCTCGAACTTGCACGCACAAGTCTATCTCGGCTCAAGAAAATCCCACTTATCCACAGGCTGCGGGCGGCGCCCAAACGGGGAACCGAAGTCTCCGTCTATTTCGATACCCCAAAGCGCAAGCTGCACAAGAAAGGATTGCTGCTACGCGTGCGCCGCATAGGCGACCAGTATATCCAGACGATTAAAGCGAGCCCGAATTCGCGTTTGTTCGAGCGCGACGAATGGGAAGCCAGGCTCGCCGGCGCGCAGCCGGACCTGGATCTCGCCGCAGGCACCGCGCTCGAGCCGTTGGCAAAGGGAAAACTCCGGCGGCAGCTCAAGCCGTTGTTCGAAACGCGCGTGCACCGGACGGTGTACCCCGTCGCTAACAACGGGCGGGCAATCGCATTGACGCTCGATCGGGGCACGATCCGTACAGGAGCTCGCTCGGCGCCGCTCTGCGAGATCGAGCTCGAGCTTCAGCGCGGGCAGATGACGGATCTGTTCGACGTCGCGCGCGAGCTCACTCGCGCGCTTCCGGCGCAGCTCGCGCTCGAGAGCAAATCGGAGCGCGGCTACGAGCTCGTGGACGGTGAACAAGATGCGCCGGTCAAGACCGTGCGGGTCGATCTCGCCGCCGGTACCAGCACACGTGAGGCGCTCAAGATCATCGGCCGTGCCTGCCTCAAGCAGATCGTCCGTAACAAGCCAGCACTGATCAAGGGTGATCCCGAAGGAGTGCATCAGATGCGCGTGGGCCTGCGCCGGCTGCGCACGGCGATGTCGCTGTTTGGCGATCTCCTGCAGGATCCGCAAAGCGCGGCGATCAAGAGCGAGCTCAAATGGCTCGCGGGCGAGCTCGCGCCGGCGCGCGATCTCGACGTGCTCACCAAACGCGTAGCCACAGCCGCGAAGAAGCAGCACGCACGCTGGCACGGGGTGCCGTCATTGTCGCGGGAGCTCGCCGAAAAACGCGAGGCGGCGCTCACGTGCGCGCAGAATGCCGTGGCATCCGCCCGCTTTCGCGCGCTGACACTCGAGACTGCGGCGTGGCTGGAGGTCGGGCGGTGGACGACGCCCCAAGATGAACTCGACCAGGATCGGGGCGCTGTCCCGATCGAAACCTCTGCCGCCGAGCAATTGATCCGTCACCGGCGCAAGATCCGCAAGAAGGGACAAAGGCTCGCCCAGCTTGACGGCCCCAGCCGCCACAAGCTCAGGATTCGAGTCAAGAAACTCCGGTACGCCACCGAATTTTTCGCAACCCTGTTTGCGGGCAAGCGTGCCTCAAAGCAGCGCCAGAAATTCCTGTCGGCGCTTGAAGCGCTGCAGCATGCGCTCGGCGATCTCAACGACATCGCGGTGCACGAGCATGTCATCACCGCGCTTGGCGCGGAGCGTCGGCGGATGAGCCCTAAGCATGCCTTTGCCGCGGGATTGCTGACCGGACGCGAGAATGCGCGGCTCGATACCACGATGGCTGCGGCAACGGAGGCGTTTGCCGAGCTGAAGGACGCTAAAGCATTTTGGCGCTGAGGCTCGGACAAGTTGTGGCTGGTAAAAAAAAGGGAGCCGCCGGGAAAGAACCTGGCGGCTCCCGTCCGTCGGTGATCGTGTCGGGGGGTAGGGATACGACCGCCGACGCGGAGCCGTCGGATTAGAACCCGGCGGCACCCGTAGTTCCACTTTCCTCGACTCCTCCTGGTCCAGACCTAGCGAGCGAGCGCTGAACGATGGCCGAAGAGCCGTTGTCGCTGCTGTGTAGTTTCAGATAGCCGGAGTTTTCCATGGCATAGACTGCCGTCTTGCGCTTCACGAGCGGCGGACAGGCACTGAGCGCGAGATCTGTTTCCCGGCCCATAAGCGCGGGCTGCTGGCTGGCGTTCGCCGGCATCGTTTGAGCCGCGGCGGACGGGCTCACGGCGATCTGCGCCGTCAGTAAGCCGATGCGCATCAGTGACGTAGTTATGGCATAGGATTTGTTTGTCATGAGGTCCGTCCTCCTGCCTCCAAGACGTTTGAAGGAGGTGGTGCCGGACAGTTTTTTGCGATTGGTTGGAAGCAGGCCGGCTTTGCGGCCGGCGCGAAGGGCCTGCCATATTTCTCAGGTTCTGATTTCGCGTTGCAAACGAGCCGCCGGTTCCAAAATGGTCGGCTGTGGCGGATCGCCTCGCTCGCACGCGCCGATGCGCTGTGTGAGGAATTGCCGCTCCATTGGATTGCGGGCGAGCGCCAACGCCGCGTGGAAGTGCTTGCGCGCCGTCTCGTGCCGCCCGCGGCGCAGCTCGAACTCGCCAAGGGCCGCCGGGTAAAACGGATAGCCCGTGAGGCGATCGCGGTCCTCGATCGCACCGATGGCTTCGAGCCCGCGCTCCGGACCTTCGTGCTGCGCGACGGCAATGGCGCGATTAAGTGCAACGATCGGCGAAGGGCGTACGGACATCAACATGTCGTACAATAAAACGATCGCTGTCCAGTCCGTGTCCTCGGCGCGCGGAGCGCGCGCGTGGACCGACGCGATCGCTGCCTCGACGTGATACTCAGTGAGTTCCCTACCAGTGGCGGCGAGTTCCAGCAGTCGGATGCCGTCCGTCGCAAGCTTTCGATCCCAAAGCGAGCGGTCCTGATCGAAAAGCGAAGTTAAGTTGCCTGCAGCGTTGACGCGGGCCGGCAGACGCGCGGCGTTGAAACACATCAGCGCGGAGAGCGCGTAGGTCGCGGGCGTCGATCCAAGCGGATGCTCCAGCAGCAGTGCTGCGAGCCGCATCGCCTCGTGGCAGAGCTCGGCGCGGACGGCGGTTTCCGCGGACGCGCCGTGGTAACCCTCGTTGAACAGCAAATAGAGTGCGCGGTGAACGGCCGGAAGTCGCGCCGCGAAGTCGGCCGGCGCAGTAACGTCGAACAGCCGCTTGGACGCCGCGAGCAATTTTTTTGCGCGCGTTATCCGTTTTTCGATTGCCGCGTGGCTGCTAACGAAGGCGTTCGCGATTTCATTTACGCTGAAGCCGCACAGGATGTTGAGAATGAGCGCGACCTGTGCCTCCTCGGCCAAGCGCGGTTGGCAGCAGGAGAACATCATGCGCAGGAGATCGTCTTTGATCGCGTTCGCCGTAAAGAGCTCTTCGACGGCGGGGACCAGCGTCCACTCGCTGTCGAGCAGTCGTCCCAGCTCCGGCGCGAAAGTTCGCGCGGTGCGCTGACGCCGCAGAATGTCGAACGCCCTATTTTTCGCAGCCGCTAGCAGCCATGCGGAGGGGTTGTCCGGCACGCCGCGGAATTTCCACACCTCCAACGCGCGGCAGAAGGCGTCTTGCACGACGTCCTCTGCCAGCGCGAGGTTATGCACGCCGAACACCCGGGTGAGCGTGGCGATCATGCGCCCCGCCTCACGCCGGAACAGGTGATCGCTGGGCTCCATCACATGCCCAGGACGCGGATCGGGCGCACTTCCACGGAACCTCCCGCCTCGAAGATAGGGCAGCCTTTCGAGATTTCGACCGCCTGCGCAAGATCCCGCGCCTCGATCAAGGTGAAGCCGTTCACGATGTCCTTGGCCTCGGCATAGGGCCCGTCGTGGACGCTCTTGTGCTTGCCTGTGACGACCTTGCCGGTGCGCTCGAGCGGATGTCCGGGATACTTGATATGGCCCTTCTCGCCGAGTTCCTTGAACCAGGCGAGCCATTTCTGCATGGATTTCTGCATCTCCTCGGGAGATTGCGCGGTTGGATCGCTGCCGCGAAAAAGAAACGTAAATTCGCTCATTGTGTGTCCTCTCGGCTCTTAAGCATCGCACCTTAGACGTTCGAGCGAGGCGGCACCGGACATTTTTTTATCGGGCAGGACCGAAAAGAAGTCCGCCTCAGCTCAAGCCGCGGCGGCAGCCGGCAGGGCGCATTGCGCGAGCGTCTTTTGCCAGGCCGATAGCGCGTGCAAGGTCGCATACCAGCGCTTGATCTCGCGGTACGGCTCGAGCGGGAAACGCGCCATCTCGGCAAGGTTCATCGGCGCGCCCAGCGAGAAGTCTGCAACCGTCAGCGTGTCGCCGGTCACGAACTTTTTTCCTTTGAGCTGTCCGTCGAGGACCTGGGCAACGCGATGGAACGATTCGGTGCCCTTGGCAATGGCTGCCGGATCGGGCTCGCCGCTCTTGAGCACGACGGCTTTTACGACGTTTTCGAAAATGAACACGGCGCAGGTCGGATCCCAATGCGCGAGATCCCAGAACTGCCAGCGTGTGACGTCGAGTCGGCCTTTTCCGTCTGCCGGAAGCAGGCCGCTCTCCGGCCGCTTGGCCGCGAGGTATTGCAGAATGGCATTCGATTCCCATAGCACATAGTCGCCGTCCTTGAGCGTCGGCATCCGCATGTTGGGATTGAGCGCTGCGTATTGCGGCGACTTTTGCTCGCCTTTGATCAGATCGATCATGTGTAAGTTGGGCTCGATGCCGAGATAGTTGGCGAGTGCCATCACCTTGAAGGCACGCGGGCTAGGCGGAAAGACATAAAGCTCGGTCATGGATCACTCCTGTGCTGCGTGATTGAGAGCGTTTTCATTCGTACTGGATACATTACCCCGCCGCGCACTCGGCGCCCTTTGCCGTGTGGGGCGGGATCCGTCAGCGGATCACTGCGCCATGGCTCGCGCTGGCGTTCGCCCTGCTTCCTCGTATTTGTCGTGATGGCGTACCCAGGACATCGGATGCGGCAGGTCAGCTTCATCGCGACCCTTGGGCACCAGGTCGAGCAGCTGATAAGCGCTGTTCACCGGATCGAGTCCGCGGCTGTAACATGAGTATGTATGGAAGATCGTCCCCGCGTCGTCCTTGTAGAACACGCTGATCCCAGGGGCCTCGCTCTGGGGAAACTTGCGCTGTTCGTAATTGTAGAAGACCGTCCCCTTCATCTCCTCGGGCGTGAATGAGACGCTGAAGTCGTGATTGAAATCGGTACTCACGGACGACACCCAGTCGAAGCTCCAGCCCATCGTTTTCTGAAAGTTCTTCAATTTCGAATACGGCGCACGCGACACCACGACCATGGTGACGTCGCGCTGTTTCAGATGCGGCGTGATGCCATTGAAGCTGTCGGCCCAGAACGAGCAACTCTTGCAGCCCTCGTTCCAATCCGCACCGTACATGAAATGATAGATCAGCAATTGGCTGCGGACTTGGAACAGCTGCGCAAGCGTCTGGCGGCCGTTCGGCCCGTGGAACACGTACTCTTTCTCCACCTTCACCCAGGGCAGCGCGCGGCGCTCTTTGCTCAGTTGGTCGCGCTTCCGGGTAAGCTCCTTCTCCTTGGCTAGGAGTCGCAGCCGGGCAGCCAACCACTCATCTTGCGAAACGATCAGATGGTTCTTCATGACAACCTCGACTTAGCTTGGTGGCGTAACTCGCGTTAGCGAGCCAGTCTCAACGGGTTAGAACGAGTCCTCTCGCCAGATTCGGTTACACAGCTTCAGCCCGCTGCTTGAACGTCTCCAGCAATCGGGGCCAGCCGCCGTCGACGTCCTTGCGCATCGACTCGCCCGCTTCCGCGCCCATCTGCTCGAACTTGCGGTGTTCGAGCTCGACCCGCGTTGCGTTCGCACCGTCGGCGATGAATCTCACCTCCACCTCCGAGGAGACGGTCGTGTCCGGCTGCCAGCGACTATTGATGTCCCACGTCATGACGAAACGCTTGGGCGGCTCCCACACGATGATCTTGCCGACATTCGTGCGTGTGCCGTCTTCGGCCAGTTCGTACCAATGGCCGCCAACTTTGGTTTCCATGACGGCCGCTTTCCGCGGCGTCTTGCCGATGCCGTGGTCGAGCGGCCACCAGCGCCCCAGTCCCGCGGTGAACACGTCGAATGCGTGCGCCTGGCTCGCATTGACGCGAATGCTCTTGCGCACGGGCGCGATGGTCACTGTCGTCGTCATCTGTCCTTTTCCTTTTGCTGGCTCTTGCCCAATTCCACTTCCGCCTGGAACGCGGCCAGCGCCTCGTCCCAGAACTGATCGAGCCAACGGCGCAACGCGCCGAGCCCGTGCGGGTCGATGAAGTAGACCCGCCGTGTTCCTTCCTGCCGGTCAGCCACAAGGCCCGCCTCCTTGAGCGCCTTGAGATGCTGCGACACGGCCGGCCGGCTGACCGGCATGCCGCGGGCGATGGCGCCGACCGGTCGCGGCCCCGACCGCAAGCGCTCGAACACGCGTCGGCGCGTCGGATCGGCCAGGGCCGCCAGCACGTCTCCGTAAGCCATAACTTACCGTAAGCTAGAGCTTACCGAATGTCAAGTGCAGTTAAGGTGTTGGACCCAATTTCGCGACGGCGCGTCGGCCTCGCTTGAAGATGTGGTGCTCTTACGAGAGAGGCCCGTGCCCGAGTCGCGAAACCATGCGCCCGACGCGATGGCCACGCATAAGACGCCGCCATAGAGGACGAGGCCGAGCGCGAGCGCGACGAACAGCCATTGCAGCGAGCCGGTGAGGCGAAGCGCAATAAAGCCGCCGCCGAGTGCGATCAGCATGCGCAGGAAACCAGCGGATAGTGGCCAAAACAACCGTCCCGCTCCTTGCGATGCAAAGTAGAGCGCAAGGCCCAAGCCGAAAAAGCCGTACGCCGGACCGACCATGCGCAGGTAAGTCGTTCCCGTCTCGACGACTTGCGGGTCGGTGCTGAACTGGGTGATCCAGAGCTGCGGCCTGAGCGCCGCGGCAATGCCGATGGCCTCGGTGATCACGAAAGCCATGGCGCCGCCAATGAAAGCGATGCGCAACGCGCGCGCGCTCTGTCCGGCGCCGATGTTCGTCCCCACCAGGGCGACGAGCGGCGCACCAAGTCCGAAGATGATCGGGATCAGCAGGTATTCGAGCCGCGCGCCTGTGCCATAGCCGGCCGCCGCACCGGCGCCCGCAGTGGCGGCAACCAATGCGGTGGCGAGGGCGATAATGACATTCGTCTGCAGCGAGGTCACGGCTGCGACCGCGCCGACACGCAAAACATCCCGGAACAGGGCCCAGCGCAGCCGCGTTGGTCGCAAACGCGCAAGGTTGCGCCCGGAAAGCACGTACCAGCCGAGCACGGCAGTTCCTGCCGCGTAGAACAGCACCAGCGCCGTGCCGCCTCCGGCGATGCCGAGCGCGGGAAACGGACCGATGCCGAAGATCAGCAACGGCGACAAGGGAACGAGAACGACGACGCCGATACAGATGACCAACGCGGGAATGAGCATGTTGCCGGTGCCGCGCACGACATTGGCCAAGCCGTTCATCACCCAAAGCAGTACGTTTCCCGAGAACACGACGTTGGAATAGCTCAGCGCCGCATCGAGCTCGCCGCCTTCGCCCCCGAGCGCGCGATAAATCAGTCGTCCGAACGCGAGCATGGTCGCCGAGAACAAGGCGCCGAGCGCAACCATGATGATGAGCGCGTGCATCACCAGCGCATCTGCTTCATCGCGCCGGCCGGCGCCCAGCGCTCGCGCGATCGCAGAAGAAATGCCGCCGCCCATGGCGCCGGCGGAGATCATCTGCATCAGCATCACGCCCGGGAAAACGAGCGCCATGCCCGCCAGCGCATCGGTGCCGAGCTTCGCCACGAACCAGGTCTCGATCAAGCCGCTCGCCGCTTGCGCGAACATCACGAGGACGTTCGGCCAGGCCATCAACAACAACGTGGGAACGATGCGTCCTTGCAGCAGCGCGCGCGTCCGCGGGCTGAACTTCCGGACTTGCGCAACGTCCAGCTTCGCCAGCGGGACGGCCAGGGCCGGCTCGATTGCGGCGACGCTCATCGTGCGCGTTCCTTTGGCGCGCGGCCTTTGCCGTTGCGTAATCCCGGAGGAGTCGTGGTTGCGTACCTTCGTCGGACGCCCTCGATGGCGGCTGGCCCCGCGGCAAATGCAAAATCTGGTTCTTTGATCGGCCGTCCGCTCGCGCGATCGACGAGGATTGGGTCGACCGCGGCGCCGGTCTTGGCATCCACGAGAAGCACGCTCGCACCTTCGGGCGCAAAGTGCCGATTTCCCCACGCGAGCAGCGCGACGAGGACGGGACGAAAATCGCGCCCGCGCGCGGTGAGGACATATTCATCGCGCGGCGGGTGTTCGCTGTAGCAGCGGCGCTCGAGCAGGCCGGCATCGACCAGCGCATTGAGCCGTCGTGCCAGCATGTTGGGCGCGATGCCGAGACTTTTCTGGAATTGATCGAAGCGCGTGAGCCCGTGCAAGGCATCGCGCAGAATGAGGATGCTCCACCATTCGCCGACGCGCTCGAGGCTGCGGGCAATCGGGCACACCATCCGGCCAAAGCTCTTCCGTTGCATTGACACAATATAGCCGAGTCACTATCATCATGCAAGTCACTAACGACGAAAGCCATGACCGACCCCCGCAGATCGCATTCAGAGTCGTTTTTTCTCGATGACCTCGCCGTGGGGCAGCGCTTTTCCAGCGCCTCTCACACGATCGACGAGGCGCAGATCAAGGCGTTTGCCACGCAATTCGATCCCCAGCCGTTCCATCTCGACGGGCAAGCCGCGAAAACGACCTTGTTCGGCGGCTTGGCCGCGAGCGGCTGGCATACCGCGGCGATCACGATGAAGTTACTGGTGGAGTCGGGCTTGCCACTGCGCGGCGGCATCATCGGAAGCGGCGGAGAGATCAGCTGGCCGAAGCCGACGCGCCCGGGCGACACACTGCACGTATCAAGCGAAATCGAAGAGGTTGCTCCGTCACGCTCGCGCGCTGATCGCGGAATGATCCGTGTGCGCAGCGAGACGCGCAATCAGCATGGTGAGGTCGTCCAGATCCTCATCGCGAAGCTGGTGGTACCGCGGCGCACTGCGGCTGCTATTGCGAGCTGATATGCTGCAGCGGCAATGCTGGGCGCAAAACTGCCCGCGCGGGCTGGTCTTCGTCTCGGACATATTCTAGTGTGACGGGCTGAGATCGGATCAGTCCCTGCTTCACAAACGAATGCGCTCAATTTTGATCATCGCGTGCGCCAGCGTGACCTTTGCCGCCGGCGCTCAGGCCCAAGATGCCGTCAGGGCTTGCCGTCAGCTCAAGGATGATGCCGAGCGGCTCAAATGCTACGACCGCCTTGATACGTCGGCCTCGCCTGCGCCGCGCGGGCAGAGGGAGAGCAAACCGGACGCCGAGACCGGCTGGGTCATCAACGACGAAAAATCTCCCCTCGATGACAGTCCTCTCGTCTCGGCGGCGCTCGCCTCGGGCGATGGCAAGGCGACCCTGCTGATGCGCTGCAAGGATCGCAAGACCGAGCTCGCGGTCAGTATCCGCGGATTCATCAATTGCACACCCGACATCCGCGTCATATATCGGATCGACCAAGCGCAAGCCGTCGAGGGTCCGTGGAAATCGCATTCGAGCTGTTATCTTGCGATAGTGCCGTCGCCGATCCCTTTCATTCAATCGTTGACGGATGATGGCAAGGTTTATGTCCGGATGTTCGACCATCACGGCGCGGCGTCCGATACGTTGTTCAATCTCGGCAAGGTTTCCAGGATCCGATCTCGCCTGGCAGAAGCCTGCGATTGGGATGGCGCATCCAAAGCAGCGGAAAAGCCCGCGCCTGCAGCCTCTCCCGGCCAGCCCAAGGCGCGGCCGAAATGATGGCTCAGCGATCCGCTGCTCACTGAGAGGATCCGAAGCCGCGCAGAGTGGTGGTGTTCGCCTTCATCTTGCGTAGCCCGCTTTGCATGGCACGCAAGTCGGCGCGGCGGATGTCCCTGGTCATGATCTCATGCAGCTTCTTGCGGCAGCGCTTGCCATGCGCCGGTGACAACGCACCGCTGCGCCCGCACAACCCTTGTGACGACGTAGCTCGAAACATATTAAGCCTGCTTAAGTCTTGCGTGTACTTACGATTCGCCGAAGCGGCGTGAGCTGCGCTGTTGCAGGACCCTCCGGCGCATTGCCGCAAATCGGAGTATCCTTGGCGAACGCTTGCAGCGAGGAGAACGTCTATGCCCGCCTCAGTCGCCTGGAAAGCCGCCATTTGCGCGCTGAGTATCACGCTGTCGTGCAGCGCTGCCGCCGCGCAGAGCGCGCCGCCGCCGCCCGCCGTTTCTGTCACTCCGGTCGTGAGCCGTCAGGTGACGGAAACCATCGATTACATCGGACGCCTCACCGCGGTCGATAAGGTCGATATCGTCGCCCGCGTGGAGGGCTTTCTCGAGGAACGGACATTCAAAGAGGGACAGTACGTCAAGAAGGGCGACCTGTTGTTCCGGATCGAGCAGGCGACCTACAAGGCCGCCGTCGAGCAGGCGCGCGCGACGCTCGCAAAGGCCAAGGCGACCGAGGTCAACGCCAAGCTGCAGTTCCAGCGTGGCAAGGAACTGGTGCGCAACCAGAACATCCCGCAAGCCACGGTCGACCAGCGCGAAGCCGACGAGCAAGCAGCGCAGGCGAGCATCATGGAGGCGCAGGCGGCGCTCGATCAGGCGGAGATCAATCTCGGCTACACGGAGATCTACTCGCCCATCGATGGACGCATCGGTCTCGCCATCGTCACCGAGGGCAATCTGGTCCAGCCCTCCTCCAGGAAGCTCGCGACCATCGTCAGCCAGGACCCGATCTATGTCACCTTCCAGGTCAGCCAGCGCAATCTTCTCGACTACTTTAGGCGCCGAGCCGAAGAACCCGGGAAGAACACGCATGTCAACATTCGCATCAAGCTGCCCAACGGCACCATCTACCCGCACGCCGGGCTGAGTGACTTTCTCGATGTCCAGGTCGACCCGACGACGGACACAGTGACGGTGCGGGCGACAGTGCCAAACCCGGATCATGTGCTGCTCCCGGGCGGGGTTGTCGGTGTCACCGTGGAGCGAGGCGCGCCGAAATCGGCGCTCACGATTCCGCAGGCCGCCGTCCTCCTCGATCAAGCCGGCCGCTATGTCCTCGTCATCGGTTCGGACAAGAAAGTCGAGCAGCGCCGTATAACGACCGGCGCCGAGCAAGGCCGCGACATCGTGGTGACCGACGGCCTCAAGGAGGGAGAACAGGTGATTGTCGAGGGCATCCAGAAAGTCCGTCCCGGCCAGGTCGTGACGGCAACCGTGGTGCCGGGGACGTAAAAGCGTATTTCTTTAATTCAGAGCCATGAATCGCGACATACGACCGGCGGTGCCACATCGTTCCCTTCCCCGCTTGCGGGGGAGGGACAGGGAGGGGGCAGACAACATGAAAGAGCATTTCCGGGCACCCCCTCCCCAACCCTCCCCCGCAAGCGGGGGAGGGTGCAGACCGAGCTTGCCGCTCGCGCTCACTCAAGTTCGCCGAAACGCGCGCTAAATGTTGTCCGGCATTTTCATCGAGCGGCCGCGGCTCGCCATCGTCATCGCCATCGTCATCGCGCTTGCCGGCGCCATCGCCATTTTCGCGATTCCCATCGCACAATTTCCAGACATCGTCCCGCCGCAGGTTACGCTCAACGCCAGCTATCCGGGCGCCGATGCCGAGGTGGTCGAAACGACTGTGGCGCAACCGATCGAGCAGCAAGTCAACGGCATCGACAACGCGCTCTATTATCAGTCCGCCAGCGCCGCCGACGGCAGCTACATCCTGACGGTGACCTTCGGGTTGGGCACGGATCCCGACATCAACACCGTCAACGTGCAGAATCGCGCCAGTCTCGCAATTCCGCAGCTGCCGGCGGAGGTCTCGCGCAACGGCCTCACCATCCGCAAGAAATCCGCCGCGCTGCTGCAGGTGATTAGCTTCTATTCGCCGAACAGCACCTATGACGCCGTTTATCTGAGCAACTACGCGACGATCAACGTCATCGATCCATTGGCGCGCATCAAAGGCGTCGGCCAGGCCACGTTGTTCGGGCCGCTCGACTATTCGTTGCGCGTCTGGCTCGACCCCGACCGGCTGACCGAGCTCAACCTGACGCCGAACGACGTCATTGCTGCCATCCAGAGCCAAAACATTCAGGCGGCTTTGGGCCGCATCGGCGCGGCGCCCATCACGACCGAGCAGCAGGTCCAGATCAATATCAAAACCAAGGGGCGGCTCACGCAGCCGGAGGAATTCGCGGCCATCGTTTTGCGCGCCAATCCAGATGGCTCGGTGATCCGGATCAAGGACGTCGCGCGGGTGGAAATGAGTGCAAAGTCGCAAGACCGCTACAGCCGCTTCAACGGCGCGCCGGCCGCGGTGATCGGCATCTATCAGACCCCCGGCTCCAATGCCGTCGAGGTGGCGCGTCACGTGCGTGAGACTTTGAACGAACTGCAGCCGCGCTTCCCCAACGACCTGACCTACACCGTATTCTGGGATTCAACGGTCTTCGTCACGGAGACGATCAAGGAAGTGGTTCGCACGCTCGGCACTGCGATCGTCCTCGTCGCCGTGGTTGTGTTCTTGTTCCTGGGCAGATGGCGAACGACGCTGATCCCGCTCGTTGCCGTACCGGTGTCGATCGTCGGCACCTTCGCGGTCATGCTCCTCATCGGCTATTCCGCCAACACTGTCTCGCTGCTCGCCCTCGTGCTCGCCATCGGCATCGTGGTCGACGACGCCATCGTCGTGGTCGAGAACGTCGAGCGGGTGATGGAGGAGAATCCGGAACTTCCCGTGCCGGAGGCCTGCAAGAAAGCGATGGCCGAGATCACCGGCCCGATCATCGCCATCACGCTTGTCTTGCTCTCGGTGTTCGTGCCGGTGGCCTTCATCCCCGGCATCAGCGGACAGCTTTTCCGTCAATTCGCGGTGGCGGTCTCGGTCGCGATGCTGATCTCGGCCGTCAATGCGCTCACCTTGAGCCCGGCGCTTTGCGGTGTGCTGCTCAAGCACGGGCAGAGCGCGCGCGGTCCGATGCGCTACGTGCTGGGCGCGATCGACCGCACCCGCGACGGCTACGTCTGGGTAGTGCGCCGCCTGGCGCGCGTGGCGATCGTCGGCATCGCGGTCGTCGCCGGGACGATCCTTGCCTCGGCGCTGCTGTTCAGCCGAACCCCGCAGAGCTTCTTGCCGGACGAGGACCAGGGCGCAATTTTTGCGACGATGCGCCTTCCCGAGGGTGTCTCCCTTAACCGCACCGAGGCGGTGGTCAAGCAGGTCGAAGACATCGTGCGGCCGATCCCGGGCGTGCAAGGCATAATCTCGGTGGTCGGGCTCAATTTCATCGATTATGTCCCGTCATCCAATCAGGCCTTCTTCGTCATTCGCCTCAAGCCTTACGATGAGCGCACCGATCCGGCGCAAAGCGTCAACGCGATCATTGCGCGGCTGCGGCCGCAAATGTCCGCCATCCAAGGCGCCGTCGCATTCCCGTTCAACCTGCCGCCCATTCTCGGCCTTGGCAGCACCGGCGGATTCCAATACGCGCTCGAGGCATTACAGGGCCAATCGCCCTTCGACATCGCGGCTGCGCTGCGCGGGCTGGTCGTCGCCGCTAACGCTGCGCCCGAACTCGCCGGCGTCTACAGCACCTATGCCGCCGACACGCCGCAGATCTATCTCGATATCGACCGCGACAAGGCGCAGGTGCTGGGGGTGAAGATCACCGACATTTTCAACGCGCTGCAGTCGACGCTGGGCAGCTTTTACGTGAACGACTTCAACGTGTTTGGCCGCACCTGGCAGGTCAACGTGCAGGCCGAGACGCCATTTCGTGACAACATCGACGACATCTACCAGATCTATGTGCGCAACGCCCAAGGCGGGATGGTCCCGATTCGGGCATTGGCCGATGCGAAGCTCGTGCAGGGGCCGCAGACGCTCGTGCGCTACAACGGATTCCGCGCGGCCATCGTCAACGGCGCGGCCAAGCCCGGCTATAGTTCCGGCCAGGCGCTCGCCGCGATGGAGCGCGTCTCCGCCGCGACGCTGCCGCCCGGCTACAGCTTCGAATGGACCGGGACCGCGTTGCAGGAAAAGCTGGCCGGCGGACGCACCGGGATCGTGCTCGGATTGGCCATCCTGTTTGCCTACCTGTTTCTAGTCGCGCTCTATGAGAGCTGGAATATCCCGATCCCTGCCTTGTTGTCGGTCAGCGTCGCAATCCTCGGCGCGATCGTTGCGATCCTGCTGGCGCGGCTGAGCTTCGACGTTTATGCCCAGATCGGGCTCGTGGTGCTGGTCGCGCTCGCCGCGAAAAACGGCATTCTGATCGTCGCTTTTGCCGTGGAGCAGCGCCATCTCGGCAAGGACATCCAGGCTGCGGCGATCGAAGGCGCGAATTTGCGTTTCCGTCCTGTGATGATGACGAGCTTCGCCTTCATCCTCGGTCTGTTTCCGTTGGTCATTGCCCGCGGCGCCGGCGCGATCACGCGGCAAGCGGTCGGCACGCCGGTTTTCGGCGGCATGCTCGCCGCCGCGCTGTTCGGCGTGTTCATCATTCCGCTGCTCTACGTGACGGCCGAGCGCTTGCGCGGATGGCGGGAGGTGAAGGATCGCTTACGCGCATGGCGGCGGGCCAAAAAGTGAATTGCTGCTAACCTGTAGACGAGACGGGAACGTCGGAGAAGGGCGCGGTGCAGTACCGACCTCAAAATCCTCGGTAAACGTTGCCAGGAGTATCAATGGCCGAGATCAAAACCAGCTGCTGCATCGCTGGCGGTGGCCCTGCCGGGATGATGCTTGGATTCTTACTGGCGCGCGCGGGCGTCCCAGTGGTTGTGCTTGAAAAGCACGAGGATTTCCTGCGCGATTTCCGCGGCGATACCGTCCATCCCTCTACGCTTGAACTGGTGCACGAGCTCGGATTGCTGCAGGAGTTTCTTAAGGTTCCGCACTCGGCTGTACGGGAAATCTCGCTGCAAATCGGAGACGATCACCTGGTCGTCGGGTATTTCGAGCACTTGCCGGTGCACTGCAAATTCATCGCACTGATGCCGCAGTGGGATTTCCTCAATTTCTTGGCCGACCGCGCGAGGCGCTATCCGGGCTTCGATCTGCGAATGCGCACAGAGGCAACCGATCTGCTCTTCGACGATGGCCGGGTAGCAGGCGTGCGGGCAAAAACGCCGGATGGTCAGATCGAAATCCGTGCTGACCTGACCGTCGGCTGCGATGGACGGCATTCGACGTTGCGTGAGCGCGCTGGCTTCAGCGTCGAGAACTTGCGCGCGCCGATGGACGTCATGTGGTTCCGCATATCGCGCAAGGATAGCGATCCCGCTGGAGTCGTAGCTCGCGTCGAAAGCGGGCGGATGCTGGTTATGCTCAACCGCAACGACTATTGGCAATGCGCTTACGTCATCCCGAAAGGCACCGCCGATGAGGTCAAGCAGGCCGGGCTCGATGATTTCCGCAGCACCGTGGTAGACATCTTCCCGCTCCTGCGCGACCGGCTGCATGAAATCGACAGCTGGGACAAGGTGAAACTGCTGACCGTGGAAGTCGACCGCTTGCAGCGATGGTATCGGGCTGGCCTCATCTGCATCGGCGACGCGGCACACGCCATGTCCCCGATCGGCGGGGTCGGTATCAATCTGGCGGTGCAGGATGCGGTTGCAGCCGCCAATATTCTCGCCGAGCCCTTACGGCGCGGAGCAGTAACGATCGAGACACTCAAACAGGTCCAGCAGCGCCGCGAATTTCCAACGCGCGTAACCCAGCGCCTGCAGATTATCATGCAGAACAATCTGATCGGGCCGGCGCTCGCGAACAAAGGCGAGCGGCCGAGAGCACCACTGTTCATGAAAATGCTGCAATGGCCGCTCTTGCGGCGCATTCCAGGGCGTCTGCTCGCTTATGGCGTCCGCCCGGAGCACATCCATTCGCCGGCAGCGTGATGTCTGCAAATCGCTCCCTCGTTCTCTTGCGAACGAGCGCTCCGGTCACGCACCTGATTGCGGCGCAGCGCTACCGGGTTGTCACACGCGTTATCGCGGGATCACCGACACGGATGCTAGGGCACGCCAGGAGCGCAATAGCAAACGCATAGCGCGAGGCTGGCCCACACCGCCGCACTGAAATAAAGCGACATCCAGGCAATCTCATCCTTCCACTCGGCGATGTCGTGTGTCACGACCCAACGAAAGCTCGCGTCACGGAGACCCTCCAGAGGGCTCAGAGATCGGCTGCCGTTTGCAACTTCGGCCCGCCATCTCGTCAGATACATCGGGACGTCGATGGTCGCCAGAAACGCGAGATAGCCCGCGATGCCGATGATCGCGACGACGAGGACCACGCGAAGCGCACCGTCAAACTCCGGCAGCAACCGGCAAAGGCCAACCGCGACGATGAAGAAAGTCAACGCCCATATCGAATTTTCGATTGCGTTGCCAAAGTACTTCTTAGTCAGCACCGCATGCCAAGAGAAGCATTCCGCGATCAGGATCAACGGCACAATCACCCACGCGGCGTTCAAGGTGGTGTCCGCTCCCGTCATGGTGCCCAGCTGATGTAGGGCAATCGCCCACTGCGCCGCGAAGCAGACCTCGGCCACGGTCGCCACCGACCGTCCGATCATGACGCTCGACAGCCAGGTGTCGAACAGACAGATCCGCTGAACATCGGCGCGCGGAAGGAACGATCTGAATGCGCAGCCAAAGACATATGCCGCGCAGAGAAGGAGCATCAGCTGGACGCTGGACGTGCTGCCGAGATCGCCGATCCGCGGTTCCCGCAGGTAGTGGTACAGCGACAACCAAGCCGCGATATTGATGGCGCTCACGAACGTCAACAGAGACCACCACCACGCGAGCGGATTTGACCAAGCTAAGGACCTCGACTGCGCCGGACGTTCCAAACTCATGGATTGCTCCGCGTGTAACCGAACTGACATTTGATCGTAGCAATTCTGTCACACTGGCTGCGGCCAGGCCAAGAAAAAAGTTGTGTGCTGGCTTGCGGGAAAAGCAGGCCCGCATGCGGTCGTCGCCGTCGATGTGCCGATCTATCTCGAGTGGTGGCAAACGGATCTGGGAGCGGAAAGGAGCTGCTGGCGCTTTTCGCGGGCTTGTACGATGTCACCACGCGTTGGGCGGTCACCCACGGGATTGCACTGCGGAGCGACGAGATTGCATGGATGTCACTCTACGTCAGCGTGGCGTTGTGGAGCAGTCTGGCGCTTTCCGGTTTTGTGTTGGTGAAGGATCGACCGTCACAAGCCCGCGTGGAGTACGCATCTCGCGGCGCGTCTGCGTACGGTTGAAAAGATGCGATGCGGCCGACCGGAGCAGGGACACGAAGCCGGATGTCCTGAAAGTCTATAACGCCTGACAATCGGATCGGCCGCGCTTTGGAAGCTGTCGCGCATTGCGCTCGTTGAAATCGGCCGCCGAACTAGCGATTAGCGATGACTCGCGCAAGCCCAGCAGAATGGCGGCGAGCGAAAGGGGAAGAATGAAATAGAGAAAGCGGAAGATCAGCAGCGAGGCGAGCAGCTCCTCCTTGGCGAATTGGGGAAGGCCGACCAGCATCGCCACTTCGATAACGCCGAGACTTCCGGGCGCATGGCTCGCGAATCCGAACAGAATCGCAGTGACGAAAACCACCAGCAAGATAATGAAGTCGACCGGCGGATATGCCGGCAGCAAGGTGTACATCGCGATCGTCCCGGCGCCGAGGTCCAGAGCGCCGATTCCGATCTGCAGCAGTGTCGAGCGGGGAGCAGGCAGCACGATTTTCCAGCCGGAGCGGCCGATGACCCGCGGCCGTGGGGCGAGCCAGAGAAGGTAGCCCACAATCACTGCCAGGCCGGACATGCCGATCGTCCGGTTGAGCCAGACCGGCAACTGATTGACTGCGCTCGCGGCCGCCGGCGCATATGTCATCCCGGCCCCGAGCACAAAGGCGTTGCCGAGCCAGAACGTCAGCCCAGTGACGAAGGCGATCTTGGCAACGTCGACGACGCTTAAGCCCCACGCGGAATAAATCCGCAGCCTGATCAGGCTGGCGGTGAGGACGGTCGCACCGAAATTATGGCCGAACGTATAGGCAATGAACCCGGTAAGCGCCGCAACGCGGTAGGGCACCGCATTTCGGCCGATCGTGCGCAGCGCAAAGAAATCATAAAGCGTCAGTGCGGCGTAGCCGACGGCGACGAAGACAGTCGCAATCACCACAGTCCGGATCGATTTTGCCTGCAGCGCCGCGACGACCTTGTCGGCCTCGATGTCCCGCAGCAGCTGGAACAGGATGACGGCGGCGGAGACCACAATCAGCACGCCGATGGCGATGCCGATTCTGTTCCAGTCGACCCGCTTTCTTATCGCCCGCGAAATGACGCTCGTCACGTTTGGCATGGGAACCGGGCGATGAGCGTCGACTCCGCTCGGCGAATCACCGTGGCAGTGTCCCATTCGTTTGTAACATCATTGTTACAAATGGCGGTGAGCGGGCACGAAAGTTCGACGCGGGTCGCTGGGCCTTTGCAAGTGTCACGCTTGCACATGTCACGTCGTCACACTGCTGAGATATGAGAATCGCAATCTTGTCGCATGCGATTCGATAGTGAGACGGGTCAGCCGTCCTGAGCGCGAGCGGCTTAATGCGGGTTCTGATCGCAACCGACGCCTGGCACCCGCAGGTGAACGGCGTCGTGCGCACCTTGACTTCGCTGGCGCAAAGCGCGCGAGCCCTCGGCGTCACGGTTGAATTTCTCACACCGGAAGGGTTTCCAGGTGTCCCGCTGCCGACCTATCCGGGGCTGTGTATAGCGCTGCCGCGCCGACGCCAGATCGCGCAGCGCATCGAAGCGGCTAAGCCCGATGCGATCCATATCGCAACCGAAGGGCCGATCGGTTACATGGTACGGAGATATTGCCGAAGACACGGCCGGCCGTTCACCACCAGCTACACGACGCGGTTTCCGGAATACATTTCGGCGCGCGCACCGATCCCCGAAGCGTGGATCTATGCGGCTTTGCGGCGATTCCACGCCGCCGCAGCCGTGACGATGGTCGCGACCCAATCGCTCATGACCGAATTGGGCGAGCGGGGATTTCTCAATCTCGGAATGTGGACGCGGGGCGTCGATACCGATTTGTTCAGGCCGGAGCGCGCGATCGAGCTCGGCTTTGCGCGCCCCATCTTTCTCACCATGGGGCGGCTCGCGGTCGAGAAGAACCTCGAAGCATTTTTCGCGCTCGATTTGCCCGGCACGAAGGTCGTCATCGGCACGGGCCCACAGGAGGCGGCGTTAAGACAGCGCTTCCCTGACGCAAAATTTTTCGGATTGCTGGAGAACGTTGCCTTGGCCGCGCATCTCGCCGCCGCAGACGTGTTCGTCTTTCCAAGTCGCACCGATACGTTCGGCGTGGTCCAGCTCGAAGCACTCGCCTGCGGTGTCCCGGTTGCTGCGTTCCCGGTCACCGGTCCGAAGGATGTCATCGGCGGCCACCCCGTCGGAGTGTTGAACGAAGATCTGCGCTTGGCCTGTCTTGAGGCGCTGCGAGTGCCTCGCGCGGCGTGTCGCGCGTTCGCGCTCAGCCGCTCGTGGGAGAGCAGCGCGCGTCAATTCATTGCCCATGTGCAGAAAGCGGCCACGGGCGTCTTGCGCCAGCCCAAGGCGGGAATTGCGATGCCGGCGCCCGCCGCACCACTGATGCGGACTTGAGCGAAGTTTCCCTCACTGGGGTAGGTAGAACAGAAAGACAGGGCAACCCATGACCAAATTGTCATATGCGGACCTCGACAAGGAGACGATCGCGAAGGCCTATGCGCGATGGGCGCCGGTCTATGATCTCGTGTTCGGCGCGGTATTCGAGCGCGGCCGACATACCGCCGTCGCCGCCGCGGAACGCATCGGCGGGCGCATCCTCGAGGTCGGCGTGGGGACCGGCATATCGCTTCCGGAGTATTCACGCAGCAATCGTCTCTGCGGCGTCGACATCTCCGAGCCCATGTTGCGCAAGGCCCAGCAGCGGGTCGGCGAGCTTGGATTGAGTAACGTCGAGGGGCTTTGGGTGATGGATGCCGAGCATTTGTCGTTTGCGGATGCGTCATTCGACGTGGTCGTCGCGCAATACGTCATCACGACCGTGCCAAACCCCGAGGCGACGCTCGATGAATTCGCCCGCGTGCTACGGCCGGGCGGCGAGATCGTGCTGGTGAGCCGTGTCGGTGCGGAAGCGGGATTGCGCCGCGCATTGGAGCGGTGGTTCGCACCTGCGGCACGCAAGCTTGGCTGGCGCACGGAATTCGCTTGGGAGCGTTATGCCCACTGGGCTGAGCAGTCCCAGGGCATGCGTTTGGTCGAGCGGCGGGCAGTACCGCCGTTCGGGCACTTCTCGTTAATTCGCTTCGCAAAGACCGGCGGCACGCCCGCGGCGCGTGTGCGCGAACAGGCGGCGCGCGTCGCCGCGTAATCCCTTCCTCTTTCCAGCGAGCAATGCCTCGATCCAGGGGCATTGTCGCGTCTGTCACACCGGATTCATCGAATCGCCATAGCGTCGACATCGAAGTGCAACACGGAGAGCTGACATGCAGCGCTTTCTCGAGGCCCTGAGAGTGCAGCGTTGGGACGATCACCGCTTCTACCATCACAGCCGCGTTAACCAATCGCTGCACCTCGTAAGCGCTGTAAGCTTTCTGTCTGCCTATGCGATGATGTTCGAGGATCCGGCGATCGCGGCCCTGATCGGCTGGCTCGTGGCGATGACCACGCGCCAGGTGGGTCACTTCTTCTTCGAGCCGAAAGACTATGACGAGGTGAATGAGGCCACCCACGAGTACAAGGAGGAAATCAAGGTGGGTTACAATCTGCGCCGCAAAGTCGTGTTGCTGACGATCTGGGCGCTCTCGCCGCTGCCGCTCTGGTTCGATCCCAGTTTTTTCGGCATCTTCAGGCCGCACGCGAGCACCATGGAATTCGTGCGGCACGTCGCGCAGATCTGGCTCGTCGTCGGCCTTGGCGGCTTGCTGTTCCGCACCGTTCAATTGTTCTTCATCAAGGACGTCGAAACCGGGCTGGTCTGGGCGGTGAAGATTCTCACCGACCCGTTCCACGATATCAAACTCTACTATAAGGCCCCGCTCGCTCTTCTACGCGGCGAATGGATCGATCCGCATCATGCCCAGCACGAAGACTGGCTCGAGGAGGAGGCCGTGGAAGTTCCGAACCCCAGCTGATTGCTGAAGGCGATCAGCGAGGCTTGGTGCGATCGCCGTTGGGTGAGAACCGGTGCGCGATCATCTCCTTCAAGAGACGGCGCTTGATCGAGGTGTTGGTCGCCCCCGGTGGGTGCCACCACCAGCCGTCCTGCTCCATCGCTCTTGCCGCGGACACGAAACGATCGGCCACGGTTTGGAAGTCCGCGTCCGTATAGTCCAGACTGAAAATGAGCCGGCCGGTACCAATCCAGCTCAGCGCCAACAATTCGGCCCGCAGGTAAAACTGCAGCATCCAGTTGTAGCGCGAGGGCCGCAGGTAACACACGGTCCAGATCGAGGACATGCTCGCGACCTCGACGGGCAGCGCTTCGTCGCGCAGGCGCTCACTGAGCTGCTGCGCCCGTGCATTCCAGGTGCGCTCGAGGTCGCGATAAGTCTCGCGGGCGGCGGGCGTGTCGAGGTAGCGCAGGAATTCGTTCATCGCCGCCATGACATACGGGTGCGAGTTGAAGGTGCCGCGGGCGAAGCAGATGTCGGCAGGGCGGTCGTCGCGGAAGCGCTTCATCAAGTGCTTGCGTCCGCACAAGACTCCGACCGGAAGCCCGCCGCCGAGCGTCTTGCCGTAAGTGACGAGATCGGCCCGCACGCCGAAGTACTCTTGCGCGCCGCCCATGGCGAGGCGGAAGCCCACGAACACCTCGTCGAAGATGAGGACGATGTTTTGCTCGGTGCAGACGGCGCGCAGGCGCTTGAGCCAATCAGCATAGGCCGCCTTGTCGAAATGTGCGCTGCGCGCGCCATCTACGAGCGAGGCGTCCGTCGGCGGCGGCGCGTTGGGGTGCAACGCCTGCAGCGGATTGACGAGCACGCAGGCAATATCACGCCGCGTCCGCAGCACGCGCAGCGAGTCGTCCGACATCTCCTTCAACGTATAGGTCTCGCGCGCCGGCAGCGGGTTGCCGATGCCCGGCTGCACATCGCCCCACCAGCCGTGATAGGCGCCGCAGAAGCGCACCAAGTGCGATCGGCGCATGTGATAGCGCGCGAGCCGCACCGCCTGCATCATTGCCTCCGTGCCCGACATGTGGAACGAGATTTCGTCGAGTCCGGAAATCGCTTTCAGGCGCTCCACGTTGTCGGCGATGACCGGATGATACGGCCCGAGCACCGGGCCAAGCTCGCCCACTCGCTCGACCGCGCACGCGATCGTGTCCTTGTAGAAGTCGTTCCCGAACAGGTTGACACCATAGGAGGCGGTCAGATCGTAAAACTGATTGCCGTCCAGATCGGTGAGCGTGACGCCCGCCGAGGACTGCACGAAGGCTGCGGATTTCAGGTGCTGGCGCACGACACGGCGGTACTGGAAGGGCACCCGATAAGTGTCGATGAATTTGAGATCGGAGATGCCGTCGCCCACCTCGGCGGTGCGTTTGATGGTCTCGGCAAAACGCGCGTCGTAGAACGCCGCGAGCCGCATCAAGCCGGCACGGCGGCGCGCAACAATCTCCTCCGGCGCGTCGTCGGAACAGAAAAACCGCCGCTCGTCGTAGGCGTAGAACGGCACGAGCGAGGCCAATCGCCGCGCCAGGTTCGCATGGCCGGTCAGTGTGGCGTGCTTGGCCTTCGACAGTTCCAGCCGCCGCCGCAACGTCAGCAACGAGGTTGCCAGCGCCGCAGCCCCGAGCCCGTAGAACGCGAGTGCCGGAGTGGCCCATTCCATCGAATCATGCCTTACCCGACGCAGGTTACGGCTCGATGACGCTCCGATCCGGCCTTCTGCAGCTACTGCAGCAGGAAGATCTCAACTTCCTGCTCACCAACCGGATCCCCCGTCGGCTGGCCACGCGGTTCATGGGCTGGTTCAGCCACATCGAGCAGCCGTTGGTGCGCGATGTCTCGATCGCCGTGTGGCGCTTCTTTTCCAGCCTGGATTTGAGCGAAGCGAAAAAATCTCACTTTCGCAGCATGCACGATTGCTTCATCCGCGAGCTCAGGGCGGGTGCGCGCCCGATCGACGGTGATCCCAATATCCTTGTGAGTCCATGCGATGCGATCGTCGGCGCGTCCGGCGCGGTTGCCGGCGCGAGGGCTTATCAGATCAAGGGATTTCCCTACTCATTGGCGGACTTGTTCTACGATCAGGCTCTCGCCGATGCTTTTGCCGACGGCCGGTACGTGACCTTGCGGCTGACCTCGAGCATGTACCACCGTTTTCACGCGCCGCACGATTGCCGCGTCGATCAGGTCACCTACATCTCCGGGGACACCTGGAACGTCAACCCAATCGCGCTGCGGCGTGTCGAAAAGCTCTTTTGCAAGAACGAACGCGCGCTGCTGCGCACGAAGCTTGCCGGCCACACGATCATGCTGGTGCCGGTGGCAGCGGTGCTCGTCGCCAGCATTCGCCTGCATTTTCTCGATGTTGTGCTCAGCCTGAAGCACCGTGGGCACAACATTTTCGCCTGCGATGCGCCATTCAGGAAGGGCGAGGAAATGGGCTGGTTTCAGCATGGATCGACCATGCTCATCTTTACCCCCGACGGCTTTTCCCTCCATGAGGAGGTGCGGGAGGGCACCGCGATTCGCGTAGGCGAGCCGCTGCTGCGTCTGCCGTGAATCCGTCATTGCTCGGCTGCGCCGGGCGTCGGACGACTCTACGTCGCTCTTTGCAGCGCTACCGCCGCGAGATCATGCTCACGCCGCGCCGGCTCGAGCTCGGTCCACCGCACGATCTCGAACCGACCATTGAAGTCCTCGACCACGGCGGTGCAGCTTTCGACCCAATCGCCGCAATTGATGTAGCGGATGCCGAATCTGTCGTGGATCGTCGCGTGGTGGATGTGGCCGCAGATCACGCCGTCGGCGCCATTGCGCTTCGCCTCGAGGTTCAGGCTCTTCTCGAACTCGCCGATATAGTTGACGGCGTTCTTGACCTTCTGCTTCGCCCATTGCGACAGCGACCAGTAGCCGAACCCGAAGCGCCGGCGCACGGCGTTGAACACGCGGTTGGCGAGGAGCGCAACGTCATAGGCGTGGTCGCCGAGATGGGCGAGCCAGCGCGCTTGAGTCACGACGAGATCGAAATGGTCGCCGTGGATCACGAGATAGCGCTTGCCGTCGGCGCCTTGGTGGGAGGCGCGC
>DATFQX010000423.1:0-2036 GCA_035263865.1 Xanthobacteraceae bacterium
TACGACTTCCTCCAGCGATTTTCGCCGCCGGCCATCGGGCAGCAGGGCGATGCCATAGAGCAGCTCCGCCTCGGTGATTGCCGTAGTGAACAGCGCCGAGGCCGGCTCGGAGCGCATCCATTCGAGCACTGTGGCTGACGGCGTTGGTCGCAAGGTCTCGGATAGGACGTTTGTATCCAGAATGATCATGCAAAGTCGGGCGGGTCGCGCATCGGGCCGCGAGCCGGGAGCGGCAGATCGACACCCCCGAGTGGTTCGATTCTCCTTCGGATCGCGTCAGCGAGATTTCCATGCTGCGTCGGCTCCTGCGCCAAAGCCGTTCGCAAGATGTCTCTCGCCTCGTCCTCCATTGACCGGTTCCGCTGAGCCGCGCGCAGCCGCAGCTTGCGCTTTACGGTCTCGTCCAGGTTGCGGATGGTGATGCTCGCCATGAGGCGTCTCATTCTGAAATCATCGCAATCATATTAATCAATGCAGCCGATTTGGACAACGGGTCAGGGTGCAACGCGGTCGTCACGGTCACCCTGCGGCGGCTCCGGATTTCTGGACAGCGGGATAAGCTAAGGGCTGACCGGTCCAAAGGACGTGAGACGTGGGCGTAAAGAGGAAGCAGCACAGCGCGGAATTCAAGGCGCGAGTGGCGATGGCGTCGCTGTCGGGGGAGAAGACCCTCGCGGAGCTGTCGGCGGAGTTTGGGGTTCATCCGACGATGATCAGCAACTGGAAACAGGAGCTGGTGAAGCGCGCGGGCGAGCTGTTTACGCGCGGCAGCAAGGCGCCGGCGGAAGATGCGCAGAGGGTGATCGACCATCTGCACCGCAAGATCGGGCAGTTGCAGGTCGAACGCGATTTTCTTGCCGGGCAGCCCGCCATCTCCCGAGTGCTGAGAGGCGGGCGATGATCGCGCCGGAAGCGGGGCTGCCCGTAAGCCGGCAATGCGCGCTGCTCGGGATTGCGCGCAGCAGCTTTTATTACCGCCCTCGGCCGGAGGCGGCAGAGGAGCTGAACATTTTAAAACGGCTCGACCGGATTTTCACCAATGATCCAGTCTACGGCAGCCGCCGGCTTCAGGTGGCGCTGTTGCGAGAGGGGATTTCGATCGGCCGGCGGCGCGTCCGGCGACTGATGAGGAAGCTCGGGCTATGGGCAGTCAGGCCCAAGCGCAACACCAGCAAGCGGCATCCCGAGCACAAGGTCTACCCATACCTTCTGCGCGGCAAGACGATCGACCAGCCGAACCAAGTGTGGGCCGCTGACGTGACCTACATACCGATGCAGCACGGGTTTTTGTACCTGGTCGCGATTATCGACTGGGCAACCCGACGGGTGCTGTCCTGGCGGCTGTCAAACACGCTGACGGCGGGGTTCTGTGTCGCGGCGCTGAGCGCGGCCCTCGCCCGGTTCGGCAAGCCTGGCATCTTCAATACTGATCAAGGCACGCAATTCACCAGCGGTGACTTTACGAAGGTTCTGCGGGATCATGGGATCGAGATCAGCATGGACGGACGCGGGCGCTGCCACGACAATATCTTTGTCGAGCGCTTGTGGTGGACCGTGAAGCACGAATGGGTCTATCTGCGCCCAGCCGCCAACGGTATCGAACAGAAGCGCAGCCTTGCCGAGTTCTTCGACTGGTATAATTTTCGGCGTCCGCATCAGTCGCTCGGCTGGCGCACACCGAACGAGGCTTACCTCGGCCGATCAATGACAGTGACGGCACTAGCCGCCTGACGCCATGCCGAGCAGGTGCTGTGAATTTGTGGACAGTCGGCTGCGCCGATCCCCGCCTGACCGCGCCAGCGCGGTCCCTATGGACAAGCCGGGGAAAACGCAATGCGTTTCCCCCACCTTGCCCACAGATCGGCGGCTGCCACACAAGCTTCACAGCACGCCGCAACAACACCGGATGATTTTGATTTCGGGGAATGGTGAAATCAGCAGCCGGCTCCACGCCTTTAGCTTATTCTTCCCCGGACGCTGTCCAAACAACCGGGACCGTCGCAGTGCTCCGTACTCACTCATAGTGAGACAAGGTT
>DATFQX010000424.1:0-7151 GCA_035263865.1 Xanthobacteraceae bacterium
GCTGGTATTGGGCTGGGACGGTCGCCTTCACGTAGGGGGCGTTCGCGAGGAGTTTCTTGTCACGCGCGGTCATGCTCGCCTCGGAGGCCGGCTCGAGCTGCGCGTGCACGCACCCGCCGAGCAAAAGCCCGCTCAGCAGCAATGCTATTCCCGGTCCCCGCATTGTTACCCTCATCACGCTCTCCGGCGCGACCCACGATCAGTGCGTTTTGAGTCCCCCACTTGCTTAATTAGGTAACGAAAAGGGCTGCGTACTTCCAGGCCGAAGACGGCCCGATTCGATAGTCTTTGGAACCTGTTGCAGGAATGCCGCAGTTCACTCCGCTGCGCATGGAAAGTTGCGCCGCGACTGGCGGAATCCGCTCTCGGACATGGTCCCGAGCGGCGGTCGTTAACTCTTGCTTTACCATGATGCTGCCTGCCTGGGCGGGTGCCTATCGGCACAGGCGAGGCCGCAATAAGAGAGGGCTGTTCCCTCAAGGGGTGGATCGCGAGGCGATACGGTAAAATCGCGACGGCGACTAAGGGAACCAATTTCCCTTTACGCTCTGTTTGAAATGTCACGATAGGACACGGACCGCGCCGGCCTAAGCAAATCAAGGTGTTGGACTGGCAAACCCCTGCCTGCGGCAGCTTTGACCCGCAAAGGTTTTCCGCCGCACTGGCAAACCAGCACCGGCGTTGCCGCACTTCAAAAGACAAAACGGTGGGACGAAGGAAATGCCGGAGCCTGGCCGAGACTTGCCTAGAATCAGATATACGTCGTCTCCTCAGAACCAGGCGAAGACAATGGACGCTAAACTTGAGCACAATGCCGCCCCCAAGGTCATCAATGGCCGCGTCAACGGCAGGTTCGCGCCGGGGTTCTCTGGAAACCCTGGTGGGTCACCGGAGGCTACGCGCCGAGCGTTCAACAAGCGCTTTCTGCTCGATCTGGCGGAGGACTGGCAGCAGCATGGGCGCGAGGTGTTCAAGCGGGTTCGGCGGGAGAGCCCGGCGAGCTACTTGAAGGTCTGCGCCATGCTCGTCCCGAAAGAGCTGAAAATGGAGCATTCCGGCGGGGTCAAGGCGATGACGGACGAGCAGTTAGAGCGCGGGATCGAGCTGATAAAGGAGATGCTGGCGCAGCGTGAGGCTGAGGCGAATGCCAAGGTGATAGAGGGGCAGGCGGTCCCTAGCCTGCCGTCGCCAGTTAGCGCCAAAAATTCTTGAAGCGGTCCGGCGCCATATCGGTGTACCTGACCGTGTGCTGGATGTTCTTGTGCCCGAGATAGTGCTGCAGGGCGCGCGTGTCGTGGCCATCATTGGCGAGCTTGAACCCGCAGGCATGGCGAAGCATGTGTGGGTGGATCGGGAAGGGCATCTTGGCAGCCTCGCCGACGCGCCGGATGAGGCGGTGGAAACCAATAGGACTGATCGGCCCCCCGCGCTCGGAAACGAATACGTGGGCGTCTTTGGGGTAGTCGCGCCGTAGCTTACGCAGTGCTCGCATTTCGTCACCGCGGATCGAGTGCACGCTGGGAATGCCGTTCTTGACCCGGTGCACGTGCAGGCGGCCTTCGGATAACTTGATCTGCTGCCATTGCAGGTCGCAAACCTCTGAGGCCCGCAGGCCGTGCCGATAGGCGACCAGGATCATGGTCGCGTCGCGATGGCCGTAGCGGCCATGCTTGCGGGCGTAGTCCATCAGCCGCTCGACCTCGCGCTCGGTGAGGTAGTTGAAACGATTTCCGGTGAGGGGACCTGCCGAGGAAGTGGGGTGGCCTGTTTTAAGCTACCTCCTTTGGAAAAAATTATCGGCGGCGTGACCTCAATCGTCTCGTTCCCCCCAGGAGGATGGATGCAGCAGTCTGCCGAGCCGGCAGTGAAACGGCGCGAGTTCATCACGCTGACTCGGCGGCGCGGCGGCATGGCCGCTCGCGGCGCGCGCGCAGCAGCCGACAATGCCGGTGATCGGGTTCCTCAACAGCGCATCGCCTGACGGCTACGTGCCAATGGTGACCGCATTCCGTCAAGGCTTGAAGGAAGCCGGCTACGTCGAGAGCCAGAACGTGACGTACGGAGCGGTGCAGCGTGAATTGAAGCAGTCCACGGGCATCGACCGCCGGCATGACCCTCTTGGAGACTTTGTCCACTAGATTCCAAATCAGCAACTCCCCGGACAGGCGGATCGCCAGCCGTTTTGCTGATGCATACGTGCCAGGGAGATCGACCCCTCTCCCCACCCGAGAAGCTCGGCTTCAATAAAACGCGCACGCGGCAGCCCGAAAGTGGCAATGCGCTAACCTTTCATTTCTGTCCGACATGCGGCACCACCGTCTACTGAGAGACCGAAGGTTTTCCTGGATACGTCGCTGGTGCCATCGGCAACTTCGCCGACCCGAATTTCCCCCGCGCCGACCATCGCAGTGTGGGAGGAGGCACGCCACCCCCGGGTCTCCTTGTTGCCCGACACGCCGCCCAAGCGCGTAGCGAAGCAGGGTGAAATAACAGCCGGCGGTGAACGCAAAAGAGAGTGCATGGAGCGCAAAGGGGAGATCCGGCGATGGGCGTCGCGACCTGATCGAGTGATTTCGTGAATATGCCTGTTAACCGTTCGTTAAGAATGTTATGGCGCGCGAAGTCGTGTTCTGCGAAGGAGATCAATACAGCGGTGGAAGTCGTTCTACCGCTGGGCAAATAGGGGCATCCCTCGGTCGCTCTCCGAGGGTTTCGACAAAAGGGGATAGCGTGATGAAGATCATAATACGGGTGACGACTGCGTTCCTTGCTGTGGTGAGCACGGCCGGGTTCATCGCCGTATTGAGCACTGTGGGGTTGTTGACCGTGCTAAGCGCTGCCGCTGCCGCCGATCTGCCGCGCAAGGAGCCGCCTCCTCCGGCGCCTTCGGTTGGCAAGGCTCCAATCGGCAAGTATCCAGTCGGCAAGTATCCGGTTGGCAAATACCCACAGCCCGTCGTGACCAAGGGCTAAGGCAAGCGATCGCCTGTGTGAAAGCCTGAACGCCGGCGCGGCCCGGTTCACAACTCGTCGCGCGCGCCGAACTCCTCAAACCTTACTTAGCTGGTGGCTGAGAGTCACAACCGCGCGCTTTGTCTTTGATACAAATGAAAATGGGGAAACAAAGAAGCAGGGGGCAAACATGAAAGTCATAAGTGGGCTTCGCTGTTTCCTATGGGGTAGCTTGACAGTTCTGCTTGCTCCCCTGGCAATAACTGCACTCGCTCACTCACATGCCGTGCTCGCTAGCCCAGAGTTAAGAACCGCGCTCGCCGACCCAAGCACAAGGGCCGCCGTCGCTGATCCGGTCATAAAAGTGCCGCTTGCCGAGCCAGAGGTAAATGTGAGCCCGCTCGAAGCTTTGGACGAGTGCGTCCTGAGCGAAGAGTGCATCGACCAATATCTCTGGTCGGTGTACGAACGTGCGCCAAAGGTCGATACGATCAAGGTGGAGGAACAGATCAAGGTAAAAGTCGAGAAGAACGGCAAGAGCCGCACTGTCACGAAAACTGTTACCAAGTTCGTGAATGAGGACTTCACGTGGAAGGATCCGGCCGCTGCCGAAAAAGCTGGCATGTCGGTAGCGCAATACGTGATCGGCGGGATGGACCGAGGTTTTAAAGTGAGGCTGTATCATCTCTTTCGCGCGCTCGACGACGCCGGGCTTGCGCCTGGTATGACGAGCGGCTTCCGGGATGACTACCGGCAATCAATCGCAAGCGGCCACAAGGCTGCGACCGGTAACTCATACCATGGCGGGAGCCGGCGCGGCGGCTATGGTCACGGGCTTGCGGCCGATGTCGTGAGCGTCAAGGGGGATACGCGCTCTGAGCGATGCAGCTCAAGCGAACGCATGTGGAAGTGGATCGACACCCACGACAAGGAATTTGGGATTGGGAGACCCTACTTGGATAAAGATCCACCGCACATTGCGCCGATCGACGGTAAAGAATATGCCGATAAGCGCGGGGTAAATATGGAACTTGCGGACAAGGGGAGCACTGCGACCGGCAGAGACGTAGAGCCGGCGACTTTTCAGGAGTAACGGTTCGCGAGTCGCGCGAGGGGCGACGGGCGAACGGTGCAAAGGCTGCGCGAGCGCTTGGAGAGGACGCAATGAGAAACGGGATGTTCATCACATTCGTCCTGTATGAGCACGGGGTGGGCGCCCACGACGTACCATATTTTTTCGTCGGCGTGTCTCTGGGCCGCGCCGAGCATTCGCTCGCCGGTCCGTTCCAGACCAAAGCGGCAGCCTGCGCGTGGATCGAGACGCAAACCACTATCGGCCAAGCGATGGCAAGTCCGTAGGAAGGCCTCTGGCGCGTTCTTCGAGGGGGGATGCATCGCGCTTTGGGCAGTCGCCGTTTAGCTCTTTCCATTTGATCATGTTTGTCTTGCGGCTGTATTTCTCGATGAGCTTGTGGACGCTGTAGCGGCCCCTGCGGGGGCGGGCTTATGCGGGCGATCCGTCGTGCGGTCTTTGCCACGCTTGACGCCGCCGAGCGTCGCGCGAACCGCAAAGGAAGCGAGCGGTTGTTGCGCTTGCAAGAGTGCACCAAGCACCAAGTCTGCTCCCGGCGCGCGCTGTTGCGATGCGAGCAATGAGCCCGCGAGGGGCGCAGCAATGACGAGTGGTCCCCAGCTCACCAACAGTTTGTTACGGCGCGCTTGAGGGAACCTTCCTGCCGACAGGCACACCTCGCGTGCCTGCTAAGCAGGGTTCACTCAGGCGCCTCTGCTGCGGCCCGACACAGGCAGCTTTTGGGCCCGGAGAGCCGCACCCCTTTCGAGTTCTGTTAGGAAGGCGCCAAGGCGACGACCTGGGAGATCACTAATCGGCGCTGCACGCCGGACTTCTTCGCTGGGCGCACCGTCGCGTCGCTCAAAGCGTGGAGCGACCATAATCTTGAATTGCGCGGCGAGAGGAGAAAGAGGGGCCAAGCCCATCACGCAAACCGCGCATACCACCACGCTTCCCAAAAACTTTCGCATGGATTTACTCGATCATCTCGTCGATACCACGGGGCACCCGCCATTCGCCGAATGGAACGTTACGGAATATCCAGGGCGGCTTGCTCGCGTCATTCGGGCTTGATGCGTCGCATTTCGCACGGTGGTCCCGGACCAGGTGCGTGAGCCTACCGCCCCTGCCGTGAAACGCGAAGCCGAAGAAGATTGCAGCCGCAGACGACTATGAGTTAGCCGAGGCGACGTGTCTCGCTGCGATGAAGCGCTGGCCGAAAGCAACCATCATCCTGCGGCAAGGGGCGCGCGTGGTGCGAGACAGCCGGAAGCCTAGGCTTGTTCGATAACAGCGGGGCGGCTGGTGAAATGAAAAGAAGGGGCCGCTCGCCTGATGCGGCCCCTCAAGCGTCCGCCGCCGCTTTCAGTACAAGTTCACCAGGCCAGACCTATGAATCGTCCCCGGTGCTGACAGCGCCCTCCAACCGTTCTCATTGTTCGCGACGGCCTTCATGTTGATCGTTATCAATGCCGCCACGGCAAGAACTGCTGCCAAGATAAGTGCGAGCTTGCGTGGTTTCGGTGTCATGTCATCCCCCACTCGGCAAGATGTCATGCTCACTTCTAGAACGAAGGGCGGGAGAATGCTGTGATGCCAATCACACTTTAGTCGAATAGGCGGAAGCTATAGCTGGCCAAGCCGCCTGCCCCGGATCGTTCGATAAAGGTCGAGATGGGACTCGACTACCGGCGCCATGCCGCTCGCTTACGAAGAGTGCATTGGAGCAAAGAAGCATCTAGTTACTTCACCCCATACTCCTTCACTCCCGCTCCCGGGCCCAAAGTCATTCGCTATTGGATAATACGTACATTGGTGGAAGCGATCATCAGGAGCACGGCCGGACCATTCCATTAGCGGACATGGACCCGATTGAAGTCCGCAGTGCAGCGGTCTCCTGCCTCCTCGGTCTCATGTGCTATCTTTTCCGAACAGGTAGCAGTCGACCTCGTTCAATGGCGGGAGAAAATAATGGCCCGGATGGTTCAGCTTACTTTGGCCCGTGATCGGGTTCCTCAATAGCGCGTCAGCCGGCCCGTATCGACAATTCGTCGAAGCGTTCCGCCGCGGCCTTAACGAGACAGGCTTCGTCGAAGGCCGAAATGTGATGATCGACTATCGCTGGGTGGAGGGGTTTGCAGCGGATTTCATCCGCCGCAACGTCGCGGTGATTGTTGCGACTGGCGGTCCGCCCGCGGCCCTAGCTGCCAAGGCGGCGGCCACAACGACGCCCGTCGTCTTCATCACCGCGAGCGATCCGGTGAAACTTGGCCTCGTCGCCAGCCTCAACCGGCCGGGCGGCAATGCCACTGGTGCTGGCCTATTCGCCGTTGCGGTAGAGCCCAAGAAGCTCGAACTGCTGCATGCGGTTGCGCCCCAGGCTGCGGTGATCGGCGTGCTTGCCAATCCAGGTAATCCGAATGCCGAGACCATCACAACGGGCCTGCAGGAGGCGGCACGGACGCTCGGGTTGCAGCTCCAAGTCGTGAATGCCTCCACCGAAAATGACTTCGGCGCCGCCTTCGGAACTCTCGTCGAGCAGCGCGCCGGCGCCCTCCTGGTTGCCGCCGATCCATTCTTCAATGCGCGACGCTCACAGCTGGTCGCGCTCGCGGCGCGCCACGCCATTCCCGCGATCTACGAGTGGCGCGAGTTCGCCGCGGCCGGCGGGCCGATGAGCTACGGCACGGTCATTTCGGATGCGTATCGTCAGGTCGGCGTGTATGCAGGCCTCATCCTCAAAGGGGAGAAGCCGGCCAATCTGCCGGTCATGCAGCCGACGAAATTCGAGTTCGTGATCAATCTCGGGACGGCGAAGGCGCTTGGACTGGAAATTCCTGACAAGCTCCTCGCGCTCGCCGACGAGGTGATCGAATGAGTGCGCAAGCCGCAAGCTGGTGCGATCCAGCCGGTGGAAGTCCGGCCCAAGTTAAGGAGTAGCGTCCGCTTGGTAGCGAGTGTTGCGTGGCCACTGGCGACAGTGGGCGCGAAGCGTACACAGCGATTGCATGGGGTGTGGGATTGAGCCACGAAAGATCAGACATCGCAGGGGCCGAGAGTTTTCATTCGCTCGAAGGCAACATGTGCGGCACCGCTATGCGAGGTGCTGACGCCCTGCCGGGGTCTA
>DATFQX010000425.1:0-4474 GCA_035263865.1 Xanthobacteraceae bacterium
GCCTGGGTGCGAAGTAGCGGCCAGAAGTATTGAGCTGCGACGATACCCCAGGCGATGAAACCAAAGGCGACGCTAATTCCGAACAACGCTTGCGCCGGCATGTTCTTCTCCTTTCCGTCAGTTGCGCCAATCCGCTTAATCTCTCGCTCGCTATTGGAGGGACAGCGGAGATAGATGGATATGGTCGCCTCGGCCGACTCGGACTCGACGCAAATGATGTTTGCCTCAGTGCGTTCAGCTTCTCCCTGGTAGGTTAGCTAAGACGGTACCACGGCAAGTAAGGAGCATGACATTAGACGGTGAACACTTCTTGGGCTTCGCGCACGCCCTTCAGCGGGTGCCGACCCACCGATGACAATTGCTCTCGCACGTCCTGCGCGAACGACTTAGAAATCAGAATTTGCTTCCTTAACACTTTGCACAATCCCTCGAGGCGCGCGGCCTCATTCACGGCGGGGCCGATGACCGTGAAATCGAGCCGGTCGGCGGTGCCTATGTTCCCATAGGTGACTTCGCCAGCGTGCAGCGCAATGTTCAAGCTGAGCGGCGGATTGCCCGCCGCCGTCTCGACGGCGTTGAGCGCCTCGACTCGTGCCAGCGTCTCGCGTGCCGCCGCCAGCGCCGCGGGCGCCACGACCGTCACGTTTGCGCCGTCCGGCGGCAAGAACACGGCCAACACGCCGTCGCCCAGAAATTTGAGGATTTCGCCGCCCGCCGCGCGCACCGGATCGCCGAGACAGTCGAAGATGCCGTTAAGACGCCGGGTTACCTCCTCGGGGGCTGTCTCCTCGGCAAAGCTGGTGAAGCTGCGCACGTCCGCACAAAGAACGGCGGCAGCGATCCGGCTGACTGAGCCGCGCTGCACTTGCCCCGCGCTGACGCGGTCGGCCGCATCGCCGCCGAGATAGGCCGCGAGCAAGTCGTGCGCTGCGACAGGTGCAGTATTGCCTTTGATCGCCAGCGCCAGCGTGCCAGACAGTTCCTCGATTGCCGCCAGTTCCAGGGCACTCCAACCGTTGCCGCGTCCGACAGTCGTGGAAGTGGTCCACGATAAAACGACGCCGAACGGATTTGTTGCCGGCTGCGCAGTACTCCAGCTGAAGCCGTACATGAGAGCTAGCCATTCACTCATCCCTGCATCGCGGAACTCGCGCAGGACCGGGAAGTCAAGCACCGCGCCTTCGCCCACCAGCCGTCGGTGCAATCGCCGCGTCTTGCTTTCGAGCATGTGGCGGAACGGACTTGCCTGCCACATCGCCGTAGCCATGGTCGCATGGTCGAAATCGGTGGCTTCGACGATTCGCCCGTCATTCCAGGTGAGCGAATACGCCCGCCGCAGCGGATGCAGCCCCGCGATAGACAGAAATCCTCGAGCGATCGGCGCGCCCGCCGCGGCCAACCGCCCACAGAATCCGTCGAATAGCGGTTCTGGCGCTAGGTCGCTCGTCCCGGCCTCGATGAGCCAAGCGTGCAGGGGGATGAGGTTGGGTCTCAATGACAAATCCGACATGTGCCGCAAAATCGGTCGTGGCCACCCGCGAAGCGATTACTTCGGAGGTATGAGACCGATCGCCGCATGGGTCGTCTTCCATTTGCGCATGACGAAGGCACAGGACCCGAAGGCGAGGCCCCCTGCTTGGCACGTCATCTTCTTAGGGTGATTACCCGCGAGGTAATGGATCAGACCTCGGCCCGGGACTACTTTGCCGTTCATGCAGACCATCCGCAAAACCGCTGGCGCCTACCTGCGTGAATGGCGCGGCAAGCGCCACATGAGTCAGCTCGAACTCGCAAACGAGGCCGAGATCTCGGCTCGGCATCTCAGTTTCCTCGAGACCGGCCGCTCGCAGGCTTCGCGCGAAGTGCTGCTGCGCCTGTCCGAGCAGCTCGACATTCCATTGCGCGAACGCAATGTCATTTTGCTGGCGGCAGGCTATGCGCCAGTGTTCGAGGAAAGGCCGCTTGCATCTCCCGAAATGGCCGCGGCGCGGCAGGCGGTCGAGCGCGTGTTGAAGGGCCACGAGCCGTTTCCCGCGCTCGCGGTCGACCGACATTGGCAGCTCGTGTCCGCCAATGCGAACGTTGCGCCGCTGCTTGCAGGAGTCGATGAGGCGCTGCTGAAGCCTCCGGTCAACGTGCTGCGGCTCAGCCTGCATCCTAGTGGGCTCGCGCCGCGCATTGCCAATCTCACCGAGTGGCGCGCACATCTGCTGATGCGCCTGCGAACCCAGATCGGACAGACCGCCGATGCTGTGCTGATCGACCTCCTCGCAGAACTCTCGAAATTCCCGGCAACAAACATGCTGAAACCACTCATGCCGCCACCCCGCGATGAAAGCGCGGGCGTGTTCGTCCCCTTCCAACTCGTCACCGACGCCGGAAAACTGAGCTTCCTTAGCACGACGACGGTGTTCGGCACGCCTATCGACGTGACCCTCTCGGAGCTTGCTCTCGAGTGTTTCTTTCCGGCCGACGAAGCAACGGCGCAGGCGCTCCAGCGGTGATCGTCGGTGAGATATGTCGATAGTCATGTCCACCGGAAAAAAATTGATCGCGACGCTGGTCACTTTGTGCAGAGAGCTTACCTCTCTTGTGGGCCGCTGACGATCCAAGTTTCTTTCCCTGTTTTACCTTCGACGTAATCGACGGACGGCACCCGATCGAACATGTTCGTCACGCGAGCCGACGCGTTTGTCGGCTTCAGGAACGTGACACGACAACGCCGCGTTACGCAGCGTGCCGAAGCAGAGGAGACGAGCCATGTCCGCTACCAACGATGTCAACGTGCGTCGAGCCGTTTCTGATACTGTGACAGGAGCGGCGGATACGCTTCTGATGTCGTCCGGAAGGACCGATGGCGAGTCGCAGAAGCAGCGGGGTCCGTACCGGATCGAGGACTGGGGGAAGACCTGGATGAACCCAAACAAGGCGCGCGTGCTGGCCAGGGTGCCTGCGATTGCCATGCCGGACATCGCCGGATATTGGCCTCACACCACGCGTCCGGTCCGCGGGCCGCAGGAGTATGCCAAGCGCATCATCGACCTGCTCCACTTCATTCCCGACTTCCGCGCCGAGCCGATCGAGCACGCGACGAATCGGGACGTTATGTTCGTTCGCTGGATCGCCAGAGGAACCGGTCCGAAGGGGTCGTTCGAAGCGGTCGGCGTCGATCGGATCATCGCCCCTAACGGCTACGTTGCGGAAAACCTCATCATTTCGGATCACCCGATCTTCGCGGATTTCGCAAGATACGTGGGCGATTTCCGCGGGACCTAGGGAAGTGCGCGCGCAACCGGGGACTGAAATCCGGCAGTGCAGCGGTCTCCTGTCACGGCGTCATGTGCTATCCCTTGGGTCGGAAGCACAGGGGCGGTAAGGCCACGTCGACTCAGAACGATTCGGAGCTGGCCCAAGGACCCTGCCGGCTGCCGCGTGGCATTATGAGCGTGAGACCGATCGATCAGGCCAGCCGTCTTCGGTAACCATCAAAAGGAGGGACTCATGAGCTTCCCTTCGCAGAAATCAACCGTCGTGGCTCAACCCCTCATAGCGGTGCGCAATGTTAGAGCGAGTAGTCGCTGGTACGCGAAACTGCTTGGAGCAGACTCGCTTCCAGAACACAGCCACCGCGACCTGTACGAGCGGATCTCGTGCTCTGGTCAGTTGCTTCTTCAACTCCACGCTTGGGACGAGGAAGACCACCCCAACCTCGTCAACGCAGACGCGGCGCCGCCTGGACACGGTGTCTTGCTGTGGTTCCAGGTAGACGATTTTGACTCGATCGTGGAGCGAGCTCGCGCGTTGGGTGCGGAGATCGTCGAAGAACCTCACATCAACCCCCGGCCCCAGCATAGGGAAATTTGGCTCCGCGATCCCGACGGTTATGTGGTGGTGGTTGCCAGTCCTGACGGTGAAGGCGGTTCGTAAGCTCTGCGCGGCTGCGCCGTTAAACAGATTGATTGAAAGCCGCCGAGCTGCGGTTAGCCGGCGAAAGAGCGATCAATGAAAGGTGTGCCGATGTTGCTCACTCAGAGTCAGATCGAGAAGACGAAACGAATGGTGAAGTGGCGCGCTCGCAGATAACGTCCGAACATGATCGTCAAGCGCATCGTCACCAACTTTGCCGCGACCGACGTGTCCAAGGCCCGACACTTCTACACCGACATCCTCGGCCTTGAAGTCGTAATGGATCATGGCTGGATCGTCACGTTTGCCTCGCCCGCGCAGATGGCACCTCAGGTAAGCGTCGCAACCGAAGGCGGTTCGGGGACGCCAGTGCCGGACATCTCGAATCGAGGTGGATGACCTTGATGAGGTCGAGCGCCGCGTGCGAGAGCTATCGCCGAATCTTGGTGACGGAAGGGGTCAGGCGGCGGCGACTTGAGCTTGCGATCTGACAACCTCGATTCCGTCGGTGAACTTTATACCGAGGATGATTTTCGGCAACTGGTTGTGGCCATTGAGGCGACGCCAA
>DATFQX010000426.1:0-32669 GCA_035263865.1 Xanthobacteraceae bacterium
GGCCTGCGTCCAGGACGTCCATCGGGGATGTGCTCTTCCGGAAAATGATTCCGGATGCGCTCCCACTGCTCGTTTGTCAGCCGAATCATCCGACATTTATAGCCGATCGACTCCGCCTAGCAATTTTGAGATAGGTTCTAGCCACACAACCGCTCAGAGGAATGTCGATTGAAATAATGGGGACGTTAGGATGATCGAATGCATCACCGTTGCCGTCCTGTGTCGGCCAGTCCGCTTGCTGCGCATCGCCGGGACTCTTTTCTCGATAGTCGCGATGATTGTGACTACGAATGCCCAATCCGATTATCCGAATCGCCCGGTGCAGCTCATCGTTCCTTATGGGGCCGGTGGCATCGCAGACGTCGGGATGCGCATTGTGGCGGACCAGCTGTCTGGCCGGCTCAAACAACAGTTCGTCGTCGAGAATCGTCCCGGAGCCGGCGGAATCGTCGCCGCGAAAGCCGCCGCGTCGGCTGCTCCCGACGGTTATACCGTGTTGATGACCGGCAACAACAACGCCATCAGCGCGTCCCTTTTCAAGTCGCTGCCTTACAACATTCTTGCGGACTTCGCCTCGACTTCGACGACTTCCTTCTTTGACCTTCTGATCGTGACCAGGACAGGCTCGCCACTGAAATCCGTCGAGGACATCGTCAAAATGGCGCGTGCGAACCCGGGAACACTGAATATCGCTACCATCAATCCCGGCAGTACCCAGAATCTCGCTGCTGAGCTCTTCAGGAGTGCGGCCGACATTAAAGTGACGATCGTTCCCTTCCGAACATCGCCGGACATGGCGACTGCGCTCCTGCGCGGCGACGTCGATGTTGCCTTCGAGTTCTATGCAGCAATACGAGGGCAGATCGCGGACAAGAAAGTCGTCGCGGTGGCTTCCACCGGCCAAAAGCGAACGGCCTATCTGCCTGACGTTCCGACCGTCCAGGAAAGCGGTATCAAGGACTTTGAAGTCGTGAGTTGGAACGGCATTTCCGTTCCTGCCGCGACGCCCAAGGCGATCGTCGAGGTCCTTAGCCGGGCCATCAACGAGGTGTTGCCGAATCCCGATGTCCAGGAGAAGGTAAGCAAGCTAGGCATGGAGATGCGCGGCAGCACACCGGAGGTGATGACGGAGCGCATGAAGAGCGATATCGCCAAATGGGCGGCGGTCATCGAGAAGGCCGGCATTCCGAAGCATGACTGAGCGTCCCGGCCACGTAGCGATTGCTCACAGCTGGTCCCGGATTTCGAGATGACGTTCCATCCGTGTCCGGAATGGCCCGAATACCGACCGTAAATTTATTGCGCCGGTGCTGTAGCGATGTCGCTGAGTCAGTCGATCCGACGCGACCGACCGAAACCTGACGACAGCCTGAGGGAAGGCCGAGCCCCGGCACGTGATGACCGCCCGGTCTCGGAGATGGTTCAAGGGCAGTCCAGAATGTGTATTCCCGGATGGCGCTACTGGCCGTTGGCCGATGCGACGCGAGCGCCAGCGTTCGGTCCCAGCACCACCACAAGCGCGCCCATCTTCACGTGGCTGTAGAGATCGATGATGTCCTCGTTGGTCAACCGTATGCAGCCCGACGAAATGGCATGTCCGATCCATCCTGGCTGGTTCGTGCCGTGGATGCGATAGAGCGTGTCCTGGCCGCCCGTGTAGAGATAGAGCGCACGCGCACCCATTGGACTGCTGGCGCCGCCTTCGACATAGTTCGGAAGCGGGCCGAGTCGCCGCTTCTCATTCTCGGTCGGCGTCCATCCTGGCCATTCTTCCTTGCGGCCCACCGTGGCAACGCCGGACCAGGCCTGAGCATCCTCGCCTACGATCGCGCCGTAGCGGATCGCCTTACCTTCGGGAAGCACGTAGTAAACGTAGCGTGCGGCGGTATCGACCAGGATCGTGCCTGGCGATTCCTTGCGGTGGTATCGGACGACCTGCCGCCGATAGGCGGGCGCAATCCACGCCTGCCGGTAGGGAGGGTTCGCCAGTTCCCGCCGATCGCGCGACGTGAAATTGGCGTCCGGCACGGGACCAGGAGCAAACCCCGGACGGCCGAACAGCGCCTCGAAGAAGTTTTGGGCGGAGGCCGTAGCCGCAGAGGTGAGAAGCGACGTGACCGTGATGCCGGTCACGAGGATGTCTTTGACGCCGCGGCTCAAGCCGGTCTGGCGACGGATCAACAAAAGGGTCCCCCGACTCGCGCGCCGACGATCCCCAGGCGCAGCATCTGTCAATAACGCTCGGCGGCGGGCGGAAGTATGACCTAAGCGTGCCGGGAGTAAGATGTTTGCAGGCAATGGCTGATGACGTGCCCCGCCGCTGCAGGACATTCTGCCGATCACAGTGAGCGGGCGTCATATGCTACCCTTTCGGTCGAAAGCACGGGAGAACGAGAGACCACCTCGATTCAGAAAAAGCCCGCCGCAAGGACGCTCGAACCTCAACCAGTAGGAGCCGGTCCGTGGCCCGCCCACCACTGCCCCCGTTCACAGCCGAGACCGCCGCGCAGAAGGCGCGTCTCGCCGAAGACGCCTGGAACACGCGCGATCCCGCGCGTGTCGCGCTGGCCTATACGGTCGACAGCATCTGGCGCAATCGCGCCGAGTTCATTCACGGCCGGGCGGAGATCGAGGCGTTTCTCACGCGCAAATGGAATCGCGAGCTCGATTACAGGTTGATCAAGGAAGTCTGGACGTTCCGTGACAACCGGATCGCCGTGCGCTTTGCCTATGAATGGCACGACGATTCCGGAAACTGGTTTCGCAGCTATGGCAACGAGAACTGGGAGTTCGACGAGGATGGGCTGATGCGGCGGCGCATCGCCAGCATCAACGACCTACCGATCAAGGATGGCGAGCGCAAATATCACTGGCCGCTCGGCCGTCGTCCCGACGATCACCCTTCCCTCAGCGACCTAGGCCTTTAAGCGCCTGCATGCGCGGGGTGGACTTAAGTTGGGTCGATTTCTGCGAGCATTCCTGCTTCTGATCGATCGAAGCACTTCCGGTGGCCGACGCGGCCGAACGGGGTCGGTGGAACTCCTGGCACAGCTTGGCGTTTCTGCAGCATGCTGGCCGAGTTCTATTTCACGCCCGAGCTCCATCTTAAGGACGGACGCATCATCCGCGACATTGACGACGCGGTGAACTTTGCCCGCGAACAGGAGGCCCGACCAGGAGTCGATCAGCGTGACGAAATTTTGCATAAGATGGAGCGCGCAGGGAGCGAAGAAGAAGCGCATGCCGCGGCGCACTCCTTTTTAAGATGGTTGGAGGAGCTCGACTTCCTCGAGTAAGGCCCGCAGCGTCACATTCGTAGCTGCGAACTTGCCGCCGCCGGTCATTCCGGCTTCAGCCCCGTAAACTTCACCACCTTGCCCCACTTCTCGGTTTCCTCGGCGATGAGCTGACCGAACGCGGAGGGGGAGCCGGCAAGCGGGCCGCCGCCTATCTCGGCAAACTTTGCTCGCATCATGGGATCGCCAAGCGCGGCGTTGATCTCGCGGTTGAGCTTATCGACGATCTCGGCGGGCGTCTTCTTCGGAGCGGCTAGGCCATACCACTGGCTCGCTTCGTAACCGGCGACGAAATCCGAAACCAGCGGCAGCTGCGAAAAACCTTCGGCCCGCGTCGGACTCGTCACCGCAAGTGCACGCAGTTTGCCGGTTCTGACAAAGTCGCTTGTTCCGGGAGTGGTCGCGAAAAAGACCTGCACCTGTCCGCCAAGCAAATCGCTCAGCGCAGGTCCCTGGCCACGATAGGGGACGTGGACCATGTGCACGCCCGCCATGAAGTTGAAAAGCTCCCCGGCCATGTGCGGCGCGCTGCCCGCTCCAGCCGAGGCCATGTTGACCTTGCCTGGATTGCGCTTCGCATAGGCGATCAATTCGGGAACGGTCGTGGCTGGAACCGATGGATGCACCAGAATAACCATCGACACGCGAATGATGCCTGCGACAGGTGCGATATCGCGGATGAAGTCGAAATTGAGCTTCTCGTAGAGGGTCGCGTTTACGGCGTTGGGAAGGGTGGCCAGAAGCAAAGTATGTCCGTCGGGAGGCGCATTGACGACGGCTTCGGTGCCGATGTTGCCGCCGGCGCCCGGTCGATTCTCAACCACAAAAGATTGTCCCAGCCGATCGGAAAGCCACTGGCCGATCAACCGGGCGGTGATATCGACGCCGCCGCCCGCTGCAAACGCCGCAACGATCCGCACCGGCCGCGACGGATGACTCTGCGCGCTGGCGAGTGGTGGCAGGAGCGGCAGCGCGGCAATGGCCGTGGCGAGATGCAGAAATTTCCGCCGGGGAAGTCGCATGGCTAATCCGCGTATTCGCCGCCCGCCTTTATAATCGGCACCCAGCGGTCGATCTCGCCGGTGAGAGTGCGTTGCGCAGTGTTTTGCGTTGCCCTGTCGGCGGGCATCGGCTCGGCGCTCAGGCGGCCGAATTCAGCCGGTGAGCCTAGAAGCTCAATTCGGCTTGATGTTGGCATCTCGGATCACCTTGCCCCACTTCTCGGTGTAGTCGACAATGAACTTGCCGAATTCGGCGGGCGAGGTTGCATAGGGCTCCAGGCCCAGATCGACGAACCGTGTCTTGAACTCCGCGCTGGCAAGCGCCTCATTCACCAGCTTATTGAGGATGGCGATAATCTGCGGTGGCGTGTTCGCCGGCGTGCCGATGCCTTGCCAACCGCTTGCCTCGTAGCCCGGCACAAATTCGCCGATCGTTGGAACGTCCGGCAATATCTCGATGCGTTTTGCTGTCGTCACTCCCAAAGCTCGCAGCTGACCTGCCTTGATATAGCCGACCGATGATGCAATCGGGTCGAACGTCACGTGAACGTGGCCGGCAATGAGATCGGACAGCGCAGCCGGCGAGCCGCGATAGTTCACCACTGCCAAGTCAACGTCGGTCATCGACTTGAACAGCTCGCCGTACAGACCCGGCGCACTCCCCGGTCCACCTGAGGCCATCATGACCTTACCCGGGTTGGCCTTCGCGTATGCGATGAACTCAGGGACGGTCTTGGCCGGGAACGAAGGGTTGACTTCCATCACGCCGGCGGTGCGCGACAGGCTCGCGACAGGGGCGATGTCCCTGATGAAATTGAAGCTGAGGTTTTCATAGAGCGTTGCGTTGATCGCGTTGAAGGTGCCCGTCATCAGAAGCGTATGGCCGTCCGCCGGCGCGCGCACGACCGCCTCGGCGGCAATATTGCCGCTGGCGCCTGGGCGGTTCTCGATAATGAACGGCTGGCCGAGCCGTTCCGACAGCCATTGGCCGATCAGCCGTGCAACGATATCGATGTTGTTGCCAGCGGTGAATCCGACGATGACGTGCACCGGCCGTGTCGGATAGGCCTGCGCCCAAGCGAAACGCGAAACGGCTGGCAGCGCGGCCGTGCCGCTGGCCAGACGCAGAAATTGCCGACGTGGAAGTTCCATCAATTGCCCCCAGGGTCGAGCACAAGTGTACGCGCTGATGTCATTGACGAAGACCGCCATCTGTGACGAATGCATGAGCGCTGCCGCTGAAAGGAGGAGTAGGCTACATCAGTGATGTGACTGAGCGGAAGTGGCATGACCGCTTGTGGGCACTTAGCAGACATATGCGTTGAGTCGCGCATGTTCCGGTTTCGGCAAAGCGGAGGTGGAAGACCGTGCGGCTTTGACGGCATCGGCCGTGACCAAAGCGGGCTCGAGCCTGGTCGAAATCTCGCAGTGCCGCAGTCTTCTGGCACACCTGGCGTGCTATCACCACCTTCGCCGGCGCCTTTGGATAGGAAGCGGCGCATTGGAGTTTTCAATGAAGCTCTATGTCACGTTCACCTCGCCCTACGCGCGATTAGCGCGCATTCTAGTGCTGGAAAAGGCGCTCGAGGGCCGCGTCGAGATCATCGGGGCGAAGACGCGCGCCGCCAACAGTCCTTACTATCAGATCAATCCATCCGGGCGCGTGCCGTACCTTATCGATGATTCAGGCGTTGGCATGGAGGACAGCCAACTCATCTGTGCGTATCTCGACAGCCTGGATGGTAAGCCTCGTTTCCACGACGCCCGACGGCAAACGGATTGGGCTTACCAGCGGCTCGAGTTTGCGGCGCGCAACATGTGCGAAGGGATCTGCGTATGGGTGCGCGAAATGAGTCGACCCGAAAGGGAGCGTTCGCCCACCGTTTTGGCCCATGAGCTGACCCGCGGACAGCGCATGGCGGACATATTCGAGGGACGAGTGCCCGATCTCATGCAGAGCGCGCCGAGCATGGCGCATTTGATCCTCGCAGTTGCTCTTGATTTTGCGGCGAAGCGCGGTTTCGGTGATCTCACGACCGGCCGCTCGCAGCTTGCCGGCTGGATGCGCTCCATGTCCGAGCGACCTTCGATGCAAAGGACGGCCCCACCGTGATGCTGACGAAACACAACTGGGGGCGTCCTACTCTCACGCCGAACCGAACCCAGTGAAATCGACAAGCGCTCAATTTTTTTCCACACTTCGCTGACCGATCGCCAGCCGAGATCGGGATTGGTTTGGGGGAATCTCAATGGCCACCGATACCGCTTCGAGTAAACCTCGACAAACGGCTGCAATCGTTCGGGCCAGGCTGCAAGACCTCTCCGCCGGCGCCACGTGCAGCTTTCTAACCGTCGCGTATTCCCTTTCCTACGCGACGCTGGTTTTCTCCGGCCCCCTCGCACAATGGCTCGGCTACGGGGTTGCGGTCACGTTCCTCTCCGCTGCGATTGCGGGCTTGGTCATCGGGCTGCGCAGTTCGCTGCCATTTGCAATCGCCGGGCCCGACAGCTCGACCTCGGCCGTCATGGCCGCGTTCGTCGCCGCATTCCTCGAGCGGATTATCGCCGAGGGCGCGACCGAACATCTCTTGGAGCGTGCGATCATCGTCATGGCGCTCAGTACCGCCCTCACTGGAGCGGTGCTGCTTGTCCTTGGCGTTTCTCATGCAGGCCGGGCGATACGTTTTGTTCCCTATCCGGTGGTCGGCGGGTTCCTCGGGGCGACCGGATGGCTCATCGTCATGGGCGGCGTGCAAGTGGCGACGGGTCAGCATCTCACGGCCGAGACCGTGGGTGGGCTTTTCGACGTGTTGACCGGCGAAAAGCTGCTGGCTGGCGCGCTGCTGGCCATCGCACTTTTTCTCGGCCAGCGTCGGCTGCAAAGTCCTTTCGCGCTGCCCGGCCTTCTATTGACCGGCGTGATAGCAGCCCATCTCGCGTTGCTGGCGTTCGGGGTCACGCTGGACCAGGCGCAAGCAGAGGGCTGGATGTTTGCGCCACAATTGCAGGTCGCTCTGATGTCCCCTTGGCACAGCGACATGCTGGTGCGCTTTCCTTGGCACGCGCTTCCGTCACTATTCGGCGACCTCCTCTCGGTCATGTTCGTGGCCGCAATCACGATGCTGCTTAATACCAGCGCAGTCGAACTTGCGACCCAGCGAGAGGCGAACCTCGACCGGGAACTCAACTCGCACGGTAACGCCAACCTGCTGATCGCAGCGGTCGGCGGGTACATCGGCGTTACCTCAGTGAGTCGAACGGTGGTGAATTATTTGGCCGGCGCGACCAGCTCTCTCTCCGCGATTACGGTCGCTTGGGTTGCGGCAGCAGGCGCCGTCGTCAATCCGAACTTTCTCGGCTACCTGCCCAAATGCGTGCTGGGCGGTCTCCTGTTCTACCTTGGCGCCAATCTGCTCTATCGGTGGCTGGTCGATTCGGCGCGCCGGCTCCCGCTGCTCGAATATCTGTCGTTGCTCGCGATAGCGTTGATCATTGTCCTATTGGGGGTTCGTCGCCGGGCTTTTGATCGGGGTTGTCATCGGCTGCGCCACCTTCGCGCTCAGTGCAAGCCGGATCCCCGCAATCAAATTCAGCTTCGATGGATCGGAGTATCATTCTTCGCTCGATCGGGGGCACGAGGAGTTCCGGGTTCTATTTGATCACGGCGATGAATTGCAGGGTATGAGCCTGCAGGGTTATCTGTTCTTTGGCTCAGCGAGCCGGCTGCATGAGCATATTAAAGGTCTGCTGGCGGCGCGGCCGCGGTGCCGCTTTCTTCTTTTCGACTTCCGGTTGGTAACAGGCATCGATTCGTCGGCCACCAACAGCTTCCGCCAGATCAACCAGTTGGCTGACGCTTGCGGCGCGCGATTGCTGCTCGTGAATATGACGCCCGAGATCCACAGCGTATTCCGAATCAGCGGTCTGATCTCCGGTGATGTTCTTGTGGCGAGCGATCTCGACCGGGCGCTTGAACTCTGCGAGAACGCGATCATCGAGGCGTATCAAGCGCACGGGAGCGAATCCGAGTCGCTGCACGAATGGCTGGTCGAGGCAGTCGGCGCTGCGCACGCGCCACAGCTGGTCCAAGAATGCCAACGGATGGAAGTCACCGCCGGAGAGGCGAGCGTGCTGTATGTTCTCAAAGCCGAGGCGTTCGAGCGCATTAGAAGAAGCAATCCGCCGCTAAGCCAGGCTTTGCTGACCTTCGTCGTCAAGGTCATGGCCGAGCGCCTGAGCTTCGCCAACCGCACCATTGGCGCGCTGCTCAGGTAGCGGCGGCGCGGAGGGGCTCGGAGGGGCTCGGAGGAGTTACCGGCCTGCGATCTGCCGGCCGCTCACGCGCTTGGCTCCTCTTCGAACTTGAAGCCGATCTTCTGCAAGCCTTCCAGCGCCGTCTTGCCGTATTCCTCCTCGATCTCCTTGGCCAAACTCGGCGCAAAAGAGATAGGGTCGACCTGTTCGTCGGTCTCCGGCACGATCATGACCAGCAGGCGACCGAGCTCGTTGGAGATGTTACGGAAGCTGCGGTTCTCGCCGCGCGGCACGGCGATCATGTCCAATGGCTCGAGCACGAGCGTGTGCTCGCCGCGATTGCCCCACGCGATGTCGAAGCGGCCGGACAGGCAGAAAAAACTCTCGACCGTATTGAGATGGCGGTGCAGGCCGGGTCCATTGCCGGGCTCGCATTCGGCAATGCTCACGATCAGGCCGCGCGGGCCCTTGACCGGCGCCCCGGCGCTGCGGCCCTGGTAGTCCGCCGGCGCCATCACCGGATAGACGCGACGCGCCGCCACTTTTTCCACGGCGCCCGGGGGAATGTTGTGCGCCTCGAAATTCTGCGTTTGATAGGTCTTAAGCTTGCGGAAGCGAGCGACACGGGCTTCCATCTGTTCGCAGTTAAGCGATTTTGCTCCCATGGGGGTCCTCCCAATTCGCGCGTTACGATTCCTTCGCCGAGGCTGCGGTTGCGAAACCAGAACATGCTCGCCAGTCGCCAGCCCGCCGCTCCTCTTTACACAAATCCGATCCAACCAAAAGAGGCTTGCTCGCTGATCGATTCCGAAACTTGCGGCTGATTCCTGTTGCGTCGAAGTCGACGTGAGACTTGAATGGAGGCTCGATCTGGTCAGTCGGACCGACCGCTATGCGCCCTTTGCTTCGACGCTGCGTTTCGTTTGCTCCTTTGCTGCTTTTGATTTTCTTGGGTAGCGATCAAAACATATCCGCTCGCACCAGGATGCCCGTTGACATGCCTCCCCTCGTCCTCTGGGCATGGGACCGCGACGACGATCTGAGCTTAATCGATATTAGGGACACGGCAGTGGCCTATCTGGCCGCCACGGTCATCTTGCGCGGGGAGACTGTATTTCTCACGCCGCGTCATCATCCATTGACGCCGCCGAAAGGCACGCGCCTGGTGGCAGTCGCGCATGTCGAGATCGATCGCCATGATCCGCCCGTCGTGAGCGACGCTCAAGCGCGCGCCTTCGCCGCGACGCTTGCTGCCTTGCGCGAGACTCTTCCGGGGGAGTTTCTTCAGATCGACTTCGAGGCAAAATCGTCGCAGCGCGATTTTTTCGTGAAGGCGGTTGCGGCGTTGCGCCAGCGTCTTCCCGATGCGGTGTTCTCGGCGACCGCCCTGACATCTTGGTGCCTCAACGAACGGTGGACGCAGTCGCTGGCGGTGGACGAGGTGGTCCCGATGCTCTTCCGCATGGGCCCTGATCGCCGACGTATCCGAGACTATTTCGCCGACGGGGGAGATTTTCGCTCGCCCAACTGCCGTACCAGCATCGGCGTCGCGACGGATGAACTGCCGGCTGCAATACCGTCCGGCCGGCGCATTTACGCCTTCAGTCCGCGACGCTGGAATGCCGAAGCATACGCCACGCTCCGCGAGAGGATACGTCAATGGTCAGATGCATCTCGTCTCTATTGACCCTCACCATCGTGCTTTGCGGTCTTGTGCTCCCCGCGTGGGCGACCGGTCCGCTCGGGCCGGAGATCAGGTTCTTCAGCCGTTCCGGCCAGGATCCGGCGGACGATCTTGCCTATTTCCGCGGGCAGCTCGGCATCCTGCGTCCCACCTTCACCGACAATCGGCTCTACGCCGCCTACCGCATCATGCTGGGCGGGCGCTTCTCGGAGGCGCAGGCGCGGCAATTGCTCGCGCGCTGTTGCGGTCCTCCGGAGACCCTCTCCGACGCGGAGACGAGCTGGACCGACCTGCGCAAGCGTGTCGCCGGCGTTCCGCCTGCCAGGGACATGAGGTATGGGGGGTACCGCCGGCGGCCGGAGGACATGCAGCTTTTCGACGTCTCATGCTTTCCGAACGCCTATCGCAATTCCGCCGCGACGTTGCGCGCGCGCATTGCCGAACACGGCGCCAACAGCCGGCTCCTCCGCGACTGGGTGATCGGCCAGGACGCTGTCCTCCTCAATTGCTATGAGGATTCACCCTTGCCAGAAGAGCTGCCGCCGAATGCGCCGGCCTGGCTCAAGGCCGACCTCGCCTATCAGATCGCCGCCGCCTATTTCTATCGCCTGGATTATACCCGCGCGGGACAGCTGTTCGCGGAGATCGGCCGCGACGCCGCCTCGCCGTGGCAGAAAACGGCACGCTATCTCGTTGCACGCTGCGCAATCCACGCGGCGATCGAGCAAAAGACACTAAAGCTCATCGCCGATGCGCAGCAGGCGATTGACGCCCTCGCAACCGATCAGCAGCTCGCCGACTATCGCGCCGACACGCCGAAATTGGCCTCGTTGCTCGCCTTCGCGACCCGCCCGCAGGAACGCGCGCGGGAGCTGGAACGCTCGCTGCTCGCTCCCGAGCTACCGGCCGCGCTTCCATTCGATCTGCGCGACTTTTTGCTGTTGGAGCGGACCGGCACGCGCACCACGGATCTCGGCGCCTGGATTTACGACATCGACGTTCTGACCACCTCTGGTCGCGAGCAGGACGTGGCCGCGGCCAAGGTGGATGCGCTCACCCGATGGCGCGAGAAGCGTAATTTGCCGTGGCTCGTCGCCGCACTGATGCATCTTTCCCCCGGCGACGAGGATGTCACGGCGGCGATCGCCGCATCGCGCGCGATCGAAGCAGGTTCGCCCGCCTATTACACTCTGGTCTGGAATCGGCTGCGCCTGCTCATCGGCGAGAACAAGCAGGAGGAGGCGCGCGCCGAGCTCGATCAAATCCTTGACGGCCGGGCGCTGCCGGAAGGGGTTGAGAACCTGATGCGCTATCACCGCATGAAGCTCGCGCGCGACCTCGACGAGTTTGTCCGCTTTGCGCTGCGACGCGGCGAATTCGTGATGTACCTTCCCGACCCGCGCACCAAGCTCGACGCGACGGCGCCGCCTTTGAAGTCGTCAACGAACTTTCCGTACGACTTCGGCGCAATCCTCAAGTGGCGGACGGAGTTGTTTGCGCCCAATCCTCGCTATTTCGACGGGGATGGGACAGCCGCCATGTCGTTCGTCACGCCGCTGCCGCTGATGGCGCGGGTCGCGCTCTCCGACCTGCTGCCGCCCAACATGCAGCGCGACGTGGCGCTTGCGGTGTGGACGCGCGCGGTGCTACTCGACGACGCTGAGATTGCCAATTCCGTCACGCCCACTGTCGCGCGTCATTTTCCCCAATTCGGCGCTGGCTGGAAGGCGTATCAGAGCGCCGCCACGCCGCAGCAAAAGAAAATAGAAGCGGCGCTGCTGCTGCTGCGGCTGCCCGGCGCAAGTCCCTGGCTCGCTTCCGGGCTCGGCTACCCGTACATGCGCGACCAAATCGGGCTCGTTGCAACGCGCTGGTGGGAGCATGCGGACGCCGATAATCAAGCCACGTCCGGCGCCCCGGACGATGTCGCGCTTTGTGACGATTGCGCCCTTCCGCTGCAATTTGCGCCGCCGACCTTCCTCACGCCGCAGGATCGCGACCGCGCGCGCAGCGAGGTCGCACGCTTGCACCAGCTTCCCGGCGCTCCCGCCTATCTCGGCGCCATTATTATCGCCTGGGCCAACGCGCAGCCGCGCGATCCGCGGGTGCCCGAGGCGCTCCACCTCGTGGTGCGGGCAACGCGATACGGACAAAAGAATACCGAGACGTCGAAGGCAGCCTACTTGCTTCTCCACAATCGCTATCGCCGCAACCCCTGGACGTCGAAAACACCCCTTTGGTTTACAGCGCCCGGCGATGAATGAGGATGAGACGGCATCGCTTGACGCCTCTCTATTGCACTGGCGAGACGAGCGGCTTGCCTTTTTCAACGACGTAAACCACGTCCAACTTCACGGGTTTATCAGTCGCGCCTTCATTGTGGATGGCGCGGTCGGGAATTGTCAGAGAGTCCCCCGCGTGCAGGACGCGTTCCGCTTCGCCGTCCAGCTGTAGCCAGAAGTCACCCTCTACGATGTGGGCCATGACCACACCGGGATGGTTATGGCGCCCGGCCTTAAAGCCGGCGGCGATCTCCAAGCTCGCATAAATCGTCTCGAGATTGGTTCCCGGCACATCCGCTCTTTGCAAGATCGTGCGCTTGACCGGCGAGGGCTGGACCGGCGAAGGCTGCGGCTGCGCATTTAGCGACGGCAGCAACGCGAACGTGATGAGAGCCGTGCAGAGTGTAATCGTTTTGAACATGGTTCACTCCTGCTCAATTGCTTGTGCTGATCCCGGCGGCCTTGATGATCGGACCCCACTTGTCGATTTCAGACTGAAGCAGCGCTCCGGCCCCTTCGGGCGTGGAGCTTTCGACAACGACGCCGAGCGGCTCGAACCGGGCCCTTACTGCGGGTTCGGATAATGCCGTGACGGTCGCGGCGTTCAGCCTGGCGATGATCTCAGGCGGGGTCTTAGCCGGCACGAACAGCGCATACCAGGATGATACGTCAAAGCCGGGAACCCCGGACTCCGCAATGGTCGGCAGTTCCGGCGCGGTCGGGAAACGCTTCAGCGTGGTGACGGCGAGCCCGCGCAGCTGCCTGGAGCGCACGGTTTGCAGCAGCGAGCCGGTGGTATTGATAGCGGAATCGACGCGGCCGGCGATGGTGTCGGTAATGGCGCCGGCCCCGGCGCCGCGATAGGGCACGTGGACGAGCTCGATGCCGGCCATGCGCTTAAACAATTCACCGGACAGGTGCGGCGTGGTGCCGATCCCCGGGGATGAATAAGTCACTTTGCCCGGATTGGCCTTGGCGTAATCGATGAAAGCGCGGACCGAAGTCAGCGGCGACGACACCGGCACCGCAAGAATGTTCGGAAAGCGGCAGAGCAATGACACCGGCGCGAGATCGGCGACGGAATCGTAGTTGAGTGAAGCGTAGAGAAAGCGGTTGATCGCAAGCGGTGGCGCGCCGAGCAGCAGCGTGTAGCCGTCAGGCGCCGAGCGCGCGGCGGCTTCGGCGCCGATATTGCTGCCGGCGCCCGGCCGATTGTCGACCACGACCTGCTGGCCCAGCAGCTCCGACAGGCCAGCCGCGATGATGCGGGCCGCGGAATCGGTGCCGCCACCGGCCGGGAATGGTGCGATCAGCCGAATGATGCGGTTCGGGTAAGCCTGCGCTCCAACGTCGTGAGCGAGTGCGCTCGATGCCGCAAACGCCGCGGTAAGCTTGATCAGTCGGCGGCGGGTCATCGCTTTTTCATGGAGCGCGACGCAATTCTGAAATCTCGCGAGCGCGCATAGTAGCACATCTGACGAAATTCATCGCCGGTCGCTGCATCGCTCGATCGGAGACCCGTGACGCCGCTTGCCCCTTTGGGTCGATTCTGGCTTATTCTGTTGCCGCTCACCGCAGGCATGGAGCGTCGTGATGGCGCGGTTTCCTCTCCTGATCGCGCTGCTCGTGAATTTGTTAGGTGTCGCCGGCGCGGCGGGCCAAGACTATCCGATGCGGCCCGTGCGGTTCATTGTGCCATTCGGTCCGGCAGCCGGGGCCGACATCGCGGCGCGGTTATTGGCGGACCGCCTGGCTGCGCGGTGGGGCAAGCCGGTGCTCGTTGAGAACCGTCCGGGCGGCGACGGTCTCGTGGCAATCACCGCCTTTACCGGCGCGAACGACGACCACACGCTGCTGTGGGGGCCGGCCGGAACCTTCGCCGTCCATCCCTACGAGCACGACAGGCTGCCGTATGATGCCGAGCGCGACCTGCTGCCAGTTGCGAGCGTCTCCACGATTGTGCTGGCCATGTCGACTGCCGTATCGCTGCAGCTGGCCACGGTCGGCGACCTCGTGTCGTTTGCCCGCGCGCACCCCGGAAAGCTCAACGCGGCTGCCGCCAACGGCAATTCTGACTTCCTGTTGTTCGGCTTTCTTAAAAGCGCCGAGCTCGACGTGCTCAAGGTTCCCTACCGCGACATCATGCAAGCGCCGAACGATCTCGCCGAGGGACGGATTCAAGTGTTGATGACCTCGCTCGCCGTCGTGCAGCCGTACAGGCAAGCTGGAAAGATCAAAATCCTGGCAGTGACCAGTCGCAAGCGCCCACCTAGCGCACCCGATATTCCGACCATGGCCGAGGCCGGCTATCCGGCGCTCGAGCTCGACAGCCCGATCGGCTTGTTCGGGCCACGCGGCATGCCGGTTGAGCTGCGTCAACGCTTGGCCAATGAGCTTCGCGCCGTCGTCGAAGCCGATCCGGTGATTACCGCGAGGATCGAAGCGACGGGTCAGATCGTCGCCATTGCCGGTCCCGACGAATTCGCTGCCGAGATCAAGCAACTCCGCGCCAAGCTCGCAGCAACGGCAAAAATCCTGGGTTTGAAGCAAGCGCAATGAACGTGGCGTCCCATCAAGTGTCCTCGGTGGTGATCAACGACATCCGCGTGGAGTTGATCGAGCGCGGTGCCGGAAAGCCGGTCCTGTTCCTGCATCCCGGTATTGGCATTAGCCCGAGCGCGCCTGTGCTCGACGCACTCGCCCACGGGGCCCGGCTGCTCGCTCCCGCGCATCCGGGCTTCGGCACATCGGAGCTGCCGAAGGGCATGAATACGGTCGATGACTTATCATACTTCTATCTTGATTTCCTCGAGCAGCTCGACCTACGAGACATTTTAGCCATCGGCGTCGGGCTCGGCGCCTGGATCGCAGCAGAGATCGCGGTGAAATCGAGCGAGCGCCTGTCGCATTTGGTAATGGCGAATGCGATCGGCATCAAGGTCGGCGACCGCGAGACCCGCGATATCGTCGATATCTGGGCGCTCACGCCGGATGAGTTCAACGCGCTTGCTTATTTCGATCCGAGTCGGGGCCGGCACGACCCCAAAAACCTGACCGACGCCGAAGCGCTCGCCATGGCGCGCAATCGGGAAGCGACGGCGCGATTGTGCTGGTCGCCTTACATGCACAATCCCAAGCTCAAGGCGCGGCTGCGTCGCATCCGAATTCCAACGCTGTTCCTGTGGGGCAGCGCCGACCGCATTCTCAACGAGGATTATGGCCGTGCTTATTGTGCGACCATTGCGGGCGCGCGTTTCGAGACCATCGACCGCGCCGGCCACTTTCCCCATATCGAGCAGCCGGAGGAATTCGCGCGCCGCGTGCTCGCATTCGCGGATGCCGACCGGCAAAAGACTCGGCCGGCACGACGAGCTTCTGGAGATTGACCATGCGCGTCTATCAGTTCACCGAGCAGCCGTACTACCCGGTCTGGAACGACCACAACGGCTCGCTGCGCGTGAACCTGCCCAATCGCAAGCTTGACCCGAAAATCGCCGGCGACCTGTTCCACCGCTATTACGACGAGTGGATGGTCGCAGACGAGCTCGGGCTCGACATCATGCTCAATGAGCACCACCAGACCGCCACCTGCATGTCGTCGACGGTCATCGTGACGCTTGCGATCCTTGCCCGGCAGACCAAGAAGGCGCGTCTGCTCGTGCTCGGCTATCCGATCGGGCATCGACCCGATCCGCTGCGCTGCGCCGAAGAGCTCTCCACGATCGACGTGATCTCGCGCGGTCGCCTCGACATGGGCTTCATCAAGGGCGTGCCGTACGAATTTCCCGCCTCGAATCAGAATCCCGTCGGGGTGATGGACCGCTTCTGGGAGGCGCACGATTTCATCATCAAGGCGATGACGAGCCATGACGAGCCGTTCAATTGGGAAGGCGAGTATTTCCATTACCGGCAGGTCAACATCTGGCCGCGGCCCGTGCAGCAGCCGCACCCGCCGATTTGGACCACCACCGGCAACCGCAACCAGGCCCGGCTGCTCGGGGAAAAGGGCTACGTCATGGCCACGCTCGGCAGCGGCTACGCCACCCGAGCGCTCTACGACGCCTACCGGCAGGGCTACATTGCAAAGCGCCGCAGCGCGCCTGGCGCCGACCGCTTCGCCTATCTCGGCCTCGTCGCCGTGGCGCACGACGAGGCCGAGGCGCGCCGTCGCGGCGAACTTGTCGCCGGCTATCTGCGCTCATCCTCGATCGTGCATGTGCCGTTTCGCAATCCGCCGGGATTTCTCTCAGTCGAGGACAACGCGCGCATGCTCAAGGGCCAAACCGCGCCGCGCAGCTTCACCAAAGACGGCCGCGTGATCGACATGCATCGCGGGAGCGTGCAGGACCTGATCGATGCGGGGATCTTATTTTGTGGCACGCCGGATCAGGTCTACGACCAATTGGTGAGCTTCTGCGCATATTGCGGCGGCATGGGCAACCTTTTGATGATGGGCCACGCAGGCTTTTTGAGCCATGAAGATACGGTGAGCAACCTGACGATCTTCGCACAAGAGGTACTGCCGCGGCTCAAGGCGTATCAGCAGCCGGCAGCGGAGGTGACGGCGGCATAGGAGGCAGGAGCGCGCCGCGGGGAGAGTTTATTTGCTCTGGCGCGTTGCAGCTGGCACGGCCGTATACATTTGTCTCGTCGTTCTGGCGGCACCCTTTCCACACGCGGCGGGCTTGATGTTGACGTTCCCGGCACTCAACGGGCTTGCATTCTTCTTCGCCGAGCAACGGAGCGTAGGCCCTATGGCGCGGAGCATGTTGTGGCTTCCCCTCATCAACGGATCGCTCTGCGCTGTATTCATGATCGTTTTTTTGCGCTTACTGGGCGATGTCAACGAAACGATTCTCGCCGGCTCTCTTGCCGTTGCCGTTGTTGCAGCATGGATCTTGATCGCCTTCCGACCGCAGGTGATTGGGGGCATTCCGGAGCGGCGACAACTTCCCTACGCGATCATTTGCACACTCGCCGGCTTGCTCTTGGTTGCGCTCGCACATGTCCTGTTGCCCCAAGTCCATTTTGCTGCGGCTGATACGAGCATGTTCTCCTGGCAGTCGATCGATCGCACAATCCTGGGCAGCAAGCTAAAAATCGTCCTGTTCGCGCTCGCGCTGGCGATTTTTTTGGCGGCGACATCGCACCAGCGCGTGCCGGACGGCGTACACGGTGTGCTCGCGGGATTGCCACTCGTGCCGTTCGGCGCGCTTTTGAGCGTGGCGGCGTTGAGCGATCTCGACGCGACCGCGCAGCAGCGGGTTTTCGAAAATATGTTGCAAAGCGTCGCGCTGTCCCCGGCGGTCGCGATTTGGTTCATCTACGGATTTTCGCGGTACTTGAAATCGAGGGTGATCGTCGGGTCATCGAAATTGGACGCCTTCAATCGTTTCGCAAGCCTGATTGTGGCTTGGGCATTATGCGGTGTGATGATCGCAGCACTGTCATGGGCATTGATCGCCATTTCGTAGAAATGTGCGACCATCATCAAGGCGCATAAACCCAGGCCTCGATCAGCACGTTCGCACCGGGAACGGGCAGCGGCGCCGGCACCTCGACCGCCGAGAACGGCAGCGGGCGGCCTGCCAAATGGCGCTCCCACACTTTGTAAACTGCATAAAACTCGCTGATATCGGTATGGAATTGCTGGAGACGCACGACGTTCTCGAGCGAGGTGCCGGCGGCTTGGCAGAGCCGCTTGATGTTGCCGATAATGATGTCCGCCTGCATTTGCGCCGGCGAGGAGAACCACGGCTGACGCGGATCGCCCGCGGCCGATGGCGCAAGGCCGTCGCGTTCCGCCGCCATAAGGCCGGATATGAAGAGGAGGTCTCCCGCCCGCAGCGCCTGCGGCTGCCGATGCAAGGCCGTCGCGACGGAGGCGTCGATGTGGCGCTTGCGCGCGGCACCGCCCGGTCTTAGCGCCAGCACGTTGATCTCGAGCTTGCCGTGGTAGGGCGCGAGCCCATGCTCGATGCAGGGAATGACGGAGAAGGTGGGTCCCGTTTCTCCGAAATGTCGCGACCAGACTTCGGTGAAGGCGGAATAGTCCTCGGGATCGGTGAGATAAATCTGTGCATGTGCAACATCTTCGAGGCCGGCACCGACGAGCTTCAGCGACGGCACGATGCGCTGGGTGATGATGAATTCGGTCTCAAGCTTGATCGGCTGCCCGCCCCATTGCGCGCCCACCGCCATCAACGCCGCCGCGGCAATGCCGTTTCGGCGCGGCTCGTCGCCGATTGCCATGCTGGTGATGCCGGGAATGAAGATGAAGTCGCCGACCGTGAGGGCAGGCGAATAGCCGGACGTGGGGCGTCCTTTGAGGTACTCGTGTTTGTGATGCTCCACCGCGAAATCCTTGTCCGGGATCGCCGCCAGCGCTTGCACGGTCATGTCGGCGTCCGGAAGCAGCAGCCGCTTCTGGGTGATCGAGGTCGAGGGCGGGATGCGCCCGCGCAGAAATTCGCGCCGGACCTGCTGATAGGGCGGCACCGCCTTCACCGTCGTGTAGTACTGATCGGTGCGCACAAGATTGCTGCCGTCGGTTCCGGCGGCGGACAGCACGGCTTCAAGGTTTTCGAAGATGCGCTGCGCCTCCTTCTCGCGCTTGGGAAGGGAGGCATGCGGCGCGCGCGTGGCAAGCACGTCCGGCGCAATGCCGTTGACGAAATCCTGTGCCATCAACCCTGTGGCGAAAACCCAACGGCCAGCCTTCATGCCTTGCGCAAACCTGATCTTGCCGGCGCCGAGCTCGACCGGAAGCAGCGGCTGCGCCGCGCGTGACGCGCTTTTATCGCTCATGGTGGCTGGTCCAAGAGGTGGGGACGGGGCGCCGGACACAACCTTGGCATTCTCCGTGCGGGAGGGAAAGATACGCGCGTAAATCGATGCACAAATAGGTTTGCATTGTTATGCTTGCGCTGGACGGAGCGAACGGGAGCCAAAATCATGACGAGAGCGCTACGCGCGGGCATGCTTGCCGCTCTCATTGCGGCCTCGCCTGCGGCTGCTCAGGCGCAGGACTATCCGGCGCGGGCCATCACCATTGTGGTGCCGTTCGCGCCCGGCGGGTTGACCGACGTTCCAGTGCGCGTCATGGCGGCCATGCTGCAGGAGCGGATCGGACAGAACATCGTGATCGAGAACAAGCCCGGCGGCTCGGGCGTTGTAGGCGGGACCTATGCCGTGCGCGCCGCGCCCGACGGCTACACGCTGTTCGCCAACTCGGTCGCCGACGCGCAGAACCTGCATTATATCCCGGTGCCGTATAACGCGGTCGACGACTTCGCCATGATCGGCATCATCGTCGAGGGTCCGCCGCTGGTTCTCATCATCGATGCGAAGCTTCCGTACCAATCGCTTGCGGAGCTGATCGCCGACGCCAGAGCCAACCCGACGAAAATCAGCTTCGGCACCTCCGGTCCCGCAACCTCGCCGGCGATCGCGCTGACGCAACTCAATTCGCTCGGCAAAACCGAAATCGTGGGCGTGCCGTATCGGGGCTCCGGCGAAGCCGCGCGCAACGTCGCGGCCGGGGGAATTGAGGGCGCCTTCGCGTTCTATGCCCAGGCCAAGCCGCTCGCCGACGATGGCAAAGTACGCGCGCTGGCGGTGGCGAGCGCGCAGCGGATTGCCACCTGGACTGTGCCGACCATGGAGGAGCTGGGATTTCCGAATTTCGACTACAACGGTTTTGTCGGGCTCGCGGCGCCCGCCAAGACGCCGCCTGCCATCATCGCGTTCCTCAACAAAGAGCTCAACGCGGTCGTGCAGTCGCCGCCGTTCCGCGCGCGCATGGAGGCGCTCGGCATGACCGTGCCGGCCGACAACCCGCCGGAAAAGCTCGCCGATCTGCTGCGTCGCGAGACGGTGCGCCAAGCCGCCTTGGCCAAGCTTTCGGGGCATGCGCCGCTGGCGCCGCAGCGCTGAGCGCGCCGCGGAACCGACGCGAAGGAGACGAGCAGCGCCAGTCCGAGCAGGTTCGCCACATTGCGTATCTGCAGTACGCCCGGTGGCGTCATCCCCTTTGGGCACCTACGGTGGCGACCATCACCGCTGGCCCGTCGCGCCATCCATGCACGACATTGGCTGCTAGGGTAAATATCGAATAGGCGATGATGCACGCCAAAGTCGGCCAGGAATAGCTCAATCTGTGGTCGTACTGTTGCAGCGCGAAGACGCACACTGGCCCGAGCGCTCGAATCACCTGCGCAGTCAAAGGCGCGGTGCGGGCAATGCCAACTTGCAAGGCAAACGTGGGCAGTACGATCAGTACCGTCGCTGCGATGGAGATCGTCGCCAACTGCGCGGAGGTGTGTATGCCTTCCGGCCATCCCTTGAGCATTTCGATGCTCGTCGCAACGGCGATAATCAGCAAGTAGCGTACCGCCGTGACACCTTCCGCACTCACGCCCTGATCATGAAGCCGCTTCGAGTAGAGTAGACTGATCGTGCTCGACGAGCCGCTGACTAGCGGTAGTGCCAAGGCAAGCAAGCTCGACTCGGCATCTTGGTCCGGAAAGCCGGAGCGACCGGAAAGTACCACCCACCAGAGCCCGACAAGGGAGAGTGTGAGCCCGGCATAGCACGCATATTCTCGTCTGCTTACGAGCTCTTCTTTTGCTAGCGGTATCCCGACAGCGGCCAGTGCAACGACGGTCAACGGCGCCATGCCGCTATGGAGCGTGTTCACGATGGAGGGCTCGAGGTGCTTGAGGCCGAAAAAGTAGAAAGTCCACGCAAGCGCAGTGGTGACGTTCATCGCTGTCGCCGTCCGGACATGTTCTCGAAGCTTGGTGAAGTCGCCCGGCGAGCGAATCGCTGTCACAAAGCAAAAAATTATGGCTGACAGCCCAAATGCGATTGCGATGACGGCAAAGAGATCCAGTCCCTGAAAAACACGAGCGAAATACACGTCGCGAAATGCCTGCGACAGGCAGAATGTGAGCACCATGAAGGGTCCGAACAGAACCGCCATTGGCTGCGCCGCGGTTAGACACTGGACACACCATGGCAGCGCGCCCAATCGCCGACATCCGTTTCTTGCTTTTTGATTCGAGATGGCAGCTGTGGAGCAACTTACGGAACTGCTCGCGGACGCCAGGCCGCCTTGGCCAAGCTTTCGGGCCGTGCGCAGCTGGTGCCGCAGCGCTGAGCGCGCCGCGCAAGCGGGTGTTCATGGCCTACATCCAAGGCCGGGCGCGAGAGCTAGAATGAGCCGAACGCCGAGCCGAGCGCGATAACGGTTATCAGCGCGATAATCGCGCCGACAATGGCGACCATAACGATATCGAAGTAACTCTCGCGATGCGTCAAGCCGCACAAGGCCAGCAGCGTCACCACGGCGCCGTTGTGGGGCAGGCTATCGAGTGTTCCGGAGCCGATCACCGCAACCCGATGCATGAGCGCCGGGTCGATGTCGTTGCGTGCCGCCAGCTCCATGTACGCGTTACCGAGTGCGTCGAGCGCGATGGTGAGACCGCCCGATGCCGAACCGGTGAGTGCCGCCAGCACGTTCGTAGCGACGGCAAGCGACACGAGGGGGCCTCCTTCGATCGAGAGCACCCAGTCGCGGACCGCTGCGAAAGGCGGCAACGCCGCCACGACTGCGCCAAAACCGACGAGGCTTGCAACGCTGAATGCGGGTAATACGGAGGCGTTGGCGCCAGCATCCATGCTCGCACGCAACGACGGAAAATAGCGATAATTGACGGCGATGAGCCCGGCAATAGCGCAAGCAAGCGCAAGCACCACCGCCCACACGCCTGCGACTGCAGCGAGCGAGGTCGAGCCCCAACGTTCCTCCGCCAGGAACGAGAAGTCGAGACGCGGCAGAACAATCAGCGACATCAGCAGGTTGACGCTCATCACGACGACTAGGGGCAGCAAAGCTCGAGCAACTGGCGGTGTCGTGGCGCTGTGCTGGCCGCGATGAATTTCGGCGGGATCGAATTCGCGGGCGGTCGTGGCGAGCTCGCGCACGACTGGATCCTCCGCCGCGGCGTCGACCACCGCGCCGGTCGGAGCGCCATAGCCTTCGCCGCCGCGACGAGCGGCGGCTTCCGCTCGCCCCAGCCACCACAAACCGAACCCCAGCATGATGATGGATGCAATGATTCCCAAACCAGGCGCCGCGAATGGCGTTGTGCCGAAGAATGGCATTGGGATCGCGTTCTGAATCGCTGGAGTCCCCGGCAGCGCCGACATGGTGAAGGTCGAGGTGCCGAGCGCGATCGCTGCCGGCATGAACCGGCGTGGAATGGATGCCGCTCGAAACAACGCCTGTGCCATCGGAACGAGCACAAAGAACGCAACGAACAGGCTGACGCCGCCATAGGTCACGAGCGCGCCAGCCAGTACGACTGCCAGCACTGCGCGGCGCTCGCCCAGCCGTTCCGTCATGAAGCCCGCTATGGCGGAGACGCTGCCGCTATCGTCCATGAGCTTGCCGAATAAGGCGCCGAGCAAGAACAAGGGGAAGAACTGCGCCAGGAAGATCGCCGCGCTGCCCATGAACGTCTGCGTCCAGCTGGCGAGCAGGGGCTCCATCGCGAACGCAGCGGCAAGCAAAGCGGCGGCGGGGGCAAGGAGGAGCACGCTCCAGCCGCGCATCGCCAGCCAGACGAGCAGCGCCAGTCCGAGCAGGATCCCGACAAGACCCACGGTGTCAGACGCCTCCCAGCAATTCGTCGAGATCGAAGGTGGAATGTCGGCCGAGGTCCTCGCGGTGAGCGCTCAGAAATGTCTCGCCTGCGCGGCGCCCCTCGTCGCGCAACATGCACAGGAATTCCCACTCGGCGTTGAGCTTCGAAGAATAGCCGAGCTCGACCATCACATTGCTGGAGATCCGGTGGATGCGCATGTCCGCCCATTTGGCATTCTCGGAGTTATCCGGCTGCGCGACTTGGCGCAGCAAGGCGATCATGCGCAACTCTTTCAGCAGCACGGCGTTGAACGACACCTCGTTGAGCCGGTTGAGAATGTCGCGGGCTGTACGCGGCAATCCCGGCCGCTCGACCGGATTGATTTGCACGAGAATCGTATCCTTGGAGCTACATTCCCGCACCAGCGGCGTGATGGTGGGATTGCCGGAGTAGCCGCCGTCCCAATAGCTTTCGCCATCGATCTCGATTGCCTGGAACAGCGTGGGGAGGCACGCGGACGCGAGCAGCACGTCCGGCGTGATTTCGCCGTTTCGAAAAACGCGGCCGCGCCCGGTGCGCACGTTGGTTGCGGTGACAAAGAGCTTGATCGGCGCTTGCGCCAGCCGATCGAAATGGACGATCTCCGTAAGGATGTCGCGCAGGGCATTTGTCCCGCCAGGGCTGACATCGTAGGGCGAGAACAAGCGCGCCATGAGATCCATCGCGATAAAGACCGGCGAATGGTCGAGCGTCCAACGGCCCAGCAATATGTCGAGCGGCGTGCGCCGCAGCGGGCTCAGCAAGGCCGCCCGCGACACCCGCCGCCAAAAATCCTCAAGCGCGGCGCGCGCGCCGTCGGCGCCGTTATCGGCGTGACCGTCGACCAGCACTGCGGCATTCATCGCTCCCGCCGAAGTGCCCGAGATGCCGTCGATCCGCAGCCACGGCTCCTCGAGCAGGCGATCCAGAACACCCCAGGTGAAGGCGCCATGCGCGCCACCGCCTTGCAGCGCGAAGTCCACCAGAACCGGGGCACGGTTCGATGCCACTGTGCTCCTCGTCACCTCAGATCATTTATACGATGATCTTGCTGCGTGCCGCAGAGAGATCAAGATAATGCTGCAAGAGTGTCAGGGGAGGAAACCAGGCATGTTAATCTTGCGGGGCTGCTGGTGTGGGTTCGCCGCTGAATTCGTATTCATCATCGCCGAGCCGGAAGAGTCCCAAACGGAGGCTGCCAGATGAAGAAGCTGATTATTGCCGCATTGACTTTCACGGCTGTGCAAAACACTGCGTTCGCTGCTCTAGGCAGCGCAACGGGGCCAACCGCGTTGGCGTTGGCCGCAGTGATAGCGCCACATTCGCCCGCAGTGCGCGCGTTCGACAAGCGAGTCATTGCGCGCCTGTTTCGCGGCAATACCTCATTCGGCTTTACGCCAAACAAGAAAATTTCTGTCGATGCGGATTCTGTAGTCTGCCGCGTAAGCAATGTCGACATCACGTCGCGTAGCTGCGAGCTCAGCTTCGGGTCCCGAAAACGCACGCTGACCGGGCGCGAAGCCAACGAAATCGGCGCAACGGCGGCGGCTGCCGGCGTTCCCTCCCAGGGAGCCGCAGGCTCAAGCATCGAAACCATCACCAAATTGCGCTGCACGATCGACCCGAACGAGATCATGCAGAAGGCGGGCGGAGGGGCGGATTGCACTTTCGATGCGGGGCAGTAGATGTCTTCGCGCATTTGAAGCGCAAAGGCCCCTGCGGCCAAGATTGCGTCAAGAGGCTTTTCCGTACGGCGCGGTGACTTTTTCAGGCCGGCATGACCATGCCGGACACGGGGTCAACCCATACAAGGTGATCTTCGACGGCCTTGACGCCGGGAATACGTTCTGCCGCCACACGGATCGCTGCGCGGTAGCGCTCATCGAGCAACGTGCCCGAAAGGTGCACGACTCCGTTGCGCACCACCACGTTGACGAGGCCGATCGGTGCCCACGACTGGGCCTTCAGCTCCGCATAGAGACGCTCGCGAATGGACGTATCACTGGTCGGTCCTGGCTTCGTCTCGGGGGCAACGGTCGCCAGCGCGTGCAGCAGATTGGCACGGGTCACGATGCCGACGAGCTTGCCGTCGCGGACCACGAGTACACGATTGATCTGGTGGCGCTCCATCAGATGGACGATCTCCTCAAGGGGGGTATCCTCGGTCACCGTCCGGACATCAACAGTCATCACATCGCCGACCTTGCGCCCGCTCGTTTGTACGTACTCGCTCGCAAGGCGCCCCGGACCCATCAGAAATTCGATCAACCGCGGCCGCTTGCGCTGGGTCCCGGTTTCGGTGCGGCGTAGCAGATCGCCCTCGGTCACGATCCCAACCAAGGAGCCGCGCGCGTCCACGACTGGCAGGCCGCTGAATTTGCGCTCCAGCATCAACCGGATGGCGTCGGTGATCGAAGCGTCCGGGGAAATGCACACGGGATCAGGGGTCATGACGTCAGCGGCCCTCATGGCGTCTCCTCCTCATTTGAATTTCGCGCATATTTGAGTGCAAGCGCGCGGCCGTTGTATGATGGTAAAAAATTTTCAGCGCCGAGGTCCATATGTCCACGCTTCCAATCAAAGCGGTCGCAGTTCTAGCTTTGGGACTTGTGGCGATTGCTCCTTCCTTCGCTCTTGAAGACAACCAATGTTACAGCTCGTGCAAAGGACGGTGTGTCGCCAGGTATGCATGCGAGGGGCGTCACCCCGGCCCGAATTGTTTCACCAACTTCAATAAGTGCCGAACCTCATGCTGGAGAAAGTGCCGTCACTTGACCGGTTTTTTGCCCAACGCGGGCTAAGACAGTACGAGACAACGGCTCGGCGCCTCTGGCGCGCCTACCATGCTTATTGAGGTGTCTCTTTACCTGGTCCGGTAATCCGATTCGCCATGACCCCAATCGCGGCTGGGGTAAAGGGATCACGACATTGATTATGAAACCAGCCTGGCGCGCAGTCGAGCGAACTCCTGATCGGTGATCGACCCCGATTTTTTGAGACGATCAAGCTTCTCGATTTCGTCGGCAGCGCTGAAGCCGACCGCACGCCGCAGCTCTTCACGTGCCTGTTGCGCCTGTTGGCTGCTTCGCTCCGCCATGCCCCTCGACTGAGTGATCATGTACGCGAATATCGCAAGATAGGGGAACACGATCAGGGCTATCACCCAGATCGCCTTGCCCCAGCCGGATATGTCGTGACGCCGGAACAGGTCGCCTATGACGATAACGAGGAGCCAGAACCATAGGACGAACATGAACACGGCGAAGGCGTCGGTGAGGAAATTGCGGAAAGTGAAGCCTTCCGAGAGGAAGAACATCGCGGTCTCTCCTTCTTTCTTTTACTGGACGGGTCTGTTGCGGGCGTCGCGCGCCGCTTGAGCATTCTTTGTCGCTTGCGATACGCTCCCGATCCTTGCAGGAGCAACTCGGGTGCGTCGCGGCCGACTCGGCAGCGGATGCATGCCCTCGCTCGGTGTATCACCGGCCTGGGGACGCGGAGAAAACTGAGCCGCACGGCGCATGGCGAGAGCTCGGCGCGCGGCTTCGATGTGCGCAGTCCGCGCCTCCAGCTTCTCCATGCGATGGATCTCCCTGTTCACCCGTTTCAACGCGGCGCTGAATACTTGCTTGCGCTGCAGGGGATGCTCGGCTGTGCCTGGAAGGCTTTGTCCTCGCGCGGGCCCCTTGCCCCGTGCTTCACGCCGCTTCGCGCGCGCCAATGTGCTCTCTTTGTCGCGCATGTCGCGCAGGCGCAGGCGCAATGCCTTGAGGTCATCAAGCCCAGCCTCGTAAATTTCGGGGTGATGGCTGCGCAAGATGATCCCGTGCTCGTCATAGCTGAGGACGCTGCGCTCGAACTTGCAAGGTATGGACATGAATACCCTTCTGGCTCCGCCGAACACCCCATCGCGACCGAAAGTTCTCGTCAGGCGGCCGTATTCAGGGCTACCCTCAGCTTCGCCTCTTGCTTGTTAGGATCATCTGATCGCGTCCGCGCCGCGCCGATGGTCAGAACCGCCCGTGGAGCGGCACTATGTAGGTTGCCACGAACAGCCAACGCATAGCAATGACGAGTCCACATTTGGTGTAATCGGAGAACTTTGATCGTCCGGTCCAATCACCATGAGGGCTCACTGGCGTGGCCACGGGCGTGAGCAGACGGGGGTGCGAAGCGAACGGCACTGCGAAGTTACGCGTACGACGCTAACGTTTGTCCACGATCGTCATGGGACGGGAGCAGAAGCATGGGCGCGAATGCAGGCAGGGCTGACGAGGTCGCTTGGCATGCGATTTCGGTCGCCGAATTGGCGAAGCGCCTCGCCACCGACACTCGGAAGGGCCTGGATACGGCCGAGGCGGAGAACCGCCTGCAAAAGTACGGGGCCAATCGTTTGCCGGAAGGAAAGAAGCGGGGACCGTTCATGCGGTTGCTGTCGCAGTTCAACAACATTCTGGTCTACGTCCTGCTCGGCGCCGGCTTCACCAAGCTGATGCTTAACTTGTGGGTGGATGCGGCGATTATTTTCGGCGTGGTCATCCTCAACGCGCTTCTCGGCTTCATTCAGGAGGGCAAGGCCGAGAAGGCCCTGGATTCGATCCGCAACATGTTGTCGGCGGAGGCGCGGACCGTGCGCGGCGGTGAGACGCGCATGATTGCGGCGGACCAGCTCGTGCCCGGGGACGTCGTGCTGCTGGAATCAGGCGACAAAGTGCCGGCGGATCTGCGCCTCACCGAGGTGAAGAACCTGCGCACTGAAGAGGCGGCCCTAACGGGCGAGTCGGTTCCGACTGACAAGAGCTCCGACCCCGTCTCCGCCAACGCAACCGTGGGGGATCGCGAAAGCATGGCGTTCTCCGGGACCATGGTGGTGTCGGGCCGCGCGACCGGGGTGGTCGTGGCGACCGGCAATGAAACCGAACTCGGCCGCATCAATCAGCTGCTCGCCAGCGTCAGTGCGCTTGAAACGCCGCTTCTGCGCCAGATCAAGAAGTTCGGTTATGCGATCACGGCCGTCATTGCGCTCGTGAGCGTCGTGATCTTCGCCTACGGCAAGTGGGTGAAGGGCATGGATTTTGTGGAACTCTTCCAGGCGGTCGTTGGCATCGCGGTGTCAGTCATACCTGAGGGCTTGCCGGCAATTATTACGATCACGTTGGCTATCGGTGTTCAGCGCATGGCCCAGCGCAATGCCATCATCCGACGCCTCCCCGCAGTAGAAACCCTCGGCTCGGTGTCGCGGATTTGCTCCGACAAGACTGGCACGCTGACGCTCATGGAAATGATGGTGGTGTCCGCCGTCACTGCTGAGTCGGCGTATCAGGTCACCGGGAACGGGTACGCGCCCGAGGGCGAGGTCAAGAAAGACGGGAAGCCGGCTGGCAAGGACCCCGTTCTCGAACTCATGGGACGCGTCTCGGTGCTCTGCAACGATGCGCAGCTGTTCCAGCAGGAACGCGTGTGGAAGGTGGAAGGCGACCCGACCGAGGGCGCGCTCTATCCGTTTGCGAGCAAGCTCAGCGTGGAGCGACAAGCGGAACAGACCATGTATCCGCGGATCGATGCCATTCCGTTCGAGTCGGAGCACAAGTTCATGGCGACGCTCCACAAGGCCGCGGACGGCACGCAGATCCTGTTGGTCAAGGGCGCGCCCGAGGTCATCCTCGAGCACTGTGATCGGCAGCAAACCCTCAGCGGGCAGAAAATGCCACTCACTCGCGAGCAATTCCTGGAAGCTTCGGACAAGCTCGCCGGACAGGGCGAGCGCGTGCTTGGACTGGCTTGGCTTGACAGCCCAAAGGGGAACGGCGGCGGTCTCACGCCGGCCGACCTCCCAAAGAATCTCATTCTGCTCGGCTTGATCGGGCTGCTTGACCCGCCGCGTAAGGAAGCAATCGAGGCAGTGCAGGAATGTCATGACGGTGGGATCCGCGTGACGATGATAACGGGCGATCACAAGATTACGGCCGCCGCCATCGCCAAAATGCTCGGCATCGGGGACGGGACGACGGCAGTCACAGGTTCAGAGATCGAGGATATGGACACTGCCACATTGGAGGAGCGGGTCCGCGACGTTGACGTGTTCGCCCGTGCGAGCCCTGAGCACAAGCTTCGTCTGGTGAAAGCTATACAGGCGAACAAACAGATCGTGGCAATGACAGGCGATGGGGTGAACGACGCTCCGGCGCTCAAGAAGGCGGACATCGGCGTCGCCATGGGAATCAAGGGCACTGAGGTCACGAAGGAAGCGGCGGAGATGATTCTCGCGGACGATAATTTCGCGTCGATCACGGCGGCGGTGAAGGAGGGACGCACCGTCTACAACAACATCGAGAAAGCGATCCTCTTTATGTTGCCGACGAATGTCGCCCAGGCGCTCGTCATTGCAGTTGCAATCTTCTTCGGTTTCACCATGCCAATCACGGCGCCGCAGGTGCTGTGGGTCAACATGGTGACTTCGGTCGCATTAGGCCTGGTCATCTCCTTCGAGCCGCACGAGCTTGACGTGATGAACCGGCCGCCGCGCGCGGTCGGCCGGCCGATCCTGACCGGCTTCGGGATTTGGCGGGTAGTCTTCGTCGGTCTGGCCCTGCTCGCTGTCACGCTGTGGGCGTTCTTCTGGATGAAGTCGCAGGGTGCATCGGACCAGCTTGCCCGCACGGTTGCGGTCAATATGATCACCATCGGCCAGGTGTTCTACCTCCTCAACAGCCGTTTTCTGCTGGACAGCTCACTCTCCCTCACGGCGCATCTCGGCAACAAGTACCTGCCGCTGGGCATCGGCGCGGTCGTGGTTTTGCAGCTGCTGTTCACCTACGCGCCGCCGCTGCAGCGACTGTTCGACAACGAAGCCATCCCGCTTTGGGTCTGGCCATGGCCTCTCCTAGGTGGACTGGTATTCTTCCTCGTTGTGGAGGCGGAGAAGCTCATCATCCGCTCGTCGGGCTCCTTGCACAGAGCGGTCACCGCGTTGGAGGCAGGAACTTGACGCAGCAGCCTCACGCACATCCTCGTCGAATAGGAGCAGCGTCAAGGGGCAGCTCGTCGGCAAGTATCTTTTCCAACGCTTGGGAATGGATCTGTTCGTCTCGGAAACCGAGAAATTGCGTCCGCCGCATGCTCGGACCAGGTGAATCGATCGCCTATGCCTGGGTCATTGTGTCATGAAGCGCATCCGCATCGTCCATGAAACGCAATACCATTACAATCAACCGGTCAAATTCGGTCCCCACCGCGCGTTGCTGCGGCCGCGCGAGGGACATGACGTGCATATTTCGCGGTCGCGCCTGAGTGTCGCGCCGGCGGCGGCGGTACGTTGGCTGCGCGACATCTACGGCAATTCCATCGCTGTTCTCACGTTCGAAGAATCGTCACGAAGGCTCAGTGTCGCAAGCGAAGTGGACGTGGAACTTTATGACGACAACCCCATCGAATGCCTAATCGAGCCAACGGCCCGCGAATTCCCGTTCCAGTATTTGCCGGAAGAGCAGGTGGAGCTGGTCGTGTACCGCCTTCCCAGCTATCCGTACGATGGCCCGCAGCTGCAGAATTGGCTGCATGACCTCTACCGCCCCGGACAGGTCATCAGCACCTTCGATCTTCTGCACAAGCTCAATGCTCACATCCATCAATCATTCAAATATGCCCGGCGCGAGGAGCCCGGAGTTCAGCTGCCGCACGAGACGCTGACCCTCGGCAGCGGATCGTGCCGCGACTTTGCGGTGCTCATGATGGAAGGCGCGCGGCATTGGGGGTTCGGGGCGAGATTCGTCACCGGCTACATCCAGATGGGCGGAGGTCAGCACGGCGCCACGCATGCTTGGGCCGAAATCTACATTCCCGGCGCGGGCTGGCATGGATTTGATCCGACCAACAACAAGATCGTTGGTACTGAGCACGTCTCGGTTGCCGTGGCGCGCGAGCAGGAAAAGGCTTCTCCGCTCTCCGGCTCTTGGCATGGGCCAGCGGACGCCTTCAGCAGAATGGAAGCGTCAGTGCAGGTGGTGCCGCTGTAAGGCGCAGCGAGGCGGAACAGGCTTGGATGCCCGGCAAACGGCGTGACGTTTTTCATCACATTTACAAAAGGGCCAAGCAACCGAGCTAACGGAGCGATCGAGCTACTTCTCGCGGGCAAGCGCCGCCCGCGCCGCCACTAGCTCCTTCTTTTTTGCGGCATCGATCTTCGGATAGTCCAGGTCAAGCTTCTCCACCGCTTCCACGATCGCGGCTGCGACTATGAGCCGGGTGAACCATTTATTGTCGGCTGGCACGACGAACCAGGGTGCTCGCGGCGTCGCGGTGGCGCGGATTGCTTCCTCAAAGGCGTGCATGTAGTCGGCCCAGAAGCCTCGCTCACGGATGTCGGCGGCAGAGAACTTCCAGTGCTTCTGCGGCCGTTCCAGGCGCTGCATGAAGCGCTTTTTCTGCTCCGCGCGCGACACATGCAAAAAGAACTTGAGGATAATCGTTCCCTGTCGGGTGAGGTAATCCTCGAAATGCGCGATATCGGCGAGCCGCTGATCCCAGATTTTCTTGCTGACATCCGGTGCGGGCAGCCGCTGGCGTCTGAGGACTTCGGGATGCACGCGCACGACCAAGACCTCTTCGTAGTACGAGCGGTTGAAGATGCCGATGCGCCCGCGCTCGGGCAGGCACTTGACGTATCGCCACATGAAGTCGTGGTCGAGGTCTTCCCGCGAGGGCTGCTTGAACGAGAACACCTGGCATCCCTGCGGATTGACGCCCGACATGACGTGCTTAATGGTGCCGTCCTTGCCCGCCGCATCCATCGCCTGAAACACAAGCAGCAGGGACCAGCTGTCCTGCGCGTAGAGCATGTCCTGCTCTTCCGCGAGCCACTCGGCGCCGCGAGCGAGAAGTTCGGCTGCCTCGCCTTTGCCAAGTTGCAGGCCGCGGGTGTCTCCCGGATCGACGCTGTTCAGGCGAAAGCGCTTGCCCTTGGTGATGCGGAAGGGATCAACGTATTTCTGGATGCGGTCCAGGATTTCTCGTCTCGCCATGGCGCAGCTACCCTCCGTCAACGTGCTGCCAATTGCCCAGCGCAGCTATTCAAAGCGATCGCGCCTTGTCTGATTTGTGCCTTGGATAGTATCGGGGGGTCTAGGGGGGCGTCACCGGGCGCCTGGCGTCGATATTCCGCCGGCAATACTCGCAAATAGCCGACGAGATGATTGAATAGGATTTGTTTTTCTGCGGTACATGGGTCCCTTTTGGCACAGAGCGGACGTGCCTGAGCGTCAATCGAATGTCCGCTTTTGGGGGTAAAGCGGACAGGATGTGCTCGTTCGAAGCTGTCCACACATGACCGATGCTGTTGAAAAAGTCTCCAAAGTGAAGCTGTGGAATTAGGATTTGAAACAATCGAATCCGAACAAACGGGTTTTTGAATCGAGATTGCGCGGTCGCGTTTGATCTTGAATCAATGTTACTCAGAGACCTCCCCCAAA
>DATFQX010000427.1:0-4376 GCA_035263865.1 Xanthobacteraceae bacterium
GGTGAGCGACCATCCCGGTTGCATCGGCGTTGCCGCGAGGCTTCCGAAAAAGCCGGGAAGCCAGAAGCTCACGCCGCCTTCGTCGGCCATTGCGTCATTCATTGCGCTGAAGCTCGCAATGATGCACGCTCCGAACAGCCCCGCGGCACGAGCCCTTAACTTCAAACGCAACATGACACACCCACGTCTTGCCTGATCCACTTCACTTAGGCATGTACATCGCGCCGCTAACAAGGCAGTCCGCCCGATATTTTGCGCTGAGGATGCAATTTTTCGTGGGTGTGTTAGATTTGCCACGCGGATGGTTGCGATCTTCCAAGCCTGTCCCATGCAGAAGAGCGAGGCCAACTGACCGCTGTGCGTTGGCATCGAATGGGCTTTGCCGTTTACTGGCGATGGAAGTCGCGTCCGCGTGGGGGAAGCGGATCACCTCGCCGGTGCGCGACCTGATCCGACGCATGAGCCTCGAGAACCCGCTGTGGGGGCGCAGCGCGACCAAGATCCATGGCGAACTGCTCAAGCTGGGCATCGAGGTCGCGCAGTCCATGGTTTCGATCTACATGGTGCCTAGGCGGGATTGCCCATTGCAGACCTGGAAGACGTTCATTTGCAACCACATGAAGGGGATTGCTCGCTCCGGCAATGCATGCCGGCGCATGCATTCCATGCGCGCTTCCAAGAAGGCTAAAGGCCACCTCCGTAATAAGCCGCGACTGCATGCATCTCCTCCGGTGTCAATTGCCTCGCGATCGTGCGCATCTGCTCGCTGATGTCGTTCTGGCGCATGCCTTGAGCGAAGGCCAACAGCTGGCTTTCGATACCGTGACAGGCGGAGCATGGCGCGATGCCGCGTGCGGGCGCCTTGATGGGTACACTCGAGTTCGCCAAATCCCGGAACGAGCGCAAGAAGGTCGAGATGCCGCGAGGCCAAGCGCCGCATCGTGGCAGATCGGGTCGAGGATCTATTGGAGGCCTTCATTGCTCAACGTCTGTCGTAGATCGTCGAACCCGTCTTGCTGTTAGCAGTGTCGCCTTTGCCGTACCGGAAGAAGGACTTGTCGACGTCAACAATAACCGCGTACTTGATGTCGATCAGGTAATTGAGCCCATAGCCGAACTGGACGCGCTTGTTGGCTTTCGCGGTGGGAGATTTTTCACTTCTCTGAAGTCCCCCTCCCCCCTGCCCGTGGGGTGCCGCGCGCGCTCGGTGCCGCACGCGCCCCGGATCGGGGCCTGGGCTTGCGAGAGCTCCTGCTTCGCAAACAATCCAACGAAACAGATTGGCGACGGCTTGGGCGAGCTCGAGATCAAACCCGAGTCGTTGCGCTACATCGTGTGTTCGACGCGCGAACTCCTGGAAGACTCAAGCGTCAACATCGAACGTGGCTCATGGACAAGGCGCGGCGGGCGTTTGCGTTTCAGATTAACGACGCGATTTTGGTGGGCGACGGTTTCGGCAAGCCAATGGGAATTTTGAATCCGCAAGCCGGCATCCCGATTGCCGAGACCGGCAGCGGCACGCCGGCCGGGCAATTCTCGTGGCAGGATCTGGTAATGCTGCGCTGGCAAGTGCCGATGTCGCTGCAAGGCGACGGCGCGTACTTGATGAACCAAACACGTGGGCGCTCTGCTCGACGATGTCGGATGCGAACGGGCGCCCGATCATGACGGTAGCACCGACGGAGGTCGCGCCGTTCCTGCTCGGCGCTGTGCCGGTGGTGGTCGCGAATCAAATGCCCGATGTGGCGCCCGGTGCAACTCCAGTAGCCTACGGCAATTGGAAGCAGGCTTACACGGTCGTGAACCGCAAGGCGGTGACGATGACCCAAGATCCATACTCGGCCGGATTTTGTGTGTTGTTCCGCTTCGAGGCGCGCGTCGGAGGTGCCTGCATTGTCCGAATGCCGCGCGGTTGCTGCGCATCCGCTAGGAGACCTGGCCCCGCGCGTAACATGCGGCATGCGGCGCGCGGAAGGTGAAGGGGCCGCTTCCACTCGTCATGGCGGGCGGCCCCTTTTCATTGTGCAGCACGATCCCGTTGCGGTGACGCACGCCGCGCGCGTCGCTCGCGTTGCCGCCGCCAGCGACCGAGGTCGGTATACTCGCGATCGGTGCTCGGGAAATTTCTCGCCCGGATCGTAGCGCTCCCATGCCAGGCGTTGTATGGTGCAACGGTAGATCGAGCTCTGATCTTAGCAGGCTGTCTCAAGACCGGGGAAGCTTCCCTTCGCGCCGCAAGGCGATGTCGGCGGACTCATAATGGCGAGCCTCGTCGGCGTCCCGGTGCCCGCGTCGGCCTCCCCGGCTTCGTCACGGGCTTGCTCGGCATCCTCGGGCTCAATTGGTATCGAAAGAAAAGGATCGCATTATGAGGACGATTGGCGCGGCAATGCTGGCGTTGTTGTTCGCCACTCAGGCGCACGCAATTGGGGAGGCCCCGGCGCTTTGGTCCGGTCGGGTGCCAAAGTGGTTTTGGGAGGCCCCGCCGCCGACAGGTCCAAGTGTGGTGCACCGAAAGAACGTGCGGCCTCAGAGGGCCAAAGTGCGGAGAGAGCAGTAGGAACAAAACCATGACCGACAAGCCCGGCTCACGCCCGGGCTTTTTGTTTGCGCACATTCGAAAGAGCCCACTACCCGCATCGCGCGCGTCCTGGAAACTCAACCGGGCAAGCTCCATTGCACCGCTTGCGCCCCGCCGGTGTTGGCACGGCTCGTGACGACGCCGAGCTCGGCGCGCGCTTGGCCGAGCGTGTGCGGATCAATGTGCGCCTTCTCGGCCGCCTCCTCGAGATCGCTCACCGGCTTGGCGCCATGGGCGAGCGCGTCGCGGAGAAACCGCTCAGCGCGTTCGCGGCGTTCCGGCTTTGCCGCCTTTGATTTTTCGCGTGATGACTTGCGCGTCTCCTTGCGCGCGGCCTTGCGTGCCTCGGCGGCGAGATCCTTGCGGGCGTTGATGGCGGTGCCGTGGCTCACGCCGGCGGCCTTGGCGACGTCCGCGAGGGTCGCGTTGGGATTGGCCTCGAGCGCGGCGCGGGCGCGATCGCGCGCTTCTCTAGTGGGCCGGCGCCTCTTTCGCGGTCGCGTTGCTTTCCGCGGTTTCGGTCCTGGTCGGCCGACCTTGCGTGCTGGCGTGGAGTCCGAGCTCAACACTGGCGCCAAGATGGCGCCGAGGACTTTCATGGTGGTGTCAGGTTCGAGATGGAGGGCGACGACGTTGTTGATGGCGGCGAGCGTCGAGGCAGGAAGCAACATGGCGGACGGTCTCCTGCAATCGAGTGAGGTGGGAACGCGCACGATATGCCCGCACCCGGCGCGCTGTGAAGGGGACGGCGCGCTGTGAAGGGCGGAGGGTTTCGTTTACAGGTTTCGTTGCAGGGTTTCGTTGCAGGGCGGATCAGCGCCGCCTCGGTCGTCGGTGAGAGCGAGCGGCCCGGCCGAATTCTGGGGCGATCGTGGCAGCCGCGCGCCGAGGCGGGATCGCTCCCGGTGAAAAATAGCGTAGACTCTCACGGTGTGAGAGATTCGTGGGCGCGAACCGCTCCGCATCCACCGTTGCGCGCGACAATGGCCCGAATGTTGCACGTTTTTTGGTCAATCCCATGGGCGAGGCCCAGCAAGTTCACATTATCCGCCGTGCGCCAGTGGGCTGAAGCGCTGCTCACTGTAGGTTCGGCCGTAAGTCATCCAGTTGGCGGGATCCTGGTCGGCCCCGATAAGCCGGGCGGCGTCCACATTAGCCGCGGATTCTGCAGCCCTGGCCGGTTCGATGGCACCCGCGGCAAAACCGAAAACAAAACAGAAAATGAGAGCCGTGACGGCCCGAACCATCAAAAACACGGAATCGAGCGCCATGGCAATTCTCCGCAAGGCAGAGATCAATTCTTCTGGTCAAATGCAAGTACGGGCTTCCAGTTCGTTATGCTGATCACCGTCCAGTTTTTCTTCTTTCTTCATCGTGCAGCTCTTGAGTGAACGTGTCTATTTACAACGCGCCGGCGCAGCCGCCTATGCAACTCCGGCAGACGGCGGGCCTGGCCGATTAGAGAAGCCGATATCGTCGCCCATGTTGGGCTTCTGTTGCTGTGGTGTCCCTAGACCAAAGCCGCGCTGAACATCTCCAGGGAAACGACAGCGCGGCCGACTGTGTACGAGTTTCGCGACTAGTCTGCCGGATGCTTATCGCCCATTTTTTTAACCTCCTCCAACACCTGCCCCAGGTTATAGGTTTCTGGCGCCTGCAATGGCGGATACGGTATGTAAGACTCCAGCTCTTTGAGCCACAACTGCTGCCCGAGAGGCATGATACCAAGTCCATCGTACATAAAGGCAGTGCTCGGAGCGGTTATTGTTCCGCCGAAGTAGAGTAGCGATTTCGT
>DATFQX010000428.1:0-11341 GCA_035263865.1 Xanthobacteraceae bacterium
CCGAAGCCGTTCTATCCCGGGGGTCCCGGTATCGTCGGCGGCGATCTGCCGGGAAATGTCTATGACAACCCGAACTGGACGTGGCGCGAATACGGCCAGCGGGTCGGCGTCTGGCGCATGTTCGACATCTTCGACGAGTTCGGCGTGCCATCGACCTGCACAATGAACGCCAAGATCGGCTTGGAGCGACGGGCGGTGATTGACGCAGCGCTCAAGCGCGGCTGGGAGATCATCGCTCATAACTATGTGCAGACCGAGCTGCTCGCCGATTATTCGTTCGATGAGAACAAAGAACGCGCGGTGATCCGCGAGACCCTGCGGGTGTACAGGGAGGTGTGCGGCAAGCCGGCGAAAGGCTGGCTATCGAGCTCGCTGCGCTGCACGCTTAACACCATCGACCTGATCGCCGAGGAAGGCCTGATTTTCACCACCGATCTGCTTAATGACGATCAGCCTTATCTGATCGAAACGCGATCGGGCCGAACGATCGTTTCCATACCTTATACGTCGGAGGTCAACGACTTCACGGTGTTCATGCGGCAGGGCCAGGACGTGAACGGCGCTTTTGCTGTCTTCAAGGAAGGCTTCGATTGGCTGTACCGCGAAAGTGCGGTCAGCGGCCGGTTTATGAACATCGGCCTGCACCCCCACGTGATCGGTCAGCCGTTCCGCATCCGCGCGCTGCACGATTTCATTGCCTATGCGAAGTCGTTCGATGATGTTTGGTTCGCCACCCGCGAGGAGATCGCGGAGTGGTATCTGACAAATCACCACTCCCACATCGCGTGATGAACATCGACGCGTCGATCGCCACGAACCAAGCCCCGGATGCGGTCCGGCGGGCGCGGCAGTTGCGCGCGTTGATCGAGGCGGAGGCGGCGGCGGTCGAGCGTGCATGTGCCCTGACGCCGAAGCTTCTGACCGCGTTGCATGACGCGCGCCTGTTCAAGATGCTGCTTCCGCGCAGCGTCGGCGGTGACGAAATCGACCCGCTGACGTTCATCGCTGCAATCGAGGAACTCGCCAGAGCCGATGGCAGCACCGCCTGGTGCGTTGCCCAGGCGTCGGGCTGCTCGATCGCCGGGGCCTACGTCGAGCCTGCCGTGGCCCAAGAGATTTTCGGCAGCAAAGATGCCGTTCTCGCCTGGGGCCCGCTCGGGCCAACGGTCAAGGCGACGGCAGTCGACGGCGGCTACCGCGCGACGGGGACCTGGTCCTACGCGAGCGGCAGCCGCCATGCGCAGTGGCTTGGCGGACATTCGGCGCTGGTGGATGCCGAAGGCAAGCCGTGCCTTGGTGCCGATGGCAAGCCGACTGACCGCACCATGCTGTTTCCGAAAACCAAGGCTGCCATACGCGACGTCTGGCAGGTTATGGGCCTCAAAGGGACTGGAAGCGACAGTTATACGGTGACGGATCTTTTCGTGCCGGCGCGCTACACCTTCACCCGGGAATCGGCGGCCGACCGCCGCGAGAGCGGCCCGCTCTATCGGTTCACCACCTATCAGATGTACGGCGCGGCCTTCGCCAGCGTGGCGCTCGGAATCGCACGCGCGACGCTCGATGCGTTTATCCAGATCGCCGGCACCAAGGTACCGATGCTTGGCTCGAAGCCGTTGCGCGACAATCCGGTCGTTCAATCCAAGGTGGCGGTTGCCGAGGCGCAATGGCAGTCGGCGCACGCCTTCCTGAGGAAGGCGCTGGGCGACATGTGGGAGACGGCCTGCCGGCGGGAGGGCTTCACCTTGCGGCAGCGTGCCGCGCTGCGGCTTGCCGCGGTGCATGCCGGGCACCAGGCCAAGGAGGTGACCGAGACCGCCTATCACTTCGCCGGCGGCACGGCAATTTTCGAAAACGAGCCGTTCGAACGGCGGCTGCGCGATGTGCACGCGGCGACGCAGCAGGTACAGGCCCAGTTCGTCAACTTCGAAGTGGCCGGTCAGGTGCTGCTCGGACTTCCGGTTACGTCCAAATTGATCTGATGTTGCAATGCTCGGCCGTTGCCACGAGCGGCTGACCGCCTGCGCGGTCGCTTGCAGAAGCATCTTTCGGCAATCCTGCGTCGCATCGCCTCCTGGTGCACTTGCCCGACTGACGCTAACATTTCCGGTTCTTGGCCTTGGAACGGGAGACATCCATGCGCTTCTTGGCGGGTCTGTGTGCGCTTCTTCTCGCAGTTGTAACGGGGCACGCCGCCGTTGCGTCGGCGGAGGGCAAGCGCGTGATGCTGCTCGGCACCGCCAATACCAATCCTTATATCGGCGCCTGGACCTCGACCTTCATCAAGTTCGCGACCCAGGCCGGCATGAAGGTGACAAATCTCAGCTCCAACTACGACGCCGCCGTGCAATCGCAGCAGGTCGACGATGCGATCGCGCAGAAGTTCGACCTCATCGCCGTGGTGTACGTCAACGACCAGGCCATCATCCCGGCGCTGACGCGAGCCAAGGCCGCGGGAATTCCGGTGGTGCTGATCGTCACTCCGCTGAAGAAGGAGTACGAGGACCTCTTCATCTCGTATATCGGGACCGATCACGCCGAGCTCGGACGTCTGGCTGCAGAGGGCATGGTCAAAGGCCTGCAGGCAGAGGGCAAGACGAAGGCTCAGGTCGTGGCCATCACCGGCGCCGCCCAGCAGCTCAACGTCCAGACGCGTATGGCGGCGTTCAAAGAAGTGCTGGCCAAGCATCCAGGCGTCGAGCTTGTCGCCAACGAAGACGGCAGGTGGAATACGGCGATGACCGAGAAAATCACCGGAGAGCTGCTCGTGCGCTTCAGTGGTCGCGGCGGTGTCGATGGCATCTTCGCAATGGCCGACAACCAGGCGACCGGCTCGATCCAGGCGGTGGAGTCGGCGGGGCTAAAGCTCGGCGTCGCCAGCAACGGCATCGTGGTGGTCGCCAGCAACTGCATGAAGGACGGCATGGTGCACATCAAGTCGGGTCAGCAATACGCCACCGCGACGCAAATCCCGACCGAAGAGGCTGAGGTGGCGGCAAAGAAGATCGCGGGCTACTTCAACGGCCAGAAGCTGCAAAAATACGAGCTCGTACCGGTGCACGGCATCACCAAGGACAACCTGGCGCAGTTCGAAGCCGGCTGCTCGTATTGAGCTTAGATGCCAATACTCGCTGTTGACGGGCTAACCAAGCGGTTCGGTCCGAACGAGGTCCTCAAGAACGTCTCGCTTTCGCTCGAAGCGCACGAGATCCGCGCGATCTGTGGCGAGAACGGCGCGGGCAAGAGCACGCTGGTCAAAATCACCACCGGCGTGCACGCCGCGGACACCGGTGCCGTATTGGTTGACGGCATGCCGACGGAAATCACCGATCCACACCATGCGCAAGAGCTCGGCATCGCGCTGGTCGCGCAGGAACTCAGCCTCGCGCCGGCACTTTCGGTGCTCGACAACATCTGGCTCGGCAACCGAGAGGTGCCGCTGTTTCACCGGCGCAGGGAGCTGCGCGATCGGGCGCGGGCGGCGCTGGAGAAGGTGGGGCTGGCGGAGCTGCCGCTGGAGACGCCGGTGTCGCGATTGAGCATCGGCTGGCGGCAACTCGTGGAGTTGGCGCGCATGCTGACCCGCGACGCGCGGGTGTTCATCCTGGATGAGCCGACCGCGACGCTTTCCGACGTCGAGATCGAGCGCATTTTTGCGGCGCTGCGCGCGCTCAAGGCCGAGGGCAAGTCGGTGATCTACATCACCCACCGGCTCGGCGAGGTGTTCCAGATCTGCGACAGCGTCTCCGTCTTGCGCAACGGCGATCTGATTGGGACGCGGCGGACGGCAGAGATCGATCGTGCACAGCTGATGGAGATGATGCTCGGGCGCAGTTTGCGCGAGATGTATCCGCGCTGGGAGAGCCGACCCGGACCGCCGATGTTGGAGGTGAAGGATCTCTGTGTGCCGCCGGTAATGCAGAACTTCAATCTGACAGCACAGCGCGGCATGGTGATCTGCCTCGCCGGCCAGGTCGGGTCAGGCGCCACCGAAGTGTTGCGGGCGCTGGCCGGGCTCGCGTTCGACGCGACTGGCGAGGTGCGCATCGCCGGGCAGCCCGTGCAGCTTCGTTCGGTGAGGAGGGCCCAGCGTGCGAAGATGCAATTCATCTCCGAGGATCGCGCCGGCGAGGGCATATTCCTTCGGCTGAACGTCGGCCAGAATCTGGTCGCCACCAGGCTTGGCGATCACAGCCGGCTTGGCATTTTGGCCCGGCAGGCTTTACGCGCCACGGCCACCAAGCTCGCCGCGACGGTCGGCGTCGACCGCGCGCGGCTGCGTTCGCAGGCCGACGAGCTGAGCGGCGGCAACCAGCAGAAGGTTGCATTCGGCCGCGCAATCGGCGGCGACGAGCCGGGCGTCCTGCTGATGAACGAGCCGACCCGTGGCGTCGATGTCGGAGCGCGCGCCGACATCTACCGGCTGATCCGCCAATTCTGCGAGCGCGGCTACTGTCTGGTCATGGCCTCCTCCGACATCGAGGAGGTGCTCGGCATGGCCGATGTCATTATAAGTATGTACCGGGGCCAGCAGGTCGCGATCTACCAGCGTGGCCAGGCCGATCTGCATCGCATCCTGGCTGACATCACACATCCGGTCGCGGCATGAGCGAGGTCTTGCTGCGCGCGCGATTCCGTTTGCGCGGGGCGCGAGCGCGGCATCTGGTGCTGGCCGTCCGCGTCGTGGCCGGCGGAACGATCGCGGCTTTCGCGCTGAGCACGCCGGGCTTCATGTCATCGCTGAGCATCAACGCGTTGCTCAACGCCATCTCACTCATCGGCTGCGTCGCAATCGGCATGACCTTCATCACGCTGACCGGCAACATCATGTCCCTTTGCCTGGGCGCAACGGTATCGGCCTCGGCGCTGATTTTCCTCGCCAGCTTGTCGTTTGGCGTGTTCGCTGCATTTTTGATTGCCCTCCTGTTCGGTGTCGCCATCACCGCGGTGCAGGGCTTCCTGGTCGGTTCGATCCGCGCCAATCCAATCCTGGTCAGCATCGCCGGGCTTTCGCTGCTGATCGGTGGCGCGGCGCTGATCACCGGCGGCCAGCGCATGTATCCCTCGGGCGAAGGCCTGCAGATGTTCAAAGGTCGCGTCGCCGGTGTACCGGTCGAGGCGCTGTACTTCTTCGCAACCGTGGTCATCGGCCAGATCATTCTGTCCTACACGCGGATTGGCCGCGAGATGACTATGGTCGGCAGCAACCTCCGCGCTGCCACGGCCGCCGGCATCGGGACGACAAGCGCCATCACATATGCCTATGTCATCGCCGGCGCTTGCTCGGCGGTTTCCGGCGTCTTGCTCGCCGCACGTTACGGTTCGGGCGACATGGAGCTCGGTGCGGGCTACGACTACATCGCCATTGCCGCGGTATTGGTCGGCGGCACCAGCATCCAAGGCGGCTCTGGTTCCGTGCTGCGCACTCTCGTTGGCGTGACCGTCATCGCGATCATCGAAGTGGTGCTGTTGCTGCGCGGCTTCAGTCAGCAATTGCAGTATCTGATCACCGGTATCATCGTTCTGCTGGTCATCATGCTGCACACCATCGGCGAGAGGCGTTAGCCGTGCAATTCGCGGCCAAATTGCTGATTGAGCCGAACAAGCGGCCCTTCACGATCATGGCCGCGGTCGTCATCGTGCTCGCCCTGATGGACCAGGGGGAGGGTTATTTCTTTAGCCTTGGCACCGTGTTCAGCGTGATGCAGCTGTTCGCCACCTTCGGCCTCGTCGCGCTTGGCCTTGGGCTGTCCATGCTGGTGCGCGAGTTCGACCTCTCGGTCGCGGGAATCGTCGGGCTTGCTGGCTGCATCGCGGTGATAACTGGCGCGTCCAGCCCATGGCTTGGCGTGCTCTTCGGTGTCGGCGCCGGTGTGGTCAGCGGCGTGATCCAAGGCCTGATCATGACACGGCTGCATCTGAGCTCGGTCGGCGTCACGCTCGGCGGGCTGCTGACACTGCAGGGCCTCACCTACGTGCTCACCGAAAACAAGACCATCGGCTATCCGAACATCGCAGTGGCGCTCGGGCTCAACGCGCCGATCGGGGGTCTCGTTTCGGTGCGAAGCGTTGCGGCATTGGCAGTCTTTGTCATAGCAGCCTTAGCGATGACCTACACCCACATCGGCCGCGACATCATCGCCACCGGCAGCGATCGCCGCGCGAGCCGGGTCGCAGGTCTCAAGACCGACCGAGTGATCATCGGCGTGTTTGCGGCTTCGGGCGCCTCGGCTGCCTTGGCCGGCGTGCTGTTGAGTTACAGCCTGGGCGCGGCATCGCCAGTGGCGCTCGCCGATGTGCTGCCGACGGCGGCCGCGGCCTCGATCGTCGGCGGTGTGTCCGTCGTCGGCGGCCGCGGCAGTCCGCTCGGAATTGCTGCGGGCGTACTGACGCTGTGCATTTTGCGCTCCGGCCTGAGCGCGATTGGCGTCGAGCCGCACGTCCACGATCTCGTTACCGGTGCTATTCTGCTCGCCATCGCTGTGCTCGACGCGCCAGAGCTCTTGCAGCGCGTTACTGCCTGGCGTCTCGACCGCGCGGAAAGGAAAGCCTGATGGTGCAGCCTTCGAGCTATGCCTTCGTGCCGCTGCCCGACCGCGCGCCGCTGAAATTTCCGCACGGTGCGCATGTGGCACTGATCTTCACCATCAATATCGAGTACTGGGAGCCGTCTCGACCCGGCCAGAAGGAGCCACTATTTCCCGGCGGACCTGCAACCATTCCCCATGCTCTGCCAGGCGACGTGCTCGATACTGCGAACTGGACCTGGCGCGAGTACGGCCAGCGCGTGGGCATCTGGCGGTTGATGGACGCGTTCGACACGCTTGGCATCGCGCCGTCATGCACCTGCAACGGCATGATCTGCAGGAGCGCCGCCGCATCATCGATGCAGTGAAGGAGCGCGGCTGGGAGTTGGTGCCGCACAACTGGGTGCAGAATGATCTACTGACATATTACGCACACAAGCCGGATGAGGAACGAGCCGTCATTCGTCGCACGCTCGACAAGTACGCCGAGGTCGTGGGCAAGCCAGCGAAGGCCTGGCTGTCGTCGGCGATCCGCGGCACGGCGCACACTCCGGCTTTCCTCAAGGAGTTCGGCTTGATCGCCTATTGCGACTACCTCAATGACGATCAGCCCTATCTAATCGACACGGTCCACGGGCCGATCGTCTGCGTGCCCTATTCGAATGACATCAACGACTTCAACATGTTCGCGCGCGGTGGCCTTTCGACGCGCGACGGCGTCGATATGCTTAGGCTTTGTTTCGATCAACTTTATGCCGAAGGCGCTCGCAGCGGGCGGATCATGAACGTGGGCCTGCATCCGCACGTCATCGGTCAGCCGCACCGGATTGCGGCGCTGCGCGAGTTCATCGAATATATCAAAGGACAATCGAACGTCTGGCTTCCGACCCGCGAACAGATCGCCTCGTGGTATCTCGGCGAAGCGGGCCGGCACATGCCGCGAAGGGCCTAAACGCCTCGAATCGACAAGCTTCAAAATTCCTCAAGCAGGCGGCCAAGCCCTGACATCTTGTCCATGATCTTATTCTGGCGAAGCGCGTGCCAATACGTCGCCGTATTGATAGCGATGACAGGCTTGCCGAGCCACATTTCCGCTGCCGCGGCAAGGCGCACCATGCTGAGATTGGTGCCGACCTGCACGATCGCATCCACATCCCGGCCGTTGCCGTTGAGCTCAATCAGCTTTCCGCGGAGCAGCTCCGGCGGGACTTCGGCGATCGCCGTCCAGTTCTTGCACTGAAGACAGATGTCGCGGACGACCTCGAATCCCGAATCGGTGAAGTATCGCGCGACCTGTTCGTTGGCGACCGGATAGTAAGGCGATAGAACGGCGATCCGCTTGATGCCGCCGTAGGTCTTCATTGCGGCGGTGCAGGAGTGCGAACCGATGCTCACGCCTACCCCCGAGGCCTTCTCGATCTTGGCCTGGAACTCATCGGCCCCCTTGCCGCCGCCGTAAAAGGTCACCGCCGACATGCCCATGACCAGATAGTCCGGTGAGCAGGTCATTACGCTGCGAACGGCGTCGAGTGTGTTCTCGCCGATCACCTGGGTGCCGGCCATGAACGTATCGTTACTGACCGCCTGAGCGTTGGGGGTGAAAATCCGGCTGTAATGGTTAGTGACGCCGGCCGGCCGCATCGTTTCGAAATCAGGCTGAACAATGGTATTCGTCGAAGGTCCGAGCACACCGAATTTGCACCGCCAACCGAGAACATCTCTCATAGCCCGATTGCTCCCTTCGGGATCCATGGGCGAGGTTGCTATATCTGGCTGCCCATCGGAAGTAGGTCATCGATGTTAAATGAGTACAACCGCATCATCGTCGTCGGCGCCGGTCCGGTCGGCCTCACGGCTGCGCTTGCGCTCGGCCGCCGCGGTATTCCGACGGTGCTGCTCGCGGCCGAGTACGAGCTCGTCAAGGAGCTGCGCGGCTCGACCTTTCATCCACCGACGCTCGACCTTCTGGACGAATTTGAGATCGTGCCGCGCATGATCGAGGTCGGGTTGAAAGCGCCGACCTGGCAGTTTCGAGACCGCGAGACCGGGCCGGTCGCAACATTCGACCTATCCTTGCTCACCGGCGATACCAACCATCCCTATCGCGTGCAGTGTGAACAATGGAAGCTGATGCGCTTTCTCGAGGCTGAGCTGCGCAAGCTTCCCGGCTCTGACATCCGCTTCGGTCACGAGGTCACGTCGGTGCGGCAAGACGGCGACTGCGTTACCGTGACGGCTCAGACGCCATCGGGTCCCGTGTCGATTGCCGGGCGGTATCTGATCGCTGCCGACGGCGCGCGCAGTGCAGTGCGGCGCTCGCTCGGCGTCGAGTTCGAGGGCTTTACCTATCCCGAGTTGTTCCTGATCGCCTCGACCGATTTTAAGTTCGAGGAAACGCTGACCGATATCGCCCATGTCAACTATATTGCCGACCCGCTGGAATGGCTGGTACTGCTGCGGGTACCCGGTCTCTGGCGCGTGTTGGTGCCAGCGCCAGAAAATTCCGACAGCGAAAAACTGCTCTCCGACGAATCGCTCCAGGGCGTGCTGCATCGCGTAGTGCCGCGTCCCGAGCCTTACAAGATCGCGCATCGTTCGATCTATCAGGTGCATCAGCGCGTCGCAAAAAGGTTCCGGCACGGCCGCGTGGTACTTGCCGGCGATGCCGCGCACATCAACAATCCGCTGGGCGGCATGGGCATGAACGGTGGCATCCAGGACGCTTTCAACCTGGCCGACAAGTTCAAGGACATCTGGGCAGGCACCGATGACCGGCTGCTCGATCGCTACGACCGCCAACGCCGCACCGTCGCAGTGGAGGCGGTGCAGGAGCACACCCACCGCAACCAGCAGATCATTAGCGAGCGCGATCCCGAAACCCGTCGCAAGTCGCTCGCCGCCATGCGCCGGATTGCCGCTGACAAGGTGCAGGCGCACAACTACATGTTAAGGTCGTCGATGATCAGCAGCATGCGGCGCGCCGCGGAAATTCGATAGAACGCTTCAAGGGCATGGGATGAGCAGGAACGATCTCGACATCTACAGCTCCCAGGGATTCGGCGGAACGGTCGGGATCGGCCGCAGCCCAGCTTTGTGTATCGTCGATTTCGTCAACGGCTTCGTCGATCCCGCGATCTTCGGCGGGGGCAATATCGCCCAGTCGGTGGCCAGGACGATCCCACTATTGGCCGCGGCGCGACGGCGTGGGCTGCCGGTCGCGTTCTCGCGCGTGGTCTCCAGGGAGGGCGCACGGGACGACTGTGTCTTCGTGCGCAAGGTTCCAGCGTTGGCGATGCTGACCGAGACGGCGCCGGCAGGCCAGATCGTGCCGGAGCTGTCCCCGTTGCCCAATGAGACGATCCTGCGCAAGACGCAACCATCGGCATTCTTCAGCACCGGCTATGCCGACCTGCTGCGCCGGCAGGGCGTGGACACGGTAATCGTCGCGGGCTGTACGACCTCAGGCTGCGTGCGCGCGACGGTGGTCGATGCCATGAGCCACAATTTCCGAACCATCGTGGCGCGCGACGGCGTCGGCGACAGGTCAATCGCCGCGCACGAAGCCAATCTGTTCGACATGGAGCAGAAATACGCGGACCTCATGGATACCGCGGCGATCGTCGCGTGGCTTGATCGCGCAGCCGCCGCCTGATCGGCGGCGCTAGGCCTAGCTAGGCCTAGAGGGATGGAGAGGTCGAGCGCTGGCGTCGCCGCTGACGGCGGCAAAAGACGCGTCGGGTCATCCTGGTCCTAAACCAAACTCCGGCAATGGAAATAACCGTTGGGATGCAATTGGTTAGGGCCTAATTGCAAGGTCTCTAGGTACAGGCTAGGTACATTCCCTGCGGGCCATCCCTGGCCTTTACCTGCACGCCCTCATTGATGGACCTGCCTAGCGACGGCTACCACCAAGGAATAAGGTGTGATGCGCTCCTGCCATCATGGTCGAGCGGCGGTCGAGCGCCGGGGCTCGCCATCGTGCGGTGGTGGGCCCCGACCCCTTCGGTGGTGTCGGCTGCTATCGGGGCCATTCAAAAAACCCCCTGAGGGTCACTCTCAATTTAATCTGTGGCGCTGGAGAACAAGTTTGGCCGGGAGTTGATGTGATGCGCTCCCTTGCCTAGCCGCCAGTTGGGGCAAGGTGCAGCGCCCCGGCTCGCGACTTTTGCCAGTTCAAAGAAAATGCCGGCGCCGCGATCCAGCAGAACGACGCCGGCAGGTAAGCTCATCGAAGAAATTCGACCATGAGGATCGAACGGCAGCAGCATAGCGTCGCGCCAGGGGGGCCGCAACAGCCTTGCCGTCGAGTTGGGATGGCCCCAGCAAGCCGGACCCTCACTATCTCCCGTAGTGTGGGTCCGTCCCCACCACTGATGCTAGGGGCCTGATGCGCCCGGGCTGAGTGGAACCAATTCCACCCTTGTGGTATCTGGGGAAGCTGGGATTGGGCACAACGACAATGAATTTCCAGACAAGACGGGTGATGCGAACGGCACTTGGTGTAGCCTCGCTGGTCATTGCGATTGGTGTTGTGGCGTCGGTTTATGTTCGGCCTGTGACCCGCTCCGAATTGTCATGGAAGTCGTCCGGTCCAGCAAGGACCCGCTTTGTTGAAAAAGCAGTGGAGGATTGCATTGAGAAGCAACGTTCGCTCCCGGATGATCGTAGGTTATCAGAGGTAGTGCTAAAGGACTTCTGTGGATGCTACGCAAACTCCTGGGCCGATGTTGCGACAAATAAGGATATGAAATACTGGCACAAGCACGGCAATCCGTCGCCCGAAGCTATTTCCAAGATAGAGGCGTCTTACGAAA
>DATFQX010000429.1:0-6724 GCA_035263865.1 Xanthobacteraceae bacterium
GGAATGACCGCGATCACACCGGCGGCATTGATGAAAGAGAAGCTGATGGTGAAGTCCGACGTGAACGAGGCGACGATGATCGGGAGCGTCTGCGACTTCGGCGTTTGGGTGAACATCAGCGCGAGGAGAAACTCGTTCCAGCTCGCCAGGAACGCGAACAGCATGACGGCGACGACCGACGGCAGCGCGAGTGGCAAATAAACCCGGGTCAGCGTCTGCAGGCGCGAGCAGCCGTCCACCCGCGCCGCCTTGTCGAGCTCGTCGGGCAGCGACTCGAAATAGCTCACCAGGATGAACACCGAGAACGGTACCGTGACGGCGAGATAGGTGATGATCAACGACCACAGACTGTCAAGCAGGCCGAGGTTGCGGATGAACAGGAAGAACGGCACGACGAGCGCGATATCGGGGATCACGCGCGTCGCCAGGATGGCGTAGATGGAGGCCTGCCGGCCGCGGAATCGAATCTTCGCCATGGCATAGGCGGCTGGAACGCCGACCAGGAGATTAAAGACGACCACAGCGCAGGCGACGAGCAGACTGTTGCTGATCGCCGGCACCAGGTTGCTTGCGGTCGACGGGATGTAGCCGCCGGTCGCGGGATCGGCCGCGCGTCGGGTTTCGTAGGTGACGCTGCGGTCCTTGGCGGCGAAGATCGCCGTGAAGTTCTGCAGGGTGGGCTGCTGGGGAATCCAATGCGGCGGCCTGGAGACGATCTCGCGCTCGGTCTGGAAGGAGGACGACAACAGCCAAGCGACCGGGGCGAGCACGTACACGAGGAACGCAAGCGAAGCTGCCCAGAGCACGACGATACGGCTCAGGTGACGCAACCGCAGTCGCTGGGCCCGAACGCGCGGTGCCATCACGTCGTGACTCTCTGTGCGAGGGCACGGATGAAAACGTAGGAGAGCGCGAGGGTCGCAAGCGCGAGGATATAGCTCATGGCGGCGCCGGTGCCGAACGAGAGATTGCGGAACGTCTCTACGTAGATGCGCCACGCCACCACGTGGCTCGCGTCGCCCGGCCCGCCCTCGGTCAGGATGAAGAACAGATCGAAATGCCGAATCGCCATCATTGTTTCGTAGATAAGGACGAGGGCGAAGCTCGGCCCGAGCGCCGGCAGCGTCACGTGAAGGAAGCGTTTCACCACATTGGCTCCGTCGACCTTGGCAGCCGAGTAGAGATCAGCTGGAATGGTCTTGAGGCCGACCAGCAGAAGGATCGCGGCAAGCGGCACCTCCTTCCACACGAACGCATTGGCGATGAGCGCCAGCGTCTTATCGGCGTCTCCGAGCCAGACCATGTAAGTGTCAATGAAATCGAGCTGATAGAGGATGCCGTTGAGCGCGCCGTAGTTCGAATCGTAGATCCACTTCCACATCAGCGCATTGGCGACGTAGGGAATGGCCCAGGGGATCAGCAACAGGGCGCTCAGGACACGCCTGCCCGGGAATTCCTCATTGAGGAGCAGCGCGACCAGCAGTGCGAGGACCAAGATAGCCGCGACCGCGATGACCGAGAAGATCACCGTCCGCTCGACTGCGCCCCAGAACTGCGGATCCGATAAAACGACGACGTAGTTGTCGAGCCAGACGAACGGCGCTCGCTGCGGGCGCGTGAGCTTGATGCTGTAGAGGCTGACATAGAATGAGTAGAGGATCGGGAAGACCGCGATCCCCATGAGCACGGCGGCGAGCGGGGTGAGGAACAGATAGGCACGCCGCTCGTCGTATGACAATCCTGTCGTCGGCGTAGGCCTGCGCGCGAAGCCGGCACTGGTAGTCATGGCAGAGCGGCGGGAGAGACGCTCGTTCGCCGGACCGTCATCATGACTGTTTCTTGAGCTCCGCCCATTTGGCGGCGGAGGTCTTGAGCGCCTGTTCCGGCGTCACCTTGCCAAGGACTGCCTGCTGCCAGGACGCGCCGTTGACGTCATTCCATTCGCCGAACCACGGCGAGATCACGTCCTTCTTGCGGGCAAGCGCCTGCTGCTTTCCGATCAAGTCGACATCCCCATAGGCTTTGTAAGCCTCGCGCATCTCCGGGTCGTTGAACAGCGACTTCACCCCGAACGCCGCGCCCACATCCTTGAACAGAAGCTTCTGGAACCTGTATTCGCCGTCCGCCTTGCCGCCGAACCACTCGATGAGCTTGACGGTGTTCTCTGCGCGCGTTGTGTCTGCCTGTGCTCTCGGGGTCATGCCGTAGAAGCGCATCCAGCCGACGGTGGCATGCGATCCGCCTTCGCCCTGCGGCATCAGGGCCAGCATGGCGCGGCCGGCGATCTGGCTTTGCGACGGATCGTTAAGGGTGCGCAGGCGATATTTAGGGATAAGGCCGAAGGCGTGCTGGCCCGACGAGAAGGTCTTCAAGCCGGCCAGTTCGCCGGTTTCGACGCACGAGGGCGAGAGGATCTTGTGCTTGTGCACGGCATCGACAAGCCACCTGAGCGCCGAGAGCGCGCCGCCATCCTGCATGACCGCATTGCCGTTGTCGTCGACGAACCGTCCGCCATGGGAGAACACCATGGCGGAGAGGAACTCGATCAGCCAAGTCTCTTGCGCCAGCGAGATGAGTACCGGCCATTCGGAGAGACCCTTGGACTTAACTGTCTTCGCCTGATCGGCCACTTCAGCCCATGTGGTCGGCGGCGACGCGATGCCTGCCTTCTGCAGCAGCTCGTTATCGTAGATGAAGCCCATATAGTCGGTGTAATAAGTGAGGCCGTATTGCCTGCCCTTGTAGATCATCGATTGATTGCAGAAGTCGCTAGCGTCGGCGTTGTAGGCGGTCAGCGTCTTGTACTGATCTATCGGCACCAGCCAGCCGGCGTCGGCCCATTCTGGTAGCCAGCTGTCAGACACCCACAATGTGTCGATCGGGGCATTGCCGACAAACTTGGTGATCATCGTTTCGCGATATTGTGCCCAGGGTAGGTTCGAATAGTTGACCTTAATACCGGTCTTGGCTTCGAACGCTGCCAAGTGGCTCTTTACGGTGTCGACCGCCGCCGACCAGGTCGCGAAATTGATTATTTCGGCGGCAGGGGCGCGCGCGATGCCACCAAGTTCTGCTGCACAACCCAGACCCACGGCAGCGGTCGATTTAAGAAACGAGCGGCGGCTGAGATTTCCGGTCATGGCGACATGGCTCCCCTTTGAAAGCCCCGCAGGTTACGCGAATGCAGCATTGGTTCGGCTTGCATGGTAAACCGAGTTTAGCACCGAAAAACGGGGCTGAGTTTAGTTTCGTATCGCCATGGCGAGGGACAGCCACGAAGCCGGCCTGAAGATTCGGCGCAAGATGCTGGGTGGGCCATGGTGCCGCGCAAAGGGACCCGGTCTATCTGGAGAAGCTCGTCTTTCAGCATCTACGCCCCGGCATCTGCCGCAGCTTGCAATACCTGGTCGCGTAATGCATTCCGATCGACCTTGCCAGTGCGGCCAGTGGGAAGTTCGAGGCCAAAATGATAAACATCAGGCCATTTGTATCGTTCGATACGCTTGGCAATCCACTCGCGCAGACCCTTCTCGTCAATGCTTGCATTGGCCCGCGGCACAACGAGCGCGTGGATTCGTTCTCCCGCTATCGAGTCAGGGACGCCGGTGGTCAGCGCTGCAGCCACGGCCGGGTGCTGGACCAAGACATGATCGAGTTCTAACGGTGATATTTTAGCGCCTCCACGGATAATCAATTCCTTGATGCGTCCGGCGAGTTCGACGCGGCCGTCTTCACGCCTGCGGGCCAAATCTCCAGTGCGGAAGAATCCGTCCGCGAAGGCGCTGCGTGTCATCTCGCTTTCGTCGAGATAGCCGTTCATAATGAAAGGTGTCCGAATCTGCAGTTCACCCGTGGTGGCAACGGGCAGTTCTCGGCCTTGATCGTCGGCAATGCGAAATTGCACGCCCGGGGCAGGGCGCCCGATCGTTCCGGCAAACTGCTCGCGTTCATGTGCCAAAAGAAAAAAATCAGAACTGCATGTCTCGGTCAGTCCGTAGATGTCGACGACATGCGTATTCGGCATCAATTTTTGCAGCTGCCAACTCAATTCACGACCAAATGGTTCGCCCCCGGTCAGTATCCTCTCAGTTGCGGCACCATCGATCAGCGGCCGGGATAGCGCTTCGTCGAGCGACAAGAGTTTGCGCAACATGGTGGGCACGAGCGCCACGTCGGATATGCGCCGGTCTCTCAGCGTGGTCAAAACCTCCACTGCATCGAATCGTGAATACATCCATCCCGTCCCACCTTTGAGCAGCGTCAGTAGCAAGACCCAGATCCCGAATACGAACGTGATCTGTAGGACGAGCAGTGTTCGTGTCCGCGGCGTGAAGCCCAGCATGCTATCGATTGCTTCGAGTTTTCCGGCAAAGGCGCGGTGGCTTAGGACGACGCCTTTGGGCCGTCCGGTCGACCCCGATGTCAATACGATAATGGCTGCCCCCTCCAGCAGCGAACGATATGGCGGCCTACTTCCCAATTTAGTCAAGAGTTGATCGGCAGCGTTTGTAACGCAAAACCTTGCGCTAGTCGCCGCGCGAACGGCGTCGATCACGGTCACTGGAGCGTGACGCGCCACTGGCACCGCAACGCCGCCCGCGAGCCATGTGCCTATGAGCGCTGCCGAATCGCGCACTTCGTTGGCGACCGGTACGATTACCGGCTCGTGGGGCGCGAGTCCGGCGCCGCATAACGCGCGTTCAAGTGCGATTGCCGCGTCGGCAAGCTGACGATAGCGCCACGACCCGCCGCTGTCGTTCAGCGCGGGAGTATCGGCAAATGCCGCGAATCTTTTCAGCAAAAGGCTGCCAAGATTACTCATCGTGACTCCCGTCAAAACGCGCATCCCGCCAAGCGATGGCCTTGCGCAGTCCGTCTCTTCGCGCGATCTCCATGAAGTGGCGTTTGTCGTCACTTCCTTTGCCTTCTATGGCGAGGTCGATATCGAGCGCGGCATTCAGTGCCTCCACCAAGCCCATCGTTTCGAAACATTGATTGATCGCCCGTTTGGTTTGTTGCACGAGATTTGGATCGATGACAGCGATACGGCGGGCCAGCGCTAGGACTGAAGATTCCAGCTGATCAGAGGGCACCACCCGATTGATGAGACCGATCCGCGCCGCCTCGGGCGCTGAGATTCGGTCAGCCCCGGTGAGAATGATTTCCTTTGTACGCTTGGGACCGACTAGCCACGGTAAGATCATAACGACGATGCCGGCGCCAAACTTCAACTCGGGCTCGCCAAATATCGCATCTTCGGCTGCGATCGTCATATCGCACGACAATGCAAGCTCGCAGCCGCCCGCCAGGCAGTAACCCTCCACGGCTGCAATGGTTGGCTTCTTGAGATGCCAAAAACGCATGACGGCAGAAAAGTCCTTGTTGAGAATTTCGCGCCAAGCGTCCGGACCGCTCGGCCGTGCCTCCATCTGCTCTTTGAGATCGAACCCGGAGGAGAAATTGCCGCCTGCGCCCTTGACGACGAGGACGCGGAGTTCGTTGTCGCGTTCCACTGCATCGAGGGCATCTTGCAACTCGTCAAGCATCCGCCTGTCGATAGCGTTCAGTCGCTCCGGCCGTTGCAAAATGAGGTGCGCAATGGTTCCCGACCGCTCAAGGCGAATGGTCTGATAGGGCACGCTCATGCTTACACGCGGAACGGTTGGAGCACCTCGGGCATTGGATCGAGACCAAGACCCGGACTGATCGGCACCTTGACCTTGCCCTGCTTTGGCACAGTCGCTTCGCCGTAGGGCTCTATCTCGAAATCACAAACAGGCGCTCGAAAAAGGGGCATTGAGCGCTGCGCCGCGCACACATGGTTGTGGCAACTTGTTCGGGTCCGAACAGCGCGCAATGCGGGACAAACTCAATGCCGTGGGCTTCACACAGCGCTGCGATCTTGAGGACCTCGGTCACTCCGCCGGTCTTAGCAACATCAGGTATCAGGGGCAACAGCCGCGTATCGACCACATCGCGGCCGTGCGAGAAGGCCTCACCCCAACCGACTGTGAGCCGAACCAGAGTACGTCCGGCGACGAGCTCATCGAGCAGAAGCAGCTTCTGTGCCGATGCGAGCGCGCGGGCAAACCTCTATCTCGCGTCAAAATATGCGGGGCCGATGCACTGCGTCGATCCCAAAGCGCTAGCTGGCCACCCAATGGAGTTTCTGGGGGATGTTAGAGATGGAAGCGCTGCTGCTCGATTTACTGCAGCATCGCGCAGTGTTGCCCGAATTTGCTCGCGATGCCTCCTACGCGGAACGTGACGAGTTGCTGCTGCGAAGACCGCTAGGAGTACTCAATAGCGCCTTAAATGGGCGCGATTACTTGACGGATAGTAGTTTTACCGTCGCGGACCTCAACGTGGCGAGTATCCTTGCGTGGGGCAAAATGGGGCGCTTGGATCTATCGTCTCATTCGGATTAGCGCGATGGGTCGACAGCTGTTTGGCGCGACCTGCCTACGGCCGAGTGCGCGATCGGACAAGCCGCAAGTGAGTGCTCATCCAGATTTCGCCATCGAGCTGACGGGTGCCTCCCACCAGCAAAAGCTGAGGTCCGCTTCGTGTTACTGCACCGCAACATCGGCTTCGGCTTCTGGAATTTTCTGTAATTCGCGACAGGGGATTTCGCCCGGATAGAATTTTCGGAAAGGCCAGGCCAAGTCAGATAAAATTTCTAGGTAGCTGCTGGTTCAAAAAGGGAGGCATACCAGCGATGCCG
>DATFQX010000430.1:0-55792 GCA_035263865.1 Xanthobacteraceae bacterium
TCCGCCGAACAGCACGAGCTCTTCGCCGGTGAAGTTTGACGTCACCATCACTCGGTGATTGGACAGGGAAGCGACCAGCCGCTCGCCGGCGGCGGGCGCAACCGACACGGTGAGCGCGCAGAGCGCAGCGAAGAGGGAAAATGGGGAAGATCGCCTCATGTGTCGGCGTCCAACATGCGGATGGAATAGAGGTTCTCCGGCGGCAGCACGAGATCGAGCGCGAAGCGGATTCCGACCGCAAGCACCAGCAGGCCGAGGAGGAGACGGAGCCGCTCCCCGCTCATCTTCTGTCCGGCGCGCGCGCCGAACTGCGCCCCGATCACACCGCCGACCATCAGAAACAGTGCCAGCAATGCATCGACAAGGTGATTGACGGCCGCGTGCATGACTGTAGCAGACGCCATAGTCACGAGCGTGAGTACCATCGAGGTGCCGATCACCGTCGCTGTCGGCACCCGCAGCACGTAGATCAACATGGGCACCAACAGGAACCCGCCGCCGATGCCCATGACCGCTCCGACGAAGCCGATGATAAACCCGATCCCCAAGACGGGAATCGCGGAGACATAAATGCGCGAGCGTTTGAAGCGCAACTTGAGCGGTAGCCCATGGATCCAAGTATGGCTACCGGGCCTGCGCAGCTCGACCGGCTTGCCTTGCCGCGCGCGGATGATGGCGCGCACGCTCTCGGTCACCATCAGTGCGCCGACAATTCCAAGGAGAGCCACGTAGGAAATACCGATCGTGATATCGAGTTGGCCGATTGCGCGCAGTGTCGTGAAAAGCCAGACGCCAAAGGCGGTGCCGACTATGCCGCCGGCGAGCAGCATGAAGGCGAGTGCAAGATCGATCGCTCGGCGTCGCCAATAGCTGACGGCGCCAGACATCGAGGAAGCGGCGATGTGGCCGGTGACGCTCGCCACCGCCACCGCCGGTGAGATGCCGAGAAAGATCAGTAGCGGCGTCATGAGAAATCCGCCGCCGATGCCGAACATGCCGGAGATGAATCCGACCGCGAGCCCCATAGCCAAAATGACGAACACGTTGACCGGCAGGTCTGCAATCGGAAGGTAGATTTGCAAGCGCGCGGTCCCTGGTTCGAGGCTCGCCGTTCGCGGGCCGGGTCCCACCGGGCCTGCGAAAAGTTAATAGAGTCTCGACCGAATTCGCGGTGCGACTCCCGCAAAGGGCCGTCTGGCGAAATCGCGACAGCAGCCGGCACAGCCGACTTGCGCTTATCGTGGCGAGAGGGCGCCGCCGGCACGACGCCCGCGAATTGGCTCGGGACTCAGCGGACAGGCGAGCGCATTGTACCGATGTTCGTCGCGCACGCCACGCCTGCGCACATTTTTTATTGTGCAGGACGCGGCATGGCAAGCTCAAGGTTGGGCGGGGCTGCGGATGGCGCGGGCTTGGCGGGCGCGGGAGCGGATGCGGTGGTCGTGGTCCCGGCGCGGTCCCGGCGCTGCCGCGACGTCTGAATTTGTCCTGTCGCTTCCGGCTCCTGCTCCGGCGTCCATACCGGAACGAGGATGCCGGTTTCAGATGTGGCAACGGCTGCGCCGTCGGCGGCGGAAAAAATGGCTGATGGCCGGCCGGCCGGAGGGAGTGCCGCTGACCCGGGGGAAGCGAGCTCGGCGGCGCTGGCCGCTGCTTCAACGGCAAGAGGCGAGGCGTCGCGGCTGACAGCCGTGTCGCTCCGCATGGTCAGGTTCACTTCGTCGGAGGGGGCGACCAGGATCCTCGCGATTTGAAGCAGCCCAACTACGATCAGAATGGCAGCCGTTCCTCCGACCAACGCGCGCAGTCTGCCGACGTCGCTTACCGACCCGTCGGCGGCAAAGTCAATTCTACTGATGGCCGACGCGTCGTTCGTGGGGGCGACGTCCCGGCCCGCCTGCGCGGCGCGGCGCGCTGCGGCGATGAAATTCGACTTGCTGTCGCAATCCAGATTGACCGACAGTTTGACCGCCCCGAGGACCGACTCGGAGGCGAGGACGCGATCGGCGGACGAGGCGGGTCTCTCACCACGGGCTTTCCCAGCAGCCGTTTCCCCCGGATCATCGGGCGACAGAGTTGGGTCGCTCGGGCGGTGTTCGGTCGCGGAGAACGCCGCGGACTTGGGCGTCATCGGCGCGGTGGAAGCCAAGTCGGCAGTTGAAGGTGTCGTGGGCTCCTCGGGGGCGCCGTGTGGCTTTGACGTCACCTGAGCGGCTGGCGCAAGACAATCCGCCTTCGGCGCGGGCGGGGGGTCTGGCGGCGACGCGCTCTTGCCACGCACGTCGATATCGACCGCGGCCAGCCGATCGACGACGTGCCCTAGCATGCCGCGGACGACTTCGAGTGTATCCTGGGTCTTCTTTTCGGCCTGCCTGAGCTCGGCGACGTCGTGCGAGCGCGCATTCAACTCCGGCGGCGGCGCCGCGACGCGAGCGAGCGTCGGCACGCGCTGGCGCGCAAGATGGACGAGCAGTTCCGCCAGTCCGCGCTCGATCGCTTCGAGATGATTGAGGCGGGCGTCGCAGGCGTCAAGCCTCTCGATCAGCTTGGCGACCTTCTGCGAGAGTTGCTGCACTGCTCGGGCCATGCCGAGAAGGCTTTCAGTGGGCGTCGCCGCGCGCAATGGCTCGCGCGTTTCGGCAAGCCCGCGCACCACGCTTGCAAGGCCAGTTCCATCGCCGCCTGCATGGCGCGTGTATTCGACGCGGTCGGCAAGTTTGCGCACCTCGCTTTCGAGCGCCTTGACCACCCTGCGCAGCACGGCCTCCCGCAGCATCGGACTAATCTTGGCGAGGTGGTCGCACAGCGGTTTGACGGCCCAGCCGAGGTCGCAGGACGGTTGCGTGTTCTCGTCGCCTCCGTCGTCATGTGGATCGGATAGCGACTGCACGCACCGCCTCGGGTCGACGCCATCCTGCAAGGCCAAATCGAGAATGGCGCGATCGAGCCATTCACCGACTGAGATGCCAGAGCGGCGCGCGGCCTCGCGTGCAGCCTCGCGTGTCTGTAGGCTTACTCCTCTAATTTGCCATGCAACGCTAGATGTCATTCCCGCATCCGCATGTTCGATAGGTGGAGCGGGAGCCGGATGGCTCTCGCGGAGCCGGTGCTCGTTAGCAGATAGCGAATAGCTACGCGGCCCTGATCCCTCGAGGCAGTTTTTGCCGTCCGGGTAAACAGACCGTTAAGATCCCGCGACGCGGGTACGGCCAACGCTTGTTGCTCTCGCATAGTGCGGGGGTGCCCTGTAAGCTGTGCGATCAACAGGATTGCTCATGAACGTCCTCAACCTTCCGCGTCCGAGCTGGATGACCGAGGACCTCGTGCTGCTCGAGGAGCAGGCACGGCGCTTTATCGCGGCCGAGTATGTTCCGCACCTGGAGACGTGGAACGAGGAGGGCAGGTACGGTCGCGAAGTCTGGAACAAAGCCGGCGCGGCCGGGCTCCTTTGCCCGGCGATCCCTGAAGAATACGGCGGCGCCGGCGGCACCTTCGCGCACGAAGCGGTGATCGGTCGGGAATTGAGCCTTGCGGGCTTCGACTCCTTCGGTGCGCCTCTGCATTCCGGCATCGTTGCGCCTTATGTCCTGCACTACGGCACCGACGAGCAGAAAAGGCGCTGGCTGCCCAAGCTCGTCACTGGTGAGCTCGTCGGCGCGATCGCAATGAGCGAGCCCGGCACCGGCTCCGACCTGCAAGGCGTGCGCACGACGGCAAAGAAGTCGGGCAATGGCTATGTGCTCAACGGATCGAAGACCTTCATCACCAACGGCCAGCACGCCAATCTGATCATTGTCGTTGCGAAGACCGATGCGAGCTTGGGCGCCAAGGGCGTCTCGCTGATGGTGGTCGAAACCGAAGATGCGGCCGGTTTTCGCCGCGGCCGCAAGCTCAAGAAGCTCGGCCTCGATTCCGCCGACACCTCCGAACTGTTCTTCGAGGACGTAAAGCTGCCGGCGGAGAACCTGCTCGGTAGAGAGGAAGGCCAAGGCTTCTCGCAGCTCATGAACGATCTTCCGCGCGAGCGTCTCATCGTCGCGGTTCATGCCCAGGCCATGATTGAGCGTGCGCTTGCTCTTACTATCGAGTACGTCAAGCAGCGGGAGGCCTTCGGTAAGAAGATTATCGAATTCCAGAATACCCAGTTCGGGCTTGCCGAATGCAAATCGGAGGCGACAATCGCGCGGGTGTTTCACGACCATTGCATCGAACGCTATCTTAGCGGCACGCTCGATACGGTCACGGCCTCCATGGCCAAATATTGGATCACCGACTTGCAAGGAAAGATCATCGATCGTTGCCTGCAGTTCTTTGGCGGCTATGGCTACATGGAGGAATTTCCGATCTCTCGTATGTATCGGGACGCGCGCGTGATGCGTATCTATGCCGGCACCAATGAGATCATGAAGCTTCTGATCGCAAGGAGCCTGTGACGGGCTGCAGCGTTGGCGGCTGCCGGTGGCGAGGGGCATGGCACGATCATCATCGGTCGTCGCGCGGCTCGAACCTGGCCAAATTCATCGGAAAGAACTAAATGCGGGAGCGACATCGCCAAAGTTCCGGCGCAGCAGATTGCGTCATATCCGATCCGCGGCTGAGGCGCGCAGGAGAGCACGGATGCCTAAGATAGACATTGCGAAGGCTAGTGTGCGTACTAGGAGCGTCTATCCCGATCCGTGGGGCGCCGTAACCCAGGGCCGCGAGAAGACTGCGCTCGGCGACGTAGCCGGGCTCACGCAATTCGGAGTCAACCTCACGCGGCTAAAGCCGGGTGCTGCCTCAGCGCTGCGCCACTGGCACGAGACCGAAGATGAGTTCGTTTACGTGCTCGAGGGCGAGATCGTGCTGATCGAGGACGGTGGCACGACCGTGTTGCGCCCTGGCGACGCAGCAGGCTTCAAGGCGGACTTGTCCAACGGTCATCATCTCGTCAACAAGTCGCAGCGCGATGCGCTCTATCTCGAGGTCGGCACGCGCGCCAAGCGAGAGCGTGCGCATTATTCCGATGTCGATCTCGTTTACGACAGGGACGAGAGCGGCTTTCGCTTTTCGCGCCGGTCAGGGGAGCCCTACCCGAAGAGCGGCGGATAGGGCGAAAGGTTCGCGCCGATGCTTTGCATCGGAAGAAGGGTGACCCAATTGCCCTCCCTTACAACCGCCGTGTAAGGTCGCGGCCCTTTTCTGCCGGAAAATCTGCATGGCCCGCGACCAAGTCGACATGACTCCGATCGAAACGCGCGATGATCTCGTCGCGTGGTTTGACGCGGGCAGCAAGCCCAGGTCGCAGTTTCGCATCGGCACCGAGCACGAGAAGTTCGTGTTCAGAGTGGAGGGGCTTCACCCGGTTTCGTACGAGGGCCGCCGCGGCATCCGCGCCTTACTCGAAGGCATGCAACATCTGCTCGGTTGGGAGCCGATCATCGAGGCAGGCAACATCATTGGTCTATTCGACGTGACCGGCGGCGGCGCAATCTCCCTTGAGCCCGGCGGCCAGTTCGAGCTTTCTGGCGCACCAGTGGAGACCGTTCATCAGACCTGCTCCGAGCTCATGGCGCATCTTGCGCAGGTGAAGGAGATAGCGCGGCCGCTCGGTATCGGATTTCTTGGGCTCGGCATGACGCCCAATTGGAGTCGCGATCAGATTCCAATGATGCCGAAGGGGCGCTACCGAATTATGACCTCGTACATGCCGAAGGTCGGGAAATACGGTCTCGATATGATGTACCGCACGTGCACCGTGCAGACGAACATCGATTATTCGTCGGAAGCCGACATGGTGAAGAAGTTGCGTGTCTCGCTCGCGCTGCAGCCGGTCGCGACCGCGATGTTCGCTAATTCGCCTTTCACCGAGGGCAAACCCAACGGGTTTCTCTCGTTCCGCTCGGAAATCTGGTGCGACACGGATGCCGACCGCGCCGGAATGTTACCGTGGGCATTCGAGCCCGGCATGGGCTTCGAGCGATACGTGGACTACGCGCTCGGGGTGCCGATGTATTTCGTCAAGCGAGGCGAGCGCTATATCGATGTCGCCGGTCAATCGTTCCGGGACCTGATGCGAGGACGACTCCAGGGCCTGCCTGGTGAGCGCGCCACGATGTCCGACTGGGCAAATCACGTCTCCACGATCTTTCCGGAGGTGCGCCTGAAGCGCTACCTCGAAATGCGTGGCGCGGACGGCGGCCCCTGGCGTCGCTTGCCGGCACTACCGGCGTATTGGGTGGGCATTCTCTACGACGACGATTCGCTCGAAGCTGCCTGGGATCTGGTCAAGAATTGGAGCGCCGCGGATCGCCAGCAGCTTCGCGACGACGTGCCGAAGCTAGGCTTTGGCGCCACGATCGCGGGTCACAAAGTCCTGGACTTGGCGCAGATGACGATTGCGCTGGCGGAGAAGGGGCTCGCGCGGCGCCGCCGGTTGGACACCCGCGGCGAAGACGAAGGGGCGTATTTGCGTCCGCTTCAGGAGTACGTCGCGCGCGGGATTACGCCGGCCGAAGAGCTCTTGGAGAAATTCCACGGTCCCTGGCGGCACAGCATCGAACCAGTATTCAAGGAATACGCATATTGATTCTTGATTCATCAGAGCTTTTTTGCCGCTTCGCGGCCTCAATGTACCTGGACAATCCGACAGTTTCGGCGGCTTGCGGCCCAACGTGCACGAGGTGAGCGATGCGTCGGCGTGAGTTTATCGCGGGCAGTATCGCAGTGGCGGCCGAGAAATCGGTGCTCTCCCCGTCGGCCTGGGCGCAATCGGCGCCTCGTATCAATCGCATCATCGACGCGCACTGCCATGTCTTCAATGCTGCCGATTTGCCGATCGAAGGCTTCACAAAGAAAATCATGGTGCCGAAATCGGCGCAGACCAGCGAACTTGTCGCCTGATTCGCGGACTATCCGGGTGCACTCGAGGCGCCATGGCGGATGAGCTTTATTCGCGCGCGATTTGCTCGGCCGCTACATTCGATGGGCGCTTTTGTACACCAGAAATCGCTACGAGCTGGCGGAGGAACTCGATCAGCTTCACGGCAAGGTGGCGCAGAAGTCGCGAATCGTGTTGATGACGCCTGCTATTGTCGATTTCTCCAAGTGGCTTGAGGACGACGATCAATTAGGCATCCAGGATCAGGTCGAGGTCTTGGCGAGGATCGCGTGTCGGAAGGATGGTCCACGCGTACACGGTTTCGTCGGATTCGATCCGCTGCGACACGCGCTCTACGACCATCATAAGGCGGACCCAATGGCGGTCGTGCGTCGCGCCATCGAGGTGAATCACATCGCCCTGAGCAACTCGGCCAAAGTCACAGGCGGATTTATCGGCGTCAAGCTGTATCCGCCGATGGGATTTCGGGCGACCGACAACAAACATTTGCCCGACGCGAACTTCAACGAGCCAGCATTTTTGCGCTCCCCCGATACGGGGCTGGGATCGCATATCGGCAGCAAGCTCGATGCTGCCCTCACAAAGCTCTACTCGTGGTGCAGCGCCAATAATGTGCCCATCATGGCGCATACCAGCCATAGCTTTGGGCCAAACACGGATTATGAGGATCGGGCAGATCCGATTTTCTGGTCGGCCGTGCTTAAGCAGGACGCTTTTTCGCGGCTGCGCATCAACCTGGCTCATTTCGGGCATTTCAACAACGCCGTGCAGCACGCCCATCCACAAGATCACGTCGACAAATGTTGGGAATGGACGATCGGAAAGATTCTCACCAGTTCAGCCGAGGCCTACGCGGACATCAGCTCGCTTGGCGAGATCCTCAAGACAGGTCCCAGTAGGAAAATCGTCGACTGCATGAAAGCCTTCAAAGAGCACTTCCCCGACAGCGACGAGCGGCTGCTCTATGGCACTGATTGGTCGATGATCGCGCAGGAAGAGCGCTTCCCGAAGTTATTCTCCTCGAGGCCCTTCCCCGACGTGATGGTCTTTTTCTTGAGGGCCGTGGGATACAGCGACGCCCAGATCGAGGGCATCATGTTCAGAAATGCAGTGCGCTTCCTCGGCCTCGGCAAAGCCGAACGCGACAGATTTGGGGAGAAGAGCACGCGTGCGCGGTTGGAAAAATTCTATGCGGCCCACAAGCTCTCCAGCGATTGGATGGAGTTTTCGACTAATTTCAGCTCTCTTGCTGGCGCCCGTGGTCGCAGCCGGCTTGCTCGTGCCGCGCAATTTTGCGGCTCCTCTGTCGGAGCTGCAGCGGCGAGATTACCCATCCGCCGGCGGCCGGGCGATGATTTCCTCGGCTTCCGGATTGAGGGGCTTGACCGCATGTCGCGGCGTACTCAGCGGCTCGTGCACCATGCGCGTGCGCAATAGGTCGACACCAGCGGATATCCCCTCGGCCTGCTGCAGGGCCAGGCGATCGAGATCGCGGCGACGTACGAATTCCTCGACCGCGGCCGCCCGCTCGGGATTAAGCCCCAGCGCTTCCAGCGTGCTGCGTCCGAACACCAGCGCCGACTCATAGGTTTCGCGCAGTTCGAACTCGACCCCCTTGGCGAGGAGCTGCAGGCTGTGCCGCCGATCGAAAGAGCGCACGTAAAGCTTTGCTGCGGGAAATTGCGCCTGAACGAGGTCGACGATCCGGCTTGACGCCTCCGGGTTATCGATGCATATCGCGATCACCCTCGCCTCGCCGGCGCCTGCCGCGCGTAAGACGTCGAGCCGGGTACCATCGCCGTAATAAACTTTGAAGCCAAACCGAGCGACACTCTCCAGCATCTCCGGATCGTTGTCGATGGCGGTGACATCGATGCCTTCAGCAAGCAGGCACTGGGACGCGATCTGACCGAAGCGCCCAAAGCCGATAACTAGCACCGAACCGCTGGCATCGGAGAAATCGTCGGCCTCACGGAAGTCCGGCCGAGCAAAGCGGCGCACCAGCCCATCAGTCAGTGTGGCGACAAGAGGACCGAGCAGCATGGTAATGGCGGCAATCGCGGTAAGGATACTGGATTGCCGTGGATCGAGCACACCGAGCGAGCCGCCGAGCGGAATGAGCACGAACGCGAACTCGCCAGCGCCGGTGAGCACCGATCCGGCGCGCAGGGCATCGCTGCGACGTATGCAGGTCGCCCGGAACAAGAGCCAGACGATCGCAGCCTTGAGGACCGTGATGGCCACCGCTGCAGCCACGATCAGCCAAAGATTGGCGCGCACGATAACCAGGTCAATGCTCATGCCAATGCCCATGAAGAAAAGCGCCAATAGCAGACCACGAAACGGCTCGATGTCGGCTTCGAGCTCGTGCCGATAGTTCGACTCGGCCAGCAGCACGCCGGCAAGAAAAGCGCCGAGTGCCATCGACATTCCCGCCTTCTGCATGGTGAGAGCGGCGCCCAGGACGACGAGCAACGCGGCCGCGGTCATCACCTCACGCGAACTGGTCTGCGCCAGCAGCCGGAAGAACGGATTGAGCAAATAGCGGCCGGCAAGCACGATCAGTGCAATCGCGCCGGCGATCAGCGCGACCGCACGCAGCCCGTCCCCGAACTGGGCATGGGGGCCTTCAGGGGCGAGTAACGGCAGCACTGCCAGCAGAGGCACGACCGCCATGTCCTGGAACAACAGAATGGCGAAGGCTCGCTGGCCGTAATCCTGTTGGATTTGACCGCGTTCTTCGAGGATCTGCAGCGCGATGGCAGTTGCCGACATGGCCAAAGCCAGGCCGGCGACAACAGCGCCGCGCCACTCGACGAGGCCGGCGGCGTAGCCCAGCATGGCGATAGCAAGCCCTGTGAGCGTCAATTGCGCAGCGCCAAGACCAAATATGGCCCCGCGCATCGCCAGGAGCCGTCCAAGTTCGAGCTCAAGTCCGATCAAGAACAGCAGCATCACGACGCCTAACTCGGAAACCGGGATGATGCTCTCGGGCGTTCCGAAGACGGCAATTCCATAGGGGCCGATGATGATGCCTGCGATCAGGTAAGCGACAATGGCGGAGAGGCCCAACCGGCGCGCGATCGGGACGCTCAGCACGGCGGCGCTCAGCAGCACGAGCCCAAAACTCAGAAAGCCAAATTCCCCGTATTGCATGACTCTATCCCGTGTGAGGCCGGGCAGAACGCCCGCTTGAGCGCATGGCGTTGGAGCCTTCGATACGGCACTCGCCCGCGCCCGCGCGCTTCTCTAACATGGATCGAGCGGCGACGCGGCGCGTGTGAGAGGCGCAATGAGGCAGGCTTGGTTTCGGCTTGGTTTCGGCTTGCCCATCGCGCTCGCATTGGCTGCAGCTGCGCGCGCCCAAGTCGGCTTCGACCGGGCGGGCGGCGACTATGCCAGCTTTCCCCTGCGGTCCGGCGATCCGGCTCAATGCGCTGCTCGGTGCGAGCGGGATCCACGCTGCCGCGCGTGGGCCTTTTCTTATCCAACGACCGAAAGCCCCACCGCCGTTTGTTGGCTAAAATCCAGGGTGACGCCCCGGTTCGAGGCGCCGTGCTGTGCGTCCGGCGTGCGCGGGGCCGGCGTGATCGAGCCGAAAAGCGGAACGACCGAGTTTGGGGTCGATCGAAGCGGCGGCGACTACCGACATTTCGAGCTCTCAGTCGAAACAGGCGGCAAAAGCTGTCAGGCGGCGTGCGAGGCCGAGGAAGCCTGCCGGGCCTGGACCTATGTGCGGCCTGGCTATGTCGGCTCTTCGGCGGTTTGTTATCTCAAGGATCGGGTTACTCGGCCAGTGCACAGGCCATGCTGTATTTCCGGGGTGGTGCGGTAGTCTGCGGTAGTCTGCGGTACTCTTGAGTGTTGATGGTTACTCGGGGGCTGTTGCCCCCTCCGGATGGGGCGATGCGCTTAGGCCGGGCGGGCCCCAACGTTGGAGGTATCGATGATGAGAATTGTTCTTTTGTTTGCCACCTTCGCGGTGCTGACCGGCGCCGCCTTCGCACATCACGGTTGGGGCAGTTACGATGCCAACAAACCGCTGACCGTCACCGGCCCGATCGTGACGTCAAAGTTCGAAAATCCGCACGCCACGATCACGGTGCAGGGCAGCGATAAGCTCTGGACCGTGACGCTCGCGCCTACGTCACGCATGAACAACCGTGGAGCGACGGAAAAGGTGGTTGCCGTCGGGCAAAACATCGCGGCCTACGGCTATCCGTCCACCGCTGTAAAGGATGAGATGCGAGCTGAGCGGATCACGGTCGAGGGCAAGACCTACGAGATGCGCTGATGACTGATGCGGCGCCGGCGGTTTTTGTCGCGCTTGAGCAGTCCGGCTTCGCCGCGGCCATTCGCCAGTCGCCGTGGCTCTATCCCGCGGCAAATATCGGACACATCGTCTCACTCACGTTTTTTGCCGGCGCAGTAGCGGTCATGGACGTCCGTCTGCTTGGAGGACTGGCCGCCACTGCGCCCGCGCGTCTAATCGCGCGCGCGCGCAGCTTCGCCGTTGCCGCTCTCGTCGGTATGGCGGTTACCGGCTCCGTGCTGTTCTCGGCTGAGGCGAGCCATCTCGCGCTCAATCCGGCATTTCAGCTGAAAGTCGCGCTGGCCAGCGCAGGCTTGATCAATGTGGCGATCTATGAACTGTGGGGGAGGCGTGCCGTCGAACGTCTTGCACCCGGCGCAGCGATGCCGGCGCGCGCCAAAATCGCCGGGATGCTTTCGCTGGGCATCTGGGTAGTGGTCGCCGCCTGTGGGCGCAGTATCGCTTATTTCTAAAAGGGTGAAAACGTCGGGCCTAGCGAGCGAGAAGGTCACGCGTCAAGCCGTCCCGCCGACAGTGATGCGATCCATCCGCAGGGTCGGTTGGCCGACTCCGACGGGCACCGCTTGACCGTTCTTGCCGCAGACGCCAATGCCAGGATCGAGTTCGAAGTCATTGCCGATCATGCCGATGCGGTTGAGGTCGGTCGGGCCATTGCCGATCAGCATCGCACCTTTGAGAGCCTGGGCAAGCTTGCCGTTCTCGATCTTATAGGCCTCGGTGACCTGAAAAACGTATTTGCCCGATGTGATATCGACCTGTCCGCCGCCGAAGTTGACGGCATAGATGCCGTTCTTGACCGAGGCAATGATCTCCGCGGGCACGTGCTCGCCGGCTAGCATGTATGTGTTCGTCATACGCGGCATCGGCAGATGGGCGTAGCCTTGGCGACGGCCATTGCCGGTGGGCGTCATGCCCATCAGTCGTGCGTTCTGGCGGTCCTGCATGTAGCCCACAAGAATGCCATCCTCGATCAGCACCGTGCGATTGGTCGGTGTGCCTTCGTCGTCAATCGAGAGTGAGCCGCGCCGCTGCGCGAGAGTGCCATCGTCCACCACGGTGACACCCTTGGAGGCGACGCGCTGGCCCATAAGGCCGGCGAAGGCGGAGGTCTTCTTGCGATTAAAGTCACCTTCCAACCCGTGGCCAACGGCTTCGTGCAACATGATGCCCGGCCAGCCGGGAGCAAGAACCACATCCATCTCGCCGGCCGGCGCCGGCGTCGCGTCGAGATTGATCAGCGCCTGCCGCACGGCTTCGTCGGCAGCGGCTTGCCATTCGGCGGTCGCAAGGAAATCGGCGAAGCTCCTGCGCCCGCCATACCCGTGACTGCCTGCTTCCTGTCGATCGCCCTGACCGACGATCACCGAGACGTTCACACGCACCAGCGGGCGCACGTCGCGATAGCTCTCGCCGTCCCCGCGCAGGATCTCGACCACCTGCCAGCTTGCGCCGAATGAGACCGAAACCTGTCGCACGCGCGGGTCTCTCCCCCGGGCATAGGTGTCAATCGTCTCCAGCAGCCGTACTTTGGTTTCGAACGGCTGCGTGCCGAGCGGATTGTCGTCGCTATAGAGACGGACATTGGTGTGCCCCGGAGGCTCGGCGTAGTGACCGCTGTAACCCCCCCTGACGGCACGCACCGCATCCGCCGCTCGCGCCAACGCTGCCTCCGAGACGTCCGAGGAATGGGCATAGCCCACGGACTCATTCTTGACGGCGCGGAGCCCGAAGCCTTGATCGGTGTTGTAGGTTGCTTGCTTGAGCCGCCCGTTATCGAAAACGAGCAACTCGGATTGGGCATATTCCAGATAGAGCTCGCCGTCGTCTGCGCCTTCGAGGCCGCGGGCGAGATATCTGTGCGCTGATTGCCGGTCGAGGCCGGCGCGGTCGAGAAGCGAGCTGGTAGCTAAGCTCATGATGGGATCCGCGTTTCGCAGTTCCCCAAAGATAGTTGCGCTGGTGCAAAGTTGCGAGGCCGCCGCGGGCAAATCCTAAGGGATGCGAACGGAACGCGCGCGTTATGGCAACTTGTCGTAGCCTTCGCCGAAGCCCTTCAGGCTCATCGGAAAGCCGATGCCTTCTTCAGGCGTCTGGAAAATGATGAATGTCGCAACCTGCCCGCTGCGGAGTTGCTTGACCAAGTTATCGTCCATGACCACCTCGGCAACGCAGCCATTCGGTAAGCAACGAACGAAGCCAGCGCGCCCGACATCGGCCTGGTCTATCTTCAGCCCGAGCCCTGAGGGCAGCAGCACACCGACAGGCGCAACTACGCGCATCAGCCGGCTCTTCTGATCGGCCGTCTTGAGCACGATCACTGTGAGGCCGACATTGGCGCGATCTTCCGCAGTTACGCTCTGCATGAGCGCGCACTGCTCGCCTTGGGCACCAGGCGGCGTGTCGCAGCGCACCTGCCAGTCGTTATGTACCGACTTGACCGCGCCCTGCGCCGATGCCCGCTCGCCCAGGTCGACGAGGGCTGCGATCGCCAGGACGAGTGTCAGCAGCGATCTCATTGTGAGAAAAAGTATTCCCGTGCGGAGCGAACTCATAGTCTCGGTGCCTCGATCATGCGCCACGCCTTTCAGACTGGCCGAATCAATCCCTCCGACCGTTGTCCGACGCGGCTATCAAACACCAGTAAAACAGCGCATTGTGGCCGAGAAAGGGTCGAACGACGGCGGTTCGGCAGGGGCGGTCGGCGGGCTTTTCATCGCACGGCAGACATCAAGCCGGTGCATTGCGATGAGCCCGGAATTGTGGTTTGAGAGGCCGGGATTCCCCTGAGGCCCCGCCGCGGAACCGACCGAGGAGTGCCCGTTCGATGCGGCTGCGGGCTCCGCGCGGCGCGCCACGCGCCCGCGACCTCGTTCTACGGAGCAATGATGCTGCTCAAGCGATTGACCATGTTAGCCGCGACCGCTGTCGCCATCCTGGAGGCAGCGGAACCGGCTCTGGCCGGGTTGGGGCAGCCCTCGCCTTGGCAGTTGGGGCTGCAGCAATCGGCATCTCCGGTGATGGACGACATCATCTGGTTCCACGATTTCCTGCTCTACATCATCACGGGCATCGCCGGTTTCGTGCTGGCGCTGTTGATCGTCGTCATGCTGCGCTTCAATGCCCGCGCTAATCCGATTCCATCGCGGACCACGCACAACACGCTGATCGAGATTGCCTGGACGCTCATTCCGATCATGATCCTGATGTTTATTGCGGTCCCTTCATTCAAGCTCCTGTTCCTTCAGCTTAACGTGCCGGCCGCCGATCTCACCGTGAAGGCGACCGGCAAACAGTGGTATTGGAGCTACAGTTATCCGGATAACGGCGACTTCGAATTCGATTCCTTGATGCTCAAGGAGGGCGAGCGCAAGGAGGGCCAACCACGGCTTCTCGCGGTGGACAATGAAATGGTGGTGCCGGTGAACAAGACGGTTCGCGTGATCACCACCGGCGCGGATGTCATTCATTCCTTCGCCGTGCCGTCGTTCGGGATCAAGATCGATGCCATTCCGGGGCGGATCAACGAGACTTGGTTCACCGCGACGCGGGAAGGCATCTATTATGGTCAGTGCTCAGAACTTTGCGGCAAGGATCACGCTTTCATGCCGATCGCAGTACACGTCGTGAGCGAGCAGGCGTTTTCCGCCTGGGTCGAGGACGCCAAGAAGAAGTTTGCTCGCGACGAGCCGGCATCGAGGGCCGTCGCGGCGGCGCAATTGCGCCCGCAGTGAGGCCGGCCAAGGTGCGGATGCTGCTAGCCGGGCGACAATTCGAAGGACTTTAGTCATGGCTACGATGGCGACAGCTCACGGCGAGGACCAGCAGGACCACCCTCACGGTTGGCGGCGGTACCTCTATTCGACCAACCACAAGGACATCGGCACGATGTACCTCGTGTTCGCGTTGGTCGGCGGACTGGTGGGCGGGGTTCTCTCGATCGGCATGCGGATCGAGTTGATGCATCCTGGGCTGCAGTTCTTCCATAACGCCCACATGTTCAACGTCTTCACCACCGCGCATGGCCTGATCATGATCTTCTTCATGGTCATGCCGGCGATGATTGGAGGGTTCGGGAACTGGATGATACCGCTGATGATCGGGGCGCCGGACATGGCGTTTCCGCGCATGAATAACATCTCGTTCTGGCTGCTGCCGGCGTCCTTCACGCTGTTGATCATCTCCCTGTTCGTTGAGGGCGAGCCGGGCGCGCCCGGCGTGGCCGCGGGATGGACGATCTATGCGCCGCTGTCGACCTCGGGTCATCCGGGACCGGCGGTCGATTTCGCCATTCTCTCACTGCATCTTGCCGGCGCTTCGTCGATTCTCGGCGCGATCAACTTCATTACCACCATTTTTAACATGCGCGCTCCCGGAATGACGATGCACAAGATGCCGTTGTTCGTCTGGTCGCAGCTGGTCACTGTGTTTCTCATTCTGCTGGCGATGCCGGTGCTCGCCGGTGCTATCACAATGCTGCTGACCGACCGCAATTTTGGAACTACTTTTTTCACTCCGGCCGGCGGCGGCGATCCTCTTCTGTTCCAGCATCTGTTCTGGTTCTTCGGACATCCGGAGGTCTACATCCTGATCGTGCCTGGTTTTGGAATGGTCAGTCAGATCGTGGCGACATTCGCCAAAAAGCCGGTCTTTGGCTACCTGGGCATGGCCTACGCGATGGTGGCGATCGGTGGCATCGGCTTTGTCGTGTGGGCACACCACATGTACACCGTCGGCATGTCGACTGCCGCCCAGGCTTATTTCGTGGTCGCTACGATGGTGATCGCTGTGCCGACCGGCGTGAAGATCTTCTCTTGGGTCGCCACCATGTGGGGTGGCTCCCTCGAGTTCAAAACCCCGATGTTGTGGGCGACCGGCTTCATTTTTCTGTTCACTATCGGCGGCGTCACCGGCGTGGTGCTCGCCAATGCCGGCGTCGACCGGTCGCTGCAAGACACTTATTACGTGGTGGCGCATTTCCATTACGTGCTCTCGTTGGGCGCGGTCTTCACCATCTTTGCCGGGTGGTATTATTGGTTTCCGAAAATGTCCGGCTACATGTATTCGGAGACGATCGGTAAGCTGCACTTCTGGCTCACCTTCGTTGGCGTCAATGTTGTCTTCTTTCCCCAGCACTTCCTTGGGCTCGCCGGCATGCCACGCCGCATCGCTGACTACCCCGATGCTTTCGCCGGCTGGAACCTGGTGTCGTCGCTTGGCTCTTATCTCTCGGGGTTCGGCGCGCTGGTATTCTTCTTCGGCGTAGCGCACGCGTTCGTGCGCAAGCAGAAGGCGGCAGACAATCCATGGGGTGCGGGTGCGACTACGCTCGAATGGACGCTGCCCTCGCCGCCACCGTTCCATCAATACAACGAGTTGCCGCTCATCAGATGAGGCCAACGGTGACACCTATACCCGATCTACCACTGCTGAGGGCAGGATCGACGTCCCCGGTGGGTGAGGGCGCGCAGTTCGCGGCAGGCAGCGTAGCTTCGGTCGTGAGCGGGGCGAGCGTTGCGAGCGTCGGCGACTACATGGCGCTGATGAAACCGCGCGTTATGTCACTCGTCGTCTTTACTGCGCTCGTTAGCGTCATGATCGCGCCTGGGCACGTCCATCCAGTGATCGGCTTTACCACGCTTCTATGTATCGCGGTGGGCGCCGGCGCGGCGGGGGCGCTCAACATGTGGTACGACGCCGATATCGATGCGATCATGAGCCGTACCTTGAGCCGTCCCATTCCGCGGGGACGCATCGCCCCCGGCGAGGCGCTCGCGTTTGGCGTCGTGCTCGCGGCCTTCGCAGTGGGCGTGCTCGGCGTGCTGGTGAACTGGCTCGCGGCCCTGCTCCTTGCCTTTACCATCTTCTTTTATGTCGTCGTGTATACCGCATGGCTAAAGCGCTCAACTCCGCACAATATTGTCATTGGCGGGGCGGCCGGCTCGCTGCCTCCGGTCATTGCTTGGGCGGCGGCGACCGGCGGCATCTCCGTCGAGCCATGTCTGCTGTTCCTCATCATCTTCTTCTGGACTCCGCCACATTTTTGGGCGCTGTCGCTCGTTCGCGCCGAGGACTACGCCCGCGCTTGCGTTCCCATGCTCCCGGTCGTTGCTGGGGCAGAGGAAACGCGGCGGCAGATTATGCGTTATTCCATGGTGCTCGTGCCTATCGGTGCGTCGCCCTGGTTTTTCGGGTATGCCCAGTCAGTCTATGGTCTGACCGCGATCGTAGCCGGCACGCTGATGGTCACGTTCGCGTGGCGTGTCCGTAGAAACCGCGAAGGCGCATGCGGTGTGCGAACGGCACATCATCTTTTCGGTTTCTCGATTCTCTATCTATTCATCCTGTTCGCGGTGCTACTGATCGACGCGCGGGTTGGAGAAGTGCGAGTGTGGTGGTGAAGACATGGACGAAAAGCCTGCCAAGATCGTCCTCAGCGAAGAACAGAAGCGCAGTCGACGGGCGCGGTCGATCGCGATTGCGCTTGCACTTGGTGCGCTGGTCGTCCTCTTCTACGTGGTCACGCTCGTGAAAGGACCGGCGGTACTCAATCGACCGTTGTAATGGCAATGCGTATTTCGAATATGTCATCGCAACGAGGTCGAGATGTCGTGATCGCCGCTACATGCGGAGTATTCGTTGCGGCAATGGTGGGCGCGGCCTATGCAGCTGTGCCACTCTATAACTGGTTCTGCCGCACGACCGGATTCGGCGGCACACCCCAGCTCGCCACCGCCGCTCCAGCCGAGATCCTCGGGCGCAAGCTCAAAGTCCGTTTCGATGCGAACGTCGCTGGCGGCTTGCCCTGGCGCTTCGAGCCGGAGCAGCATTCAGTTGACGTCAAGATCGGGCAGGTCGTCACCGTCAGCTACCGGGTGGTCAATGAGTCGGCACGCGAGACCGTAGGAATTGCCAGTTACAACGTCTCACCGCCCACCGCCGGCGTATATTTCTCGAAGATCAATTGCTTCTGCTTTACCGATCAGCGGCTCAAGCCCGGCGAAAAGCGCGACATGACGATCGTCTTCTTTATCGCCCCGGAACTTGTGAAAGATTCGGAGCAGGACGGGCTGGATACGATCACCCTTTCCTACACGATGTTTCCGGCGCGCCAGGCCGAGCCGGCGGACGGCAGCGCAGCCTCTGCAGCCGGACGAAGCTGAGACAAACGCTGTAGCGGCTGCCGGGCGCCGCAAGACGGAGGAAGTCGAAGATGGCCGATGGTCACGCCAAGCCGCACCACGATTACCATCTGGTCGCGCCCAGCCCTTGGCCCGCAGTCGGTGCCGTTTCGGCTTTCCTGGCGGCATTCGGCGGTATTACCTGGATGCATCACATGTTCGCCGCAGCGCCCTACGTCTTCGGCGTCGGCGTAATCGGCATCGCCTATACCATGATCGGCTGGTGGACCGACGTTGCCCGTGAGGCGACGTACGAGGGATATCACACGCGCGTCGTCCAGATATCACATCGCTACGGCATGATTCTCTTCATCGCCTCCGAGGTGATGTTTTTCGTGGCGTGGTTCTGGGCCTACTTCAACAGCGCGCTGTTCCCAGCCGATATGCACCAGATCACGCGCGAACAGCTGTTCGGTGGCGTGTGGCCGCCAAAAGGAGTCGAGACATTCGATCCCTGGCATCTGCCCTTGCTCAACACGCTGATCCTGCTCACCTCCGGCACGACCGTGACGTGGGCGCACCATGCGCTTCTAGAGAACGATCGACAGGGGCTGAAATGGGGGCTGATCCTGACGATCGCGCTTGGCTTGGCCTTTACCTGCGTCCAAGCTTACGAATACAGCCACGCAGGGTTTAACTACAGCGGCAACATCTACGGTGCCACGTTCTTCATGGCTACCGGATTTCACGGCGCCCACGTGATCATAGGCTCGACGTTCCTGATCGTGTGCCTCATTCGTGTCTATCTTGGACATTTCACTCCCACCCAGCATCTCGGTTTCGAGTTTGCCGCCTGGTACTGGCATTTTGTCGACGTCGTCTGGATTTTCCTGTTTTCGTGCATTTATGTGTGGGGTTCGGCCGGAGAGAGCGTCGCGCATGCCGCGGGGCATTAGCAGCGCCTCAAGCGCACGGCGTGCGCGGTTTTCGGATGTGATTGGCTTGCACCGACTGTCTAGGTCTAATCGCGATTGACGCCCGCTCGCAGGCGTCGGTCCTGGCTAGCGCGACATCGGCGGTTAGTATCGCGTCCCTCGATTTAGCCGCTCTGCCGGGATGTTTTGGCTCCACATGATGACAGCTCTAGAAAGAGAGGTCGGTTATGGCGGATTATGATGCGATCATTATCGGCACTGGACAGGCTGGGCCGGCTTTGGCGCGGCGACTGGCGGCCGCAGGCTGGAAGGTTGCTATTATCGAGCGCAAGTTCTTCGGCGGGACCTGCGTCAATACCGGTTGCACCCCGACCAAGACTCTGGTCGCGAGCGCCTATGCCGCATATCTCGCGCGTCGCGCTCACGACTATGGCGTAACCATCGGTGGCCCGATTGGCGTGGATATGAAGGCGGTCAAAGCGCGTAAGGACGCCGTTTCGCTCCCGTCGCGGAAAGGCGTCGAGCGATCGTTGAAGAGGCTCAAAGGAGGTGCCGTTTTTGAGGGCCACGGTCGCTTCGTCGGGCCCAAGAAGGTGGAGGTCAATGGGGAGGTGCTTACGGCGGATAAGATTTTTATCAACGTGGGCGGCAGGGCAGTCTTGCCGCCGATCCGCGGACTGGACCAAGTCCCTTACCTGACTAACAGCTCGATGATGGAGGTGGATTTTCTGCCGCCCCACCTCATCGTTCTCGGCGGAAGTTATGTCGGGCTCGAATTCGCGCAAGTCTATCGCCGATTCGGAAGTGACGTCACGGTGATCGAGCTTGGGCCGCATCTCATCGCGCGCGAGGACGAGGATGTGTCGCGCGCCGTTGCCGACATTCTCAAGGAAGAAAACATCGATGTCCGACTGAACAGCAAGGTCGCCGGAGTGGCCAAACAGGGCAACAACATCGAGGTGACCGTAGAGAGTTCGGGAACAAAGTCGCAGGTCATCGGCTCCCATCTCCTGCTCGCTATTGGCCGGCGGCCGAACACGGATGATCTCGGTCTCGACAAAGCAGGGGTCGCCGCGGACTCCCGTGGCTACATCGAAGTCGACGACCAGTTGCGGACTAATGTCTCCGGCATCTGGGCATTGGGGGACTGCAACGGCCGGGGCGCCTTCACGCACACAACCTGGAATGACTTCGAGATCGTCGCGGCAAACCTCCTCGATAACGATCCTCGGCGGGTGAGCGATCGCATTACGGCGTATGCGCTTTACATCGATCCCCCGCTGGGACGCGCTGGCATGACCGAGGCCGAAGTCCGCAAATCCGGCCGGCCAGCATTGATCGCGACGATGGCAATGGAAGACGTGAGCCGAGCGTTCGAGAAAGGCGAAACCAAGGGTTTCATGAAGATTTTAGTCGACAGCGAGACGAAGCGGATCCTCGGCGCCTCACTGCTGGGACTTGCGGGCGACGAGGTCATTCACTGCATCCTCGACGTGATGTATGCGAAGGCCCCATACACCGTTCTGCAGCGGGCGATGCACATTCACCCGACCGTCTCGGAGTTTATTCCGACGATGTTGGGGGATCTCAGGCCATTAGCGTAGCAATGTTTGTAGCAACGATTAGATGTCGGGGACTTGAGAACCGAGGGCCGCACGCCATCTGGCGAACAGTGCTTTGCAGCCGGATTTCTTACTTGAGCGATCAAGCTGATACGCAGCCTTTGCCCGTCGCGGCTGGCCTCATGGGGCGCTGTCCGCGCTGCGGCGAGGGCCGTTTGTTCCGAGGATTTCTAGCGCCACGTTCGCGTTGGAGCGGTGTGACCTGGATTTCTCGTTTGCCGATTCCGCTGACGGACCGGCTTTTTTCGTGATGTTTTTTGCCGGCTTCATTGTCGCCGGATCGGCATTGGTGGTGGAGGTCCTTTATGCGCCGCCGTACTGGATCCACGCACTCCTGTGGGGTCCGCTGATCCTCCTGACGACGCTCGTACCTTTGCGCCCGCTCAAGGGGCTACTGATCGCGCTGCAATATCATCACAAGGCGGCGGAGAGCCGCTTTACCGGTGGCGACGTGCCGTGAGGGGCGCGCCCGAACGGCGGTCGCGACCGGGCCTTGTTTTGCCAACGTTGGTGGCTCTGGTGGCGATTGCGACGTTCATTGGACTCGGCACCTGGCAAGTCCAACGCAAGGCCTGGAAGGAAGCACTGATCGCGAACCTCGAGCGCCGTTTCTCTGCCGCGCCGGCCGATCTGCCGCCGCGCGAGCGTTGGGCAAAGCTCGATCCGGCAACGGACGAGTTCCGGCACGTGAAATTTTCCGCTGCCTTCGTGCCGGGGGCTGAGGCGCTCGTCTATACGAGCGGCTCAGCATTGCGCAGCGACGTCTCTGGGCCCGGCTATTGGGTGTTTGCACCGGCGGAGCTCGCGACCGGCGGGATTGTTGTCGTCAATCGCGGTTTTGTGCCAGAGGGACGGCAGGACCCCGCCAGACGTGCTGTTGCCACCGCCGCTGGTCGCGCCGATTTCGTCGGCGTGATGCGCTGGCCAGAATCTCGCGGTATGTTTTCCGCAAAGGATGATCCCGCCCGCAACGTCTGGTTCACGCGCGACCCCGCTGGGATTGCAGGTGCGAAGGGCTGGGGCGAAGTCGCGCCCTTTTACATTGAATTGGAAAGCCCGCAGCCACCCGGCGGGTTGCCGCGCGCGGGCCCGCTGACGGTGAACTTGCGCAACGAGCATGTGCAATATGCGATCACCTGGTACGGACTCGCCTTGGTCGTGGCGATGATGTTTGTGTATTGGGTCCGCGGCCGCGGGGCGCGCACCGCCTGAGGCGCGTGACAATGGCGTTCCTTGTCGAGGAGGCGCCTTCCTACTATCTTTTCAGTTCCACTGCTTGCCGGCGTCCGCACATTTCGCCGGTAAAGCAAAAGTGAATTCAAGAGGTTACGGGTCATGTTCGCTTGGCGTGCCAAGCCGAGCGCGATGACGGCTTAGCCTCAACAGGGAGCCGGTGTGCTTTACGTCTCCACCAGGGGCGAAGCCCCGACGCTCGGTTTTGCCGATGCGATGCTGGCCGGGCTAGCCCCTGACGGTGGCCTCTACGTGCCCGCGGCTTGGCCGCGGCTCGATGCCGGCGCGATCGCCGCTTTTGCGGGCCGGCCTTACGCCGAAGTGGCGGTCGAGATCATTCGCCCGTTCGTCGGCGATGCCATCCCCGAAGGCGACCTCGCCCGCATGACGCGTGAGGCTTACGGCAGGTTTCGCCATCCCGCGGTCGCACCGCTGGTCCAGTTAGGGATGAGCGATTTCCTACTCGAAATGTTTCACGGGCCCACGCTCGCGTTCAAGGATTTAGCGATGCAGCTTCTCGGCCAACTCATGGACGAGGTGCTCGCGGCACGCGGTGAACGCACGACCATTGTGGTTGCGACGTCCGGGGATACCGGCGGTGCGGCAATTGAAGCATTTCGCGGTCGCAAGCGCACCGATCTGTTCGTGCTCTTTCCGCACGGACGCATTTCCGACGTGCAGCGGCGAATGATGACGACCGTCGAAGATGACAATGTGCATGCACTAGCGATCGAGGGGACGTTCGACGATTGTCAGGCGATCGTGAAGGGCATGTTTGCCCACCAGGCATTTCGCGATCAGGTGCGGCTCTCCGGGGTGAATTCCATCAACTGGGCGCGCATCGTCGCGCAGGTGGTGTACTACTTCACCGCAGCGGTCGCGCTCGGCTCTCCGCACCGGAAGGTCGCGTTCACTGTTCCAACCGGCAATTTCGGTGACATCTACGCGGGCTATGTCGCGCTCTGCATGGGCTTGCCCGTGGACCGCCTGACGGTCGCGACTAACGTCAACGACATTCTCGCGCGCACGATCGCCACCGGCACATACGAGTTGCGTGACGTCGTGCCTACATCCTCGCCGTCCATGGATATTCAAGTGGTGTCGAACTTCGAGCGCCTGTTGTTCGATGTGCATGGCCGCGACGGACGTGCAGTGCGCGCGCTGATGGCCTCGCTCACCCAATCTCGCCGGTTTGTGCTCTCGGCACCCGCGGTCTCGCAGGTACGCGCTGTGTTCTCTGCCGACCGGGCGGACGAGGAGGAGACCGCGGCAACTATTCGTACCATGCTGCGCGAGACCGGACATCTGATCGATCCGCACACCGCGGTAGGCGTTGCGGTCGCGGAGAAGGAAATCCGTGATCCATCGATCCCGATGGTCGTGCTCAGTACCGCTCACCCGGCCAAATTTCCCGATGCCGTGGAGGCTGCGAGCGGCGTGCGGCCGGCGCTGCCAGATTGGCTTGCCGACCTCGATCGGCGACCGGAGCGGGCGACCACGCTGCCCATCGACCAGATAGCGGTCGAGCGCCATATTCTTTCCGTCAGTCGTGCCGCACACGAAGGAGCCGCTGCATGAGCGTCGAAGTCACGCGCCTTCCGTCTGGTCTTGTGGTCGTGACCGACGTCATGCCCCATTTGCAGACCGCTGCACTTGGGGTCTGGGTCGGCTCCGGTAGCCGAAACGAGCAGCCGGACGAGCACGGTATCTCACACCTGCTTGAACACATGGCGTTCAAGGGAACCTCCCGGCGTACGGCGCGCCAAATCGCAGAGGAGATAGAGGCAGTGGGTGGCGATCTAAACGCGGCAACATCGATCGAGACGACCGCCTACTATGCACGCGTGCTGCGGGCCGACGTGCCGCTCGCGCTGGACGTGCTGGCTGACATCCTCACCGATCCGACATTCGAGTCCGAAGAGCTGCGGCGCGAGCAAAACGTCATCGTGCAGGAGATTGGCGCGACCGAAGACACTCCGGACGATCTCATCTGGGACAAGCTGCAGGAAACAGCCTTTGCCGGCCAATCGATAGGCCGGCCCATCCTCGGCACGCCGGCGACCGTGCGGTCATTCGATCGCGCGCGCCTTGCCGCTTATCTCGCCCGCAACTACCGCAGTCCTAGCATGATAGTGGTGGCGGCGGGCGCTGTCGAACATCGAGCCGTAGTGACCGAGGTCGAACGCCGATTCGGGACCTTCGCCGGTCCCCGACCACCGGCGCCTGAGCCGGCACGCTTTATAGGGGGCTCGCGCATCGAGACACGCGATCTTGAGCAAGTTCACATCGCGCTCGCGATGTCCGGGTTGCCGCACCGCGATCCGAACTTGCCTAGTCTACAGGTGTTCACGAATGTGCTGGGCGGGGGCATGTCCTCGCGTCTATTTCAGGAGGTGCGTGAGCAGCGCGGCCTGTGTTACGCCATCTACGCATTCCATGCGCCGTATTCGGATATCGGGATGTTTGGCCTCTATGCCGGCACTGATGCGGCCGATGTCACCGAGTTGATGCGCGTCGTCGTGGGTGAGATCAATGGCGCAGCAGAGACGATCAACGAGGCAGAAGTCGCGCGCGCTAAGGCGCAAATGAAGGCCGGATTGCTGATGGCTCTGGAGAGCTCAACCGCGCGCGCCGAGCAACTCGCGCGACAGATGTTCAATTGGGGCCGCCCTGTTCCGCTCGAGGAGCTTGTCGAGAAAATCGAAGCGGTAACGGTCGAGAGGGCCCGCGCCGCTGGGCGTGCCCTGGTTGCGCGGGGCCGACCCGCAATCGCCGCGCTTGGTCCGGGCTCCGGACTTGAAAGCGCGGCCACTATCGCCGACAGTCTCGCCCGTCGCGCTGCTTGAAATCCGATGAGCGGCAACGCAGTCCAACGCCGGATTTGCGCTCCGCGCGGTCTGCTCGCCATTCAGTAGCTGCATCATGGCGTTCTTCCGCACTGTCAGCTTGTCCGAGCAAATACCCGCGGTCACGGGCGATGACGTCGTATTGCGGGCCCCGCAAATGTCGGACTGTGCCGAATGGGCCGCTTTGCGAGAAGCCAGCCGCAGTTTCCTCACGCCTTGGGAGCCGACCTGGCCCGCTGACGATCTTACCCGGCCATCCTTTCGTCGGCGCATCAGGCGCTATTTCGAGGACCAGCGCAACGACCTCGCCTACGCCTTCTTTATTTTCCGCAAGCACGACGATGTTCTCTTGGGTGGACTGACGCTTGCCAACATCCGTCGAGGTTGTGCCCAGGCCGCCAGCCTCGGCTACTGGATAGGAGCGCCCTATGCACGCCAAGGTCATATGACGGCTGCAGTCAACGCAATTGTTCCCTTCGCATTCGCCGCCCTAAAGCTTCACCGAATCGAGGCCGCCTGCATTCCGGCCAACGTCGCCTCGATCCGGCTCTTGGAGAAAACCGGTTTCAAGCGCGAGGGCTTCGCACGTCAATACCTTTGCATCAACGGCCTGTGGCAAGATCACCTGCTCTTCGCCCGGCTCCAGGACGATTAACGGGGTGTTCGCTGGCCTTGGGTCTGCCACGAATTAGTTGGTATAACCTTCAAAAAAAGCCAGGGTTCGTGAAAAAACGAGTAATTCGAATGGGTCAGGGAAACGTCCGTGAGCGAACCGGCGGCCTGCGCGGCCTGGCCGGGCTGATCGTCAGCGCCGCGGTGCTATGCGGCTGCTCACTGGCGTCGAGCATTGGGTCGTCGGAGGATTCGCCCTCGTTCGCGAGCCGATTCACCAGCTTTTTCTCCGGAGCCACGCCGGGCGTCACCCAACCGCACTCGCCGACGCCGAGCGCGCCGGATGTCGAATGCCCCGGCATCGATATCCGTACTGGCGCCTCGACCATGAATGTCGCGGCCAAGGTCGCCGATGCGACCGCCGGCGATCTGCGCTACCAGCTTTCATTCGGCCAAACCGCCCGCGAGTGCACGGTTCAGGGCGGCGCGATGAGTATGAAAGTTGGCGTTCAGGGTCGGGTAATACTCGGACCCATGGGCGGACCCGGGCAAGTCGGCATTCCGCTGCGTTACGCTGTAGTGCGCGAAGGGCCACAGCCGAAGACGGTCGCGACCAAGTTCAAGCGGACATCCGTGACCGTAGCGCCTGGCCAGACTCACGTCCAGTTCGTTGACATCGAGGAGGGCCTCACCTTTCCGTTGCCGCCGAAGGCGGAGCTCGACGCTTATGTTGTTTATGTCGGTTTTGACGAGATCGGCGACCAGAACGAGAAGAAGCCGCCGAAGTCGGCAAGAAAGCCGGGAACCCGGCAGCAATAGGTGTCCGCGCTCCTGCCTACCATCCGCGTAGGGCAACCACGGCACTCTTTAAATGTCGTAGATCGGCGACGATCGCTCGCGCCCCCGCCGATTTCAGTTGTGCGCCAAGTTCGGCGTCGGCATGGCTACCGCCAACGAACCCAACCGCCGTCATGCCAGCCGCCGTGGCGGCGCTCACGCCAGCGGTTGAGTCCTCGATCACGATACATTCGGCTGCCTGAACGCCCATGCGCGAGGCTGCGTGCAGGAATAGATCGGGCGCCGGCTTGCCATTGGGCACCTCGGTTGCGGAGAATAAAAACCTGAAGAACTTGGTAAGGCCCGTAATTTCTAGGCTCTCCCGGATACGTCCGTGGGGCGAGGACGATGCCACACATTTCTGTCCGCGCAGCCAGGTGAGCGCATGAGCTGCATGAGGCATCGCGCGCAGCTCCGCGCGCAGGCGCAGCATGGTCGCCGCCGCGACGGTGCTACCAAGGTCCGCCGGTAGCTTACCGCCGGTGACAGCTTCGATCATGGAAAGCATGTCGGCGGGCCGGCGCCCAGACAAATGGCGCATCACGAGTTGCGGTGTGATCGCAATACCTGCGCGCGTGAGCTCCTCCGCGGCGACCGCGGCAGCGATCTCCTCACTGTCGACCAGCACGCCATTGCAATCAAAGATGATCACGGGAGCCTCGCGCCAGCGCGGTCGCTGCGGGGGCCGCGCTGGTCCTGCTCAACGAATCATGACTCGAGCAATAGGAATCGCGGCCGTGGCAAAAGTCGGGCGCGACGCGACCCGGCACTTTTTGCACAGTTTCTTGGCTTGGCGGCAAATGCCCGCGGGAAAAGGACTAATTTAGCTTGGCTTTGAGATCGGCGATGCCTTTAGCAAGCAGGTCGTCGGCAACTTTGCCCTTCACGCTATGGGTGAGGATCGTTTCTGCCGCGGCCACTGCGAGTTCGGTGGCGGCTGAGCGCACATCGGCCAGCGCCTGGGCTTCGGCCTGAGCGATCTTGCTTTCCGCCATTTTGGTGCGTCGCAGGACGAATTCTTCTATTTTGGCCTCGGCCTCGCCGGCGAGCCGCTCGGCTTCGGCCTTGGCGCTGGCGACGATCGTTTCCGCCTCGCGCTCAGCCTCCTGCTGCTTGCGTCGATAGGAGGCCAGCAGAGCCTCCGCTTCTGCCTTGAGCCGGCGGGCCTCGTCGAGCTCCGACTTGATGTCTTCCCGCCGGTCGTCGATGCTTTTGACCAAGCGCTTGTGCGCCTGGAAATAGCCGAGCACGCCAACAAAGATGACGAAAGCGACCGCGACCCAGAACTCGGCTTCAAACATCGGCGTCCTCAGCGCTTGAGGGCGTTGCTCACGGCTTGGCCAACCTCTTCGCTTGCTGGCGCGACGCCTGTTAGTCGCTCGACAATGGCGCCCGCAGCCTCGACGGCTATGCCGCGCAGATTCGCCATTGCCGAGGAGCGGGTCGCCGCAATGGCCTTCTCTGCTTCCGCGATCCGACCATGCAGCTTCGCGTCTACTTCCTTGCGGCGGGCGTCCGCTGCCGCCGCCGCCTTCGCGCGCGTTTCGTTGGCGAGCACTTGCGCGCGTCCGCGCGCCTCTGCCAACGCCTTCTCGTGGGCGGCAATGGCGGCATCCGAGGCATCCTTGAAGCGCTGCGCTTCGGCAAGGTCCTCGTCGATACGGCGGCGACGCGCTTCCAGGATCGAGCCGACGCGCGGCAACGCAACTCGCGACATCAATAGGTAAAGTGCGATGAAGACAAGCGCGAGCCAGAACAACTGCGAAGCGAAGGTGTGCGAATCGAACGGCGGAAACCCGCGACCGTGGTCGCTCACGGGAACCTCGACGGTTCCTGCAGGCTCTGGACTATCTTGGGCCATGGCCGTCTCCATTAGTCGCGGCGGTTTGCTACCGCACACGCATTCGATGCTTGGATCAGCCGAGGGCAAACAGCAGAAGCAGCGCGATCAGCAGCGAGAAGATGCCAAGCGCCTCGGTGATGGCGAAGCCGAAAATCAGGTTAGCGAACTGTCCGGCCGCGGCCGATGGGTTCCGGATCGCCGCGGCCAAATAGTTGCCGAAGATGATGCCGACGCCGACGCCGGCGCCGCCCATGCCGATGCAGGCAATGCCAGCACCAATGTATTTCGCGGCCGTCGGGTCCATGGGAAAGCTCCTGTTCGAGGGTTGTTTGAAGGATCAGCACTCAATGGCCGGGATGAAGCGCATCGCTGAGATAGATGCAAGTCAAGATGGCGAAGACGTAGGCCTGCAACAAAGCCACTAGCAGTTCGAGTGCCGTGAGCGCTGTCGTCAAAGCCAGCGGCAAGGCGGCGCCGAGCCAACCTAGAAATCCAAAACCAGCGAGCATCACGACGAAGCCGCCGAACACCTTCAACGTGATGTGACCGGCGAGCATGTTGGCAAATAGCCGCACGCTGTGGGACACCGGCCGCGAAAAGAATGACAGCACCTCGATCGCGGTGACCAGGGGCAGGATGTAGATCGGTATTCCGGTTGGCACGAAGAGCTTGAGGAACCGCAACCCGTGCAACCAAAATCCGTAGATCACGACCGTGAGGAAGACCAGCAGCGCGAACGCAACTGTAATGATGATGTGGCTCGTGACCGTGAACGCATATGGAATGATGCCCATCACGTTGAGCACGAGGATGAACATGAAGATGGAAAACACCAGGGGAAAAAACTTCATGCCTTCCGGGCCGGCGGTGCTTCGCAGCGTGCCCGCGATGAATTCATAGAACATCTCGGCGAGGGTCTGCAGTCGGCCCGGCACGAGCGCACGCGATCGCGTGGCGCCGAGCATCAGCAGAAGGATTAGGCCGAGCCCGATCAGCATGAACAGCGCTGAATTGGTCAAGGCAATCTCGGTCGTGCCGATGCGAAAGATCGGGAGCAGGTTTTTAATCTCGAATTGATGGATCGGATCCATGCGGTCTCACGTCCTTGTCGCTACCGGGCGGCATGGTCGTTTCAGATGGGCCGGAGCGTTCATTGCTTGCGATCCAGTGGACCGGTCGGGGCCACGCCCGCAGCGCGCATCACATTGAGAACGCCGGCTGCAAAGCCGAGCAGCAGAAACACGATCATTCCCCAGGGCGAAATTCCGAGCCAGCGATCCACAACCCAACCGAGCGCCGCGCCGACCAGGACGCCGGCGACGAGTTCGGTCGAGAGCCGAAAGCCCCGCGCGATCGCCGAGGGATCCGTGGCTCGACGTTGATTCGTACCGCCCTCGGAACGACGATCGGGGTGGACGTGGCCCAGTTGCTCGCCCAGACGCTTGAGCCGGGTGGAAAGCGCGGCCTCGTTGTCCAGCGGCTGTTCGCGATCACCTTTTTCGCGTGCGTCGTCGGCCATGCTTTCGACACCCGCGTCGGTTTTGGCAAGATCACGACAATATCCGCCCCCAAAGTCGGGCGGACCATAATGAACGGGTTTATACGAGTCAAGAATTGCACCTGCGCCGCAACCCATTGAAAGCGAACCGAATATGCACCCTGGCGTGGAAAGAAAATGGGCGCTCCACGTGCCCGCTTGGCGCGGCGCGCGCGCATGGGTGGCGGCGGAATTCTTTGCGGCGTAGGATTCCGTACATGCAGGCCCACGAGCGTTCGTCCACGGGACGATCAGACGAGGAAACATTGCATGATCCGCATGGCGCTATGCATCGTCGCTGGACTGGAACTTGCGGCGGCGCCGGTGGCTTCGGCGCAAACCGCGCCGCCGGAAAGCGACAATTCCCGGTACACCTTCAATCGCATTGATGCGGGCTATTTGCGGCTCGATGGCCGCACCGGCGAGGTATCGATCTGCGCCCAGCGCGCCGCAGGGTGGGCGTGCCAGATTATGCCTGATGAGCGTGCCGCGCTGGAGGCCGAGATCGCCCGCCTGCAGGCCGAAAACGCAGCAGTCAAAAAGGAGCTCCTCGCCCACGATCTGCCGCTGCCAGGCACCGTCAAGCCACAGCCCCCGGCTGCCAATTCTGACGAACCTCGTTTGCAGTTGCCCAATGACGCCGACCTCAACAAGGTCATGAGCTTCATCGAGAAGGTCTGGCGCCGCTTCATGGAAATGATCGCAGGGCTGCAGAAGGATATATTGAAAAAGACCTGACGATCGCCGCCGTCACTAGAGCATGACAGGCTCGTTGTCTCCAATCACTGAGTGCGTACCCGAGATCGTTGCGACTGCGACACTCGTGATCGACAGCAGTGGAAGCTCCTTCACCGAGATTACGCGCGAAGTCATGCGGTTCGTTATCGAGAGCAGGGCGAAGGACGGTGCGCTGTTCCTCTTCGCGCGGCATACTTCGGCTTCTCTGCTCATCCAGGAGAATGCCGATCCAGACGTGCGCAGCGATCTTGCGAGCGCGCTCGAGCGCCTTGCACCCGCGGCTGCCGGCTGGATTCACGATACGGAAGGGCCCGACGACATGCCGGCGCATGTGAAGACCATGCTCACCGGCGTATCGCTCCACGTCCCGGTGCTTGGCGGGGCTCTCGCGCTCGGTACGTGGCAAGGCATCTATCTGGCCGAGCATTGCGCGCGGCCGCACCGGCGTGAAATCGTGCTGCAATTCATCGGCAGCAGGCTGTGATCGGATTCTCGTTCTGCACGGGATCAGGCCCCGCCAGCGGCGGCTGCCTGAACACCGATGCGGACATTGTGCTATGCTTCGGCCAGGGAAGAGCGGAGAACTCGAGGGGTTGCCCGGATGAAGCGGATGGCCGGATCAATACGCATGGTCATCGCCGATGACCATCCGCTGTTTCGCGGAGCCTTGCGCGAGGCGGTTTCAGGTCTGTTCGAGGACGTGGAGATTGCGGAAGCGGGTTCCTTTGATGACGTAACGAAGCTGCTGGAGCGCGGCGCTGAAGTCGATCTCATCCTGCTAGATTTGGCCATGCCGGGTGTGCGCGGCTTCTCCGGCCTCATGTATCTGCGCGCGCAGTATCCGAGCGTGCCGATCGTCGTGGTATCGGCCAATGACGATCCTGCAGTGATCCGTCGTTGCATGGATTTCGGAGCGTTGGGATTCATCCCCAAGACCCTCGGCATCGAGATCATGCGCGGGGCGATTACCCGAGTTTTCGAGGGCGGCGTTTGGACCCCGCCGGATATCAACCTTGGAGCCGGCGCGGATGCCGAGACCACTGACCTATTAACCCGGCTCACCTCGTTGACGCCGCAGCAGGTACGCGTCTTGATGATGCTCTCGGAGGGGCTGCTCAACAAACAGATTGCCTACGAGCTCGGTGTCTCCGAAGCGACCGTGAAGGCGCATGTCTCGGCGATTCTGCAAAAGCTCGGGGTAGAGAGCCGCACACAAGCAGTCATTGCCGCCTCCAAAATTGAGCTCGGTCAATGGCCGCAGCCGGTCGGCGCGGGGCTTTGATTTCTCTTGGCCACGGCGAGTTCCGCGGGGCGCGCCGCCGCTCTCATTCCGCCGCGGCAAGCCGCTGCATACGCCATTGCGTCAACAACGCGCGCAATGCCGCTGGCTTGATCGGTTTGTTCAGCACCTGGACGCTGTTGGCGCGAGCATCCTCGCGTACGCGCGGGGTGCGATCGGCGGTGATCAGGATGGCCGTGAGATCGGCGCCAAAGCGGCGGCGCAGGTCCGCAATCGCAGCGATGCCATTCCCGTCGTCGAGGTGGTAATCCACGAGCAGTCCGTCTGGCGCCACCTTGGTCTCTGCGACGAGCGCGATGGCTGCCCCGAGATCCGACGCCTTTAGCACCCGACAGCCCCATCCCTCGAGCAGCATTTGCATTCCGTCGAGGATCGCCAAATCGTTGTCGATGCACAAAACGGTAATTCCCGAAAGCTGCACGCGATCGATATCCGGCGTCAGTTGTTGCTGCTGGCGCGGTGGTACGACAGACGAAAGCGGGACCTCCACCGAGAACTGCGATCCACGACCAACCGCAGAGCTGACGATGATCTTGTGGTCGAGAACGCGGGCGATGCGTTCGACGATCGAAAGGCCTAATCCCAAGCCGCGTGCCGCCTTGGCTCCCTGATCGAGCCGGTGAAATTCCTGAAAGATTGCACGCTTTTTCGAAGCCGGAACGCCGAGTCCGGTATCGTAGACGCCGATGCGCAGCCGATCGCCGTGGCGCCTGCAGCCGACAAGCACGCGACCCTTAGGGGTGTATTTGATCGCGTTGGATACGAGATTCTGCAGCAGACGCCGCAACAAACGCCGGTCGGATTGGATCGCGAGCGAGCAGGGGGCGAACTTGAGTTTTAATCCCTTCTCCTGTGCGAGCGGCGTGAACTCCACCTCCAATTGCCGCAACAACTCGTCAATGCGAAAACGGACGATTTCTGGCTTCATTGCTCCGGTATCAAGCCGGGAAATGTCGAGCAGTGCCCCAAATATTTCTTCAACCGCGTCGAGTGAGGCATCGATATTTGTGATCAACTGGGCGTCATTGCCACCGCCTTGCCGCTCGACCAGACTGGTGACGTAGAGACGGGCGGCATTGAGCGGCTGCAGTATGTCGTGGCTCGCCGCAGCGAGGAAGCGAGTTTTGGAGATGTTGGCCTGTTCGGCCTCGCCCTTGGCACGGCCGAGCTCGGTATTGAGGCGAGTCAATTCTTCGGTGCGCTCCTGCACCCGCCGCTCCAGCGACTCGTTGGCGCGCTCGAGTTCCTCCGCTGCCTTCACGCTGGGAGTGATATCGGTAAACGTCGTGACGATGCCGCCGTCAGGCATCGGATTGGCCCGCACCTCCATGACCAAGTCGTGCTCGGCAAAGCGCTCCAGAAACGGCTCGCTGTTGTTGACGTAGCGTGCAAGCCGCCCACGCACGAGCGCATCAGCAGTCTCCTGATCGGAGGTGCTCTGCTCGGCATGGAAGCGCAGAATGTGGTCGAGCGGGGTGCCAAAACGAGTGAGTTGCGGGGGCAACGCAAGAATCTCGCCGAATTGCCGATTCCAGCAAACGAGCAGTAGATCCTTGTCGAATACCGCGATGCCTTGGCGCACGTGGTCGAGCGCGGTTTGCAAGATCTCGCGGTTGTAATGAATGGCGGCATTGGCGTCGTCGAGCAGCTTGAGCGCCGCCTTGGTAGATACAGTGCGTTTACGCAACAGGAGCGAGAGCACTAGGCGCGAGGATGCCGCACCGATGGCCGACGCGAGCAAATGCTCGGCATGGCGCAGGAGTTGGAAGTCCGCCTCCGCCTTAGGATCGACGCTAATGCCGCGCGTCAACGCGTAGCTGTCGAAGGAGCTGCCTGTACGCTCCTCGCCGAGGTAGCGCGACACGGTCGTGGTCAATTCCTCGACCGTTACCGAGGAGCGCCAGAGCCGGAAACTCGGCGCGATCGGCGCGAGGTCAGAAGGAACGAATAGATCAGCTTGCAATCGTTCGATCGAACTCGGAGCGCGTCCAAGTGAGAACACCACATAAGCAAGGACGTTGAGCGCAAGGCTCCAGAACACGCCTTGCGCCAGCGGAGGCAGATCGAGTCCGATCAGTGCCTGCGGGCGCAGCAGCGCTATTCCCCAAGGCCCGTGCGCGAGCAGGCTCTGATCCACGATGCCGACGCTCGCCAGGCTGGGCAACAACAGCGTATACGCCCAGGCTAGGATTCCAATGATCATTCCCGCCAACGCGCCCCGCGCAGTACCCCGGCGCCAGATCAGGCCGCCGAAAAAGGCAGGGGCGAGTTGCGCCACCGCGGCAAACGACAAGAGGCCGATCGAGGCAAGCTGCGCGTCACCGGCCAGGCGATAATAGACGTAGGCAAGAAACAAGATGACGAAGATCGCCATTCGACGCACGATAAGCAGCAAGCCGCCCACGTTGCCTCGGCCGGCAATTAGCGCCTCGCGCCGCTGCAGCACTAGCGGCATCAGGATGTCGTTCGACACCATGATGGCGAGCGCGACCGATTCCACGATGACCATCGCGGTCGCCGCAGAAAGACCCCCGACGAAAGCCGCGATCGTAAACAGGTTGGAATGCGCCGCGAGCGGCAAAGCGAGCACGAACATGTCGCTGTCGACCTGTCCGGGACTGAACGTCAGCAGTCCGGCCAATGCGATCGGTACGACGAAAAGATTGATCAGAACGAGATAAAGTGGGAACAGCCAAGAGGCGCGCCTAATTTCGTCCTCAGTGTTGTTCTCGACAACGGTGACGTGGAACTGGCGCGGCAGCAAAACGATCGCGAACAGCGACAGCAGCGTCATTGCCAGGAGTGTGCCCGGCACCGGCTCTCGCGAGAACACCGCAGCGGTATTCGGCCGTTCCAGGGCTTGCGCAAAAAGTGAGAACGGTCCGTCAAACATCCAGAACGTGACGAACACGCCGACGCCGACGAAGGCAACCAGTTTGACGATCGACTCGGTTGCGATTGCCAGCATCAATCCGTCTTGATGTTCGGTGGCATCGATATGGCGCGTGCCGAACAGGACGGCGAAGATCGCCATTGCGACCGCGACGTAAAGCGCGATGTCGCCAAATACCGGCTGCATCGTTCCGCTGGCCGGTCCGAGCGGCACTAGAATCGTCGCCAGCGAGGACGAGACCGCCTTGAGCTGAAGCGCTATGTAGGGAACGGTGCCGACAATCGCGATGAGCGCCACGGTTGCAGCGACCGTCTGCGCTTTGCCGTAGCGAGCAGCAATGAAATCGGCGATCGACGTGATGTTCTGTGCCTTGGCTAAGCGCACGATCCGCACGATCAGCGGCGAACACAGCCCGATCAAAAGCATCGGTCCGATGTAAATGGTCAAGAAATCGAAGCCGGTGCGCGAAGCGAGTCCCACCGAGCCAAAGAACGTCCAAGAGGTGCAGTAGATCGCAAGTGAGAGCGGATAGATGAAGCGCCAGCGGCCTTCGCGGCCAAAGCGCCGCGTGCGGTCTCCGTAACTTGCGACCACGAACAATAGGCCGATATAGCCGAGCGCAACGGCGATAACGATCCAGCCTTGCAGCATGATGGCTTCACGGTCCGGGGGGCCAGGGCCCGAGACTTGTATTCTACCGCACGAAACTCCGAGCGAGAATATCGTCGGCGGGGGAGGGCTCACCCGATCGGGGCTTAGAACTTAGAAGATGCCTGGGCTGTCGCTGGAAGAGCTGGCGTTTCGCCTTCCAGCCGCGCACTGATCTCACTCGGCCGCCAGCGCGCGGTCCTTGAGCGGCAAAGCGAGCCGCTCCCAAACCTCCAGCAGCGCCTCGGCCAGCGCGTCGATCAGCGTGTCCTCGTGATAGGGGGTTGGCGTGATGCGCAGCCGCTCCGTCCCCTTCGGCACCGTCGGGTAGTTGATGGGCTGGATGTAAATGCCGTGCTCCGCGAGCAGGAGATCGCTCGCCCGCTTGCACTTCTCGGGCTCGCCCACGAAGAGCGGAACGACGTGGGTGGGACTCGGCATCACCGGCAAGCCGACACCGTTGAGCACCGCCTTGACGCGTGCGGCGCGCTCTTGATGGCGTTCGCGCTCGAAGTTCGATGCCTTGAGGTGGCGTATGGCGGCGGTGGCCGCGGCGCAGATCGCGGGCGGAAGCGCGGTGGTGAAGATGAAGCCGGGGGCGTAGCTGCGCACGGCGTCGCACAGCGCCGCGCTCGCGGCGATATAGCCGCCGAGACAGCCGAAGGCCTTGGCGAGCGTGCCTTCGATCACGTCGAGGCGTCCCATCGCGCCCTGCTGCTCGGCTTGTCCGCCGCCGCGCGGCCCGTACATGCCGACCGCGTGCACCTCGTCGGCATAGGTCATCGCGCGGTAGCGCTCGGCGAGGTCGCAGATGCGGTTGATCGGCGCCACATCGCCGTCCATGGAATAGAGCGTCTCGAAAACGATCAGCTTGGGCCGCTCCAGATCGGCCGCCCGCAACAATTCCTCGAGGTGCGCCAGATCATTGTGGCGGAAGATCTGTTTCTCGCACTTCGACTGGCGCGCGCCCTCGATCATGGAATTGTGGTTGGACGCATCCGACAGGATCAGGCAGTTCGACATGAGCTTGGCAATCGTCGAGATGCCGGTCTCGTTGGACACGTAGCCCGAGGTGAAGACGAGGGCGGCCTCCTTGCGATGGAGGTCGGCGAGCTCGCGTTCGAGATTGACCAGCGGGTGATTGGTGCCGGCGATGTTGCGGGTTCCGCCGGCGCCCGTGCCCATGCGGGTTGCGGTTTCGACCATCGCCCCGATGACTTGGGGATGTTGGCCCATGCCGAGATAATCATTGGAGCACCACACGATGACGTCGCGCGGTCCTTGCGGGGAATGCCAGATCGCGTGCGGGAAGCGGCCGGCGAGCCGTTCGAGATCGGCAAAGACCCGGTAGCGGCGTTCGTCCCTGAGCCGGGCAAGGGCGTGCGCGAAATACGCCTCGTAATTCATGGATCGCTCTCTTGCCTCGGCAGGCCGACCTTTTGGGACGCTCCCAAATTAGAAGCGTTCCAGGGCCCTTGTCGAGGCGATAATTGCCGCGCAAGCGTCAGAAATTTGATGCGGATTGCGGTAAAGTGTTGCGCATTGGCGCTTTGGCGGCCGATCAGGCGGGAGGCTGCGAGGTATAAAGAGTGAGCGAACACGGGCTCGAGCACGGCCTCACCAACTACGGCGACCGCGATTTCTCGCTCTACCTGCGCCGCTCCTTCGCGCAGTCCATGGGCTACTCGCGTGCGCTGTTGAAGAAGCCCGTCGTCGGCGTCGCATATACGCCGTCCGCCTTCAACAATTGCCACCGGCATTTCCCAGAATTGCTCGAGGCCGTGCGGCGCGGCGTGCTCGCCGCCGGCGCGCTGCCGATGGCGTTTCCCACCATCTCGTTGGGCGAAGTGTTTCTCAGCCCGACCAGCATGAAATATCGCAACCTGATGTCGATCGACACCGAGGAAATGATCCGCGCGCAGCCGATGGACGCGGTCGTCCTCATGGGCGGGTGCGACAAGACGGTGCCGGCGCAAATCATGGGCGCGATATCCGCCGGCCGGCCGGCGGTCATGCTGGTGGCAGGGCCGATGATGACCGGCCGCCACCGCGGCGAGCGGCTCGGCGCCTGCACCGACTGCCGGCGCTTCTGGGCGCGCTATCGCGCGGGCGAGGTCGATGCGGAGGAGATCTCGCAAGTCGAAGCGCAGCTCGCGGTCACCGCCGGCACCTGTGCGGTGATGGGCACCGCATCCACCATGGCCTGCATCGCCGAAGCGCTCGGACTGATCCTGCCCGGCACCGCCGCGATCCCGGCGGTGCATGCCGATCGGCTGCGCGCCGCGGAAGCAACCGGCAGCGCGGCCGTCGAGCTCATCGGCTCCGATCGTACGCCAAGCCGCATCGTCAACGCAAAATCGGTCGAGAACGCGCTGCGTGCGCTGCTTGCGCTCGGCGGCTCGACCAACGCGGTGATCCACCTCACCGCGATCGCCGGGCGCGCCGGCGTGAAAATTTTGCTCCAAGAGCTCAACCGGCTCTCCGATTCGACGCCGGTGCTGGTCAACCTCAAGCCGGTCGGCAACGGCTATATGGAGGATTTTTTTGCCGCCGGCGGCATGGGCGCGCTGCTGCGCGAGCTCAAGCCGCTCTTGCATCTCGACTGCGTCACGGTGAGCGGGGAGACGCTGGGCGAACGCCTCGCAGCCGACGGCGGCGCTTATGTCGACCGCTCGATCATTGCGCAACGCGACAAGCCTTTCGAACCGCAAGGTGGGCTCGTCGCGCTGTTCGGCAATCTCGCGCCGAAGGGCGCGATCCTCAAGCGCTCGGCGGCCGATGCAAGATTGTTCGAGCACCTGGGCCGCGCAGTAGTCTTCTCCTCGCTCGCCGATCTTGCCGCGCGCATCGATGATCCCGCGCTCGACGTCACCCCCGACGACGTGCTCGTGCTGCAGAACGCTGGTCCCCACGCGAGCGAATGCATGCCCGAAGCGGGTTATCTGCCGATCCCGAAAAAACTCGCGCAGCGTGGAGTGAAAGATATGATCCGCGTCTCCGACGCGCGCATGAGCGGCACCGCGTTCGGGACCATCGTGCTGCATATCACGCCGGATTCGGCCTCCGGCGGTCCGCTTGCTCTCGTGCGCAGCGGCGACCGCATCCGGCTCTCGGTCAAGGAACGCCGCATCGAGCTCATAGTCGAAGAGGCTCAATTGAAGGCGCGTGCCGCCGCGGCAAAGTCCGCGCAAGTCAAGCCTGAGCGCGGTTATGCCAAGCTCTATGCGCAGGAAATCTTGGGCGCGGATGAAGGCTGCGACTTCGCCTTCTTGCGCCCGGCCGCAGGTGGGTAGTGATATCATTGGCCGTCGACGCTGACGGTTTGCCGTCATTGCCGGGCTTGACCCGGCAATCCATCGTCTTGAATGAAGTCTTTGTTTCGATGGATGCGCGGGTCAAGCCCGCGCATGACGAATTCCAGAGGGAGCTGTTAGGGAGGAACAACTGATGGCGGTGGAGAGCATTTTTTATTCGGTGTCCGGCCTGAGTTGCCGCGGCGCGCTCGTGTGGGACGAAGGGGTGAAGGCGGCGCGGCCGCTTCTGCTGATGGCGCCGAATTGGCGCGGTGTCATCAAGCCGGCGATCGAAACCGGCCATATGCTCGCCCAGCAAGGGTACGTCGTCTTCGTCGCCGACATGTTTGGCGAAGGCAATGGACCGGTCGGGACCGAAAATCCCATGGAATTTCTGCGCCCGTTCATGTCGGACGTGCCGGGGATGCGCCGGCGCATCGCCGCCGCGCTCGACACGCTCACCCGCGAATCGGACCGCCGCGCGATCGGCGACATCAACCGGCGCGCCGCGATCGGGTTCTGCTTCGGCGGCCTCAACGTGCTCGATCTCGCCCGCACCGGCGCCGACGTGCAGGCGGTCGTGTCCATGCACGGCACGCTGACGACGCCACAGCCGGCCAAGCGTGGCGAGATCAAAGCCGCGGTGCTTGCCGTCCACGGCGCCGCCGATCCGGTCGCCCCGAAGGCCGAGCGCGATGCGTTCGAGGCGGAGATGACGGCCGCTGGCGCGTGCTGGGCGCTGCTCACATTCGGCGATCTCTGCCACGCCTTCACCGATCCGCAGGCGAACACCCCTGGCGTCGCCGTCTATGACGAGCCTGCCACCCGCCACGGCTACGCGCTCGCCCACGCCTTCATCGCCGACGCCTTTGCCGGCCGCCGCCACGGTTGCCCGCAGCCGGCCGCGGCGTGATAATCTTTCTCCTTCCGCACGAGGGAGCCCTCCATGCATACGCTGTCCATCCCGCAATCGGTTGTCGCGCGCGTCATCGAGCGGCGCGGCCGCGAGCACGTCTACGACAATCTCGATCCGGCCAAGACCGCGCTCGTCGTCGTCGACATGCAGAACGCCTTCATGCTGCCGGGCGTGGCCCACGCGCTCTGCCCGATGGCGGAAAAGATCGTGCCCAACATCAATCGCCTCGCGCAGGCGGTGCGCGAGACCGGCGGCAGCGTGGTGTGGATCAAAACCACCTTCACGGAAGACGCGCTGCAGAGCTGGTCGATCTATTTCGACATGGTCAGCCCTCAGCACGGCGCTAAGCGCGTCGAGGCGCTCACCGCCGGCAGCAAAGGGCACCAGCTCTGGGATAGCCTCGACGTGCGCGCGGCCGATCTCATCGTCGAGAAGAACCGCTTCAGCGCCTTCATCCAGGGCTCCTCGGATCTCGCGGAGATCCTGCGCGGACGCGGGCTCGACACCATTCTCGTCACCGGCACGGTGACGAACGTGTGCTGCGAGTCGACCGCGCGCGACGCCATGATGCTCAATTTCAAAACCATCATGGTGAGCGATGGCAACGCCGCGGTGACCGACGCGGATCACAATGCGTCGCTTTGCGCGTTCTATCTTACCTTCGGCGATGTCATGTCGACCGACATGCTGATCGAGTGCCTGATGCGCAACGCCGCGAGCAAGCTCGCAGCCGCCGAGTAGCGCGCCCACCGCCGAGGCCCCATGCAGCGGGCGAGCGATCTCGCGACCGGCGTACCGGAAACGGCGGTGATCATTGCTCGCGCCCGCGCGCTCATTCCCGCGCTCGCCGCGCGCTCGCGCGAGGGGAGGCGACAGCGCCGGATTCCCGATGAGACCATCGCCGACATGCAGCGCGCCGGGCTTTTTCGCGTGCTCCAGCCCAAGCGCTGGGGCGGCTACGAGATGGACCTGCATACGTTTTACGACGTCGAGCTCGCGCTCGGCGAAAGCGACATGTCGACGGCGTGGATTTACGGCGTCTCCGGCGTGCATCCCTGGTTCATGGCGCTGCTCGACGATCGCGCGGCGCAAGAGGTTTGGGGCGAGGATCCGTCGGTCTTGATCTGCTCCTCGCTCATGCCTGCCGGCCGCGCGAGCGCAGTTGCCGGCGGCTATCGCCTGAGCGGACGTTGGCGTTATGCGAGCTGCTGCGAGCATTGCGACTGGGCACTGCTCGGGGCGCTCGTCGCGAGCGGGAACGGCGGCGCGCCTGAGGGGCGCATCTTTCTGTTGCCGCGCAAGGATTATGCGAGCATCGACACCTGGCACGTGGCGGGCCTGCAGGCGACCGGGAGCTGGGACATCGTCGTCGACGACGTTTTCGTTCCCGCTTATCGCTCGCAGAGCATGCTCGATAATTTTCGGCTCAAAGGCCCGGGGCAGGCGCTGAACACGTCGAGCCTCTACCGGCTGCCGTTCGGACAGATTTTCGTGCGCGGCATTTCCGCCGCCGCGCTCGGCGCCTTGCAGGGCATGCTCAACGCGTTTCTCGATTACGGCAAAGCGCGCGTGACGCGGGCGGGAGGACGCTCCGCCGAAAATCCCTTCGTGCAGCTCGTCTGCGCCGAGACCGCAGCCGCCATCGACGAGATGACCAACACGCTGCATCGCAACCTGCGCAATTTGCACGCCTATGCAAGAGCCGGCGAGATGCCGCCGCTCGAGGAGCGGCTGCGCTACAAATTTCAGTCGACGGAAGTGACGGAGCGCTGCACGCTGCTTGCCGCGCGCATCTTCAAGGCGGCCGGCGCCGGCGGGCTCTCGGATGAGCTTCCGTTCGGCGGAATTCTTGCCGACCTCATGGCCGGCCGTCAGCATATCTCCAACCAATACGAACATGTCGGCAGCAGCTGGGGTGGCGTGATGTTCGGGCTGGAGAACAAAGATTTGATGCTTTGAGCCGACGCCGTGGCCGTCGCCCTCATGCTGAGGAGCATCGCAGCGCGACGCAGCTGCTTCCACAGCAGAAACGCGCTGCGATGCGTCTCGAAGCATGAGGGCATATCCCGTCCTCATCCTTCGAGACGCGCGCAAGCTCGGTCGAGTTTGCGGTACTTGTTGAGCCTGCGCGCTCCTCAGGATGAGGACGAGCATGGCGTGCGGGACTTCTTTCACCATTTCAAACAGCCGTTCTCGTTCCCGCGGCGCGGTTTTGCGCCCGGGTTTTGCTTTTTGCTTCGCGCACCCGATAAGAAGGGTGGCGGAGCGCCGAGAGTCGTCGGGTGCTTGCGAGGCACTCGTTGGGCCTGCACATAACGCGGCAGGCCAGGCGCCTAGCGAGGCGCCTTGCGTCCCATGACGCGGGACGCTCGCCTCTCGGCGCTCACACCGTGGCGATTTTGGGCTCCGGTGCCGCGCTTCCCTCACCGGACTTGCGTCCGGATCGGTTACAGCGAGCTCCTCGCGCCGGGTCGTAATGCCCGGTGGCGGCCTCCCGTGCCTCCCGGGGCAGCGGTTGTGAATCGCTACCGCAGGACAGCCACGCCTCGCTCCGCCTTCAGGATGCCTCCGGACGACGCCCTTCCGTTGAGCAAGGCTGAGAATCTTTATACAATCCGGCGCGAGTCGTGGTCAATAGATAAATGCGATATGAGATATAAATTCGAATCGTAGCTATATAGCTGAACGATTTCAGATGCTTAAGTTTGGGACCTTCGTAGCGGTGTAGCTCGGGTTGAGCGCGGCGAAACCGGGGATTCGCTTTGCGCGGCGAAAACTGCCCCTGGGTTTCGCTTCGCTCAATCCCGGCTACGACGTGAGAGCTTTATCCCTGCACCGAATAGCCCCCGTCGACCGGGATCGCCGCACCGGTGACGAAATCCGAGGCCGCGCTCGCCAGAAAAACCGCGATCCCGCCGAAATCCTTCGGGTCACCCCAGCGGCCCGCGGGCGTGTGCGCGAGCACGTTCTCGTTGAGGCCCGCGATTTCGCGCCGGGCGCCGCGCGTCAGATCGGTATCGATCCAGCCCGGCAGCACCGCATTGACCTGGATGTTCTCCTTCGCCCAGGCGGTCGCGCAGGCGCGCGTGAACTGCACGATGCCGCCCTTGCTCGCCGCGTAGGCCGGCGCAAAACCCGTGCCGAAGATCGACATCATCGAGCCGATATTGATGATCTTGCCGCGGCGGGCCTTCTGCATGTGCGGATAGGCGGCATGCGTGCAGATGAACGCGCTGGTGAGATTAGTGTCGATCACCGTGTGCCACTCGGTGGCGCTCAGTACGTCAGGCGGCTTGCGGATGTTGGTGCCGGCATTGTTGACGAGAATGTCGAGGCGGCCGTGACGCGCCGCAGCTGCATCGATCAGCGCGCGGCAGGAGGCCTCGCTGGTCACGTCGACTTTCGCGAACTCGGCTTTGCCTCCGGCCTGCGCGATGCGCTGCACGGCGGCTTCGCCCTTTTTGGCATTGCGCCCGGCGAGCACCACGACGGCACCGGCCGACGCGAGACCTTGCGCCATGCCGAGCCCGATGCCGCCATTGCCCCCGGTGACGATCGCGATGCGGCCGGAAAGATCGAAAAGACTCATTGGCTCTCTCAGCTACGATTGCCTTTCCAGCGACGCTGTTTCTGCTTAGGCTGATGCAAGCAACGCAGGGGGCAAACCATGCGCTCGAAGCTTACCACGATTATTCTCATCGGCATGCTGCTGGGCATTCTCGTCGGTTATGCCTGTCACATCCTCTGGCCAGATCCGAAAACGGCAAAGACCATCGCCGATTACATCTCGCTGTTCACCGATATCTTTCTGCGCCTCATCAAGATGATCATCGCGCCACTCGTGTTCTCGACGCTCGTGGTCGGGGTCGCGCACATGGGCGACACCAAGTCGGTCGGCCGCATCGGCGCGAAGGCGATGGTCTGGTTCGTCGGCGCGTCGCTCGTATCGCTCCTGCTGGGCATGATCCTCGTGAACATCCTGCGGCCGGGCGACAACCTCAATCTGCCGCTGCCGGACGCGGATGCTTCGACCAACCTCAAGGTCGCGTCGTTGTCGATGAAGGAGTTTGTCGCTCACCTCGTGCCGCGCTCGGTCGTCGAGGCGATGGCGACGAATGAGATCCTGCAGATCGTCGTGTTCTCGCTGTTCTTTGGTGTCGCCTGCGCGGCGCTCGGCGAGCGCGCCCGCAAGCTGGTCGAAGGCATCGAGCAGCTTTCTTTCGTCATCCTCTCGATCACCGGCTACGTCATGGCGCTGGCGCCGATTGCAGTGTTCGCGTCGATGGCCGCGATCGTGACCACCCAAGGCCTCGGCATTCTCGTGACCTACGGCAAGTTCGTCATCGAGTTCTACTTCGGGCTTGCCGTGCTGTGGTGCCTCCTGATCGGCGTCGGATTCGTGATTTTTGGCCGGCACAGCTTCCGGCTCGTCAATCTGATCCGCGAGCCGTTCTTGCTTGCTTTCTCCACGGCGAGCAGCGAGGCCGCCTATCCCAAGACCATGGAGCAGCTCGAGAAGTTCCCCATCAGCAAGAAGATCATCAGCTTCGTTCTGCCGATGGGCTATTCGTTCAATCTCGACGGCTCGATGATGTACTGCACGTTTGCGACGCTGTTCATCGCGCAGGCGTACAATATCCAGCTGCCAATCGGTGAGCAGATTGCGATGCTCTTGCTGCTGATGCTCACGAGCAAAGGTATGGCCGGGGTGCCGCGCGCTTCGCTCGTGGTCATCGCCGCGACGCTCGCCAGCTTCAACATTCCTGAGGCGGGCTTGCTGCTGATCATCGGCATCGATCAATTCCTCGATATGGGGCGCTCGGCCACCAACGTGATCGGCAACACTCTTGCGACGGCCGCGATCGCGAAGTGGGAGGGCGAGAAGGTGGACATCGGGGAACTCGAGGCCGCGCTCACGCCCAAGCCCGCCTGATGTGTGTCATGCGAGCGAAGCACGCGAGGGGAGAACTGACCCGCGCTTCTGGGATCCGGCGCTGGCCGGCGATTGTTCTTGCCGCGGCGGCCATCGTCATGTTCGCCGCGCCGGCCAACGCGCAGGAGGCGGCGAATGTCGGCGCCGTTTCCGGAACGCTCAAGAAGGTCAAGAGCACCGGCACGATCAGGCTCGGCTACCGCGAAAGCTCTTTGCCCTTCTCCTATCTCAACCGCAGGCAACAGCCGATCGGCTACTCGATCGACCTTTGCCGCGAGATCGTGGAGGACGTATCCACTGAGCTCGATGGCATGGAGATCAAGATTGCATTCGCCCCGGTGACGCCGGCCAATCGCCTGCAAAAGGTGGCGTCCGGCGAGATCGATCTCGAGTGCGGCTCGACCACAGGTAATGTCCAGCGCCGGAAGGAAGTCGCATTCTCGCCGATCTTCTTTGTCGCCGGCACCAAGCTGATGGTGCCGAAGTCCTCTTCCATCAGTTCCTATCGTGATCTCGCCGGCAAGGCCGCGGTCGTGACCGCCGGCACCACCAACGAGGCGGCGCTGCGCGCGCTCTCGGACAAGCAGAAGCTCGGCATCACAATCATCAGCGCGCCTGATCACGCGCAATCGCTCGAGACGCTCGCTTCCGGCAAGGCGGCCGCGTTTGCAACCGACGACGTGCTTTTGTACGGCTTCATTGCGACGGCGAAGAATGCGGCCGACATGAAAGTCGTCGGCGAGTATCTGTCCTACGACCCGTATGGCCTCGTCTATCGGCGCGACGATCCGGCTTTCGCCGCGGTGGTCGAGCGCACCTTCGCTCGAATGGCAGGCGAGCGACGGCTCGCCGAGCTCTACAACAAATGGTTCCTGCGCCGGCTGCCGACCGGCGAGACGCTGAACCTGCCGATGAGCCCGCAATTGGAAGAGGTTTTCCGCATGCTGGGCCAACCGGAATAGAAAATCGTGCTGGGAGCTCGCATTTGATTTCTATTAAAGCGGGCAATCCCCATTCCGTTGATCCCCGCGAAAGCGGGGATCCAGGGCTACGGACTGCGGCTCCTGGGCTCCCGCTTGCGCGGGGGCGAACGGAGAGATTTGCGGGAGCCCCGCAGATGGGGCCGCGAGACAGGCAGGTCCGCCGCCCTCCGTTACAAGAGGGCGCCCGGGGCACGCGTTATCGTCCAACCGGAACCAGCCCCTGCGCCGGCAGCTGCTGCGGGCCTGCCGTCACGGCTGGCTGCATGGTGTTTTTGACAACGTAGTCGCCGATCTGGAGTCCCATCTGCGTCCCGACCCGGGTCGAGAAGCGGTAATGGAAGCCGGACCAGATGCGCGCATTTGCAACCTCTTGGGTGAATGCCGTCAGGTTGGTCCAACGGTGGGTCACGCCTGGTGCGCTCGGGCTTGTCATCGCGATCTCCGGAATTTCTTCGCTCCCGAGCGCCGCCTTGACAACGCCTGCGACGCTGCCGCTCAGGATGCAATGCGCGCACGGGTATTCCGGGTGCATGGGCGTGTCGGCAATCGGCTGCCAAGCTGCCTCGCGATCCGTGGCCGCGTTGTTATCGATATCGGCATTGCGAATTGCCGTCACCGGCCGCCAGAAATTGTAGTGGTACTTGGCATCCAACACGGCGACCAATGCGTCGTTGGTTGCGAGGGAGGCGAGTGCCATGAACCGCGCGCTATCGACGACATCCATGCCTTTGGCCCGCGCCAACTCGCGGACGAAGGGGTGATAAGCGATCGGCCCAGAGACGAGCCAGAAGCGGGCAGTCTCAGTCTGTTGGGCCGTTCGCTTCGCGCTCTTCTGTGCGCCATAGTCCTTGATCTCATTGAAATCTGTCGCCCACTCGTTGCTTTCCAAGGCAACCGGGGAGCTTGGTCGGAATTGCGAAGCGTTGTCGATTGCGAACGGTTTGACCTTTGGCCACATGGGGCCGCGCATGATCGGCGTCGGCACATAGACGCCAGGTGTGGTCCGAGGCCGGTAATCATCGGGCGCCTCAGAGCCGTCGTTCGCGCGCGCGGTCAAGATGTGTGCCGCGACAGCCTCGCCGAGCTTGACGCCGTCCGACTTCGCCGCGCCATCGGGGATCGAGACAAGATAGTCGGCGAGGGCGATTTTCACGTCATGCGCCGTCTTTGCGTCGATCGTCGCCAGCACCGCAGCCGCCGCCGCTGCCGCGGCCGCTTCCTTCGAGGTGCCGGCGTCGGCAGGCAACTGCACCAGATACGGCCGATAGCGGCGCTCGATCGAGTTGACTGCGTCGAACATCGCGGCATGCACCATCCCCATCACCCGGTACGCGCCGTATGGTGTGGCTGGCGACGGGATGCGGGTTAGCGGCTCAACGGCAGCGATAGCTTTCGCGTCCCAATCTATGATGACATTGGCGCTTGCCGAGATAGGGGCGCAGACCGCAAGGCAAGCTCCGGTTATGACGGCCGAAGCCGAACGGCGCATTGTGTAGGCTGTCGAAGCAGGCATGTGTCCCTCCATGCGCGTGTTGCACCGGCCAAGCTCGCCCCGCACGCGCGGCGGCCGGCCGTCAGACCCGAAAAATCGCATCCCTTGATTGAGCCGGTCGCCATCTGCTCCCCCACGGAGACCGGACGACCTTAGGCGAAAAGACTAGCACAGTTTGCTGGCGCAAGCCACGGCGCCCCCTTTGACGTGCTATCCTTCGGGTAGGCACGGCAGCACCAAACACGATTCAGAACATTTCAGGTCTGGCCCAAGGAGTTCTCGGCCTCTCTGCGGCGGGTTGAGTGTGCGGTGAACCGGCGGCGCCAAGGCGGGAGGAAGCCCGATGTCCGGCATAAGGCGGCGCGACTTCATGTCGCTGCTCGGCGGCGCGGCAGCGGTAGGGCCGTTGCCAGCGCGTGCGCAGCAGCCGGCGGCGCCGGTGATCGGCATCATCAACGCGGGTTCGCCCGATACCCAATTGGACCGTATGCGCGCGTTCCGCCAGGGTCTCAAGGATGCCGGCCATGTCGAGGGCGAGAATGTCACGATCGAATACCGCTGGGCTGAGAATCAAATTGATCGGGTACCGGCCCTGGTAACCGAATTGATTCGCCGACAGGTCGCGGTGATCGTCGCGACCGGAGGTTCCGACCCGGCGCTGGCGGCCAAGGCCGCAACCACGACGATCCCTATCGTCTTTACCATCCCTGAAGACCCGGTCAGGCTGGGCCTTGTCGCCAGCCTCGCCCGGCCCGGCGGCAACGCGACGGGCATCAATTTTTTCAGCAACGAGTTGATAGCAAAACGGCTGGAGCTCCTGCGCGAGCTCGTACCCGCAGCTCGTCGCGTCGCCGTGCTCATCCATCCGGCGGACGCCAACGCCGAGACCGTATTGAGAGATGTGGACACGGCTACGCGCGCCATGGGACTGCAAATTCAGACCCTTGATGTCAGCACCGGCCCGGACATCGATGCAGCCTTCGCAACATTTGCGCACGACCGACCCGACGCGGTTTTCATCAGCGGTGGCCCCCTTTTTGTCAGCCGACGTATCCAATTGGTCCTCCTGGCTGCGCGCCACGCGCTCCCTGCCTCGTATGGGTCGCGTGAATATGCCGAAATCGGCGGCCTGATAAGCTACGGAACCAGCCTGACGGATGCGTATCGTCAGATCGGTATCTATGCCGGTCGTATCCTCAAGGGTGCGAAACCTGCGGACCTGCCGGTCATGCAGGCCACCAAGTTCGAGCTTGTCATCAATCACGCGGCGGCAAGGGTACTCGGCCTCAGTGTGCCGCCATCGCTGCTCGCCCGCGCCGACGAGGTGATCGAATGAGGCGCGAGTCTGGTATGCAGCGTTCGCAAAGAGCTTGCGGGCGACCTCGGCCTCTTCGGAAACTATGATTCGGAACGCAAGCGAGGAGTGCCCTTCCATGAGCATCATTGAGCGACGCCGGATGTTGGCCATCGGTCTCTACTGCGCGACGGCGATCATCACCCTGAGCGCGGGCATGCAGCCGGCAACCGCCCAGGCGATCATTGGCGCCGCAGCGCCCGCCTTCACGCTGACCGACTCGAACGGCCGCACCCTTTCCCTTGTCGATTTCAAGGGCAAGACTGTGGTGCTCGAATGGACCAGCCACGAATGCCCGTATGTGGGCAAACATTATCGCGGCAACAACATGCAAGCGCTGCAGAAGAAATGGACGGGGCAAGGCGTGGTGTGGCTGTCGGTGATCTCGTCGGCGCCTGGCCAGCCGGGCTATGTCTCGCCGCAGCAGGCGAACAAGCTTACGGCCGATAGGGGCGCGGCGCCCACCGCGGTGCTGTTCGATCCCACGGGCAAAGTTGGGCACGCATACGAAGCCCGCACCACGCCGCATATGTATGTGATCAACGGCGAAGGAGCGCTGGTCTACAAGGGCGGCATCGACGACCAGCCCACGGCGCGGCTCCAGGACCTTAAGGGCGCCAGGAATTTCGTCGACCAGACGCTAAGCGAGATCTCGCAGGGCAAGCCGGTGTCCGTCACCGCCTCGCGCGCCTATGGCTGCTCGATCAAATATGGGTCGTGAAAACAAGACACGCTCGGGAACGTGCACTATCGCGAGCCAGCGATGGCGGGTGGCCTCATGAGCTATGATGCCAGCCCAGCTTCATGTCAGTCCGGGATTTACGCCGCCGTTCCTTATTCCATGCGCCGCTCCGCCTCGTATGTCGACAAGATTTTCAAGGGTGCAAAGCCCGGCGATCTGCCGATCGAGCAGCCGACCAAATTCAACCTGGTGATCAACCGCAAGACGGCCGACGCACTCGGCGTGACGATCCCGGCGCAGTTCTACATCTTTGCCGTTGCTGCGGTGCAATTGGTCGCTAATGGCACAAAGCGGACCTACCGAGACGTCTGCTATTTGTCAGCAGGGTGACATTGCAGCAAGCCCAGCGCAGGGAGTCTCCATGTTCGACATAGGACGACGTGAATTTCTTGGCTTCATTGGCGGCGGAATGGCGTGGCCGGTCGTTGCGGAAGCTCAACAGCAAAAAGGGCCCTTGATCGGGTTTCTCAGCAGCCGATCGCCCGAAGACTCCAAACCGCATCTTGCCGGATTCCTGCGCAAATGCCGTAGATGAGGTGGCGCGCGCGCGCAGCGTTCGAGACCATGACGGCCAGAGGCGCCGTCGCGATGAGCACGGCAGCGCAGGCGAGCGCCGAGAACACCATCACCTATTTCCCGTTCGGCGCACTGGCACGCCGGCGGCGGATCGACGGTTGCAGCACAAGCTGTGCTCCTCACCTCTTCTTCAGCCGCACGCCACGCCCGCCATCGTGGCTGACCGCCCCTTCGCCGATCAGTTCGATCCCCGCAGCTGTCAGCGCGTCGACAAGCTTCATCAACGAATCGACATTTCCTCGGATGACGCCGTCGCTCGCTTCCATGCGTTGGATCGTGGGCAGCGAGAGATCCGAACGTTCGGCCAGCTGGCGTTGATCAATCCCCAAAAGCGCCCGAGCGGCGCGCATCTGAGCACCGGTGATCATGTTTCAGGCATCAGAATCGATGGTTTTTCAATCTTAATTCATGCGTAGTTTATGTAGAATGAAATGGCAAGGCAAATGAGTCACCGGATCGAGCAGCTCCGAGGGTGAACGCCCGTAGCTGAGGCCAAGGCTCGGTCTCGACATCCCGCCAACCATGCTCGCGCGCGCCAATGAGGTGATCGAGTGAACTAACCCATGCGCGTCTTTTGCCTGGGAGCCCCTGGCTGCATTTATGATCCGAGCCGAGAACACTTGCGCACGTCCTGAACGAAAAAAGGCCGCTCATAACCGAGCGGCCTTCATCGGCAGGCCGGATAGTGCCCAACCCTCGGTCCGCAGCGCACTCCTATCCGAGGTCGTATCTGCGAACGTGCCGTAGAGACTACCAGCATTCGGAGATTGTTCGCTGTAGCGGCGGCGACACACAGACGGAAATTACACTGGCGATAGTGCAGTGCAGCGCGAAAGAGCGCCTATGCTCGCCTCGGCTTCCCATCTCTACCATTCGACGATCAATTCTTGCCCGTGAGCATCCAAACGATCTGCTCGTGCGGATGCTGATGCGCACCAGCATGCGCCCCCGCCTTGCCGGACGTGGGCTGTTCCAAATTATCTCCGGCGCTCGCGCGGTGTGCGCTGCCCTATAATCGCGACGCCAAGCCTGACACAGTAGCTGCGCATGAGTTCGCCCACCCGCATTGTGATCTGCGGCGGCGGCGCAATCGGCGCCGCGATCGCCTATTTCACGAGCCGACGTGGCGCGCGGCCGACCGTCATCGAGCGACACGCCGTCGCCGGTGCGGCCTCCGGCAAATCGGGCGGCTTCCTTGCGCTCGACTGGTGCCGCGGCAGCTCGCTCGATGCCTTAGCGCGGCGGAGTTTTAAGCTCCATGCCGAACTTTCCACCGAGCTCGGCAATAGTTGGGGTTATCGACGCCTGACGACTTATGGCGGTTACGCCGCCGAAGACGATAGCGCGCGCGGTGCGCGCGGGCGCCCGTGGCTCGCTGACCGCGTCGCGATTACGAGCCGGCTCGGCTCACCGGAAACGACGGCGCTGGTCGAGCCGCGCGCGTTCACGAGCGATCTGATGCAGGCCGCGCAGGCGTATGGCGCGGTGCTGCGGCACGGCACGGTCGTCGACGTGGTGCGGAGTCCGAGCGGAGCAGCGCGCGGCGTCGCACTGGCGAGCGGGGAGATCGTCGATGGCGACGCCGTCGTCATCGCCATGGGGCCGTGGTCGGTCCTGGCGGCGCGCTGGCTGCCGCTGCCGGCGGTTTTTGGCTACAGGGGCCACAGTTTGGTGTTCGAAACCGGTGCGAGCATTCCCGCGGAAGCGCTTTTTCTCGAGTACCGCGAGGCGGGCGGCGAAATCCTGACCCCCGAATTGTTTCCGCGCGCCGATGGCACGACGTGGGTGTGTGCGATCTCGAGTCTTGAGGCGATACCCATCGATCCTGCCGAGGTTGCACCCGACGAGGGCGCGCATGCACGCCTCGAAGCGCTGTGCCGAAAGATCTCGCCGGCGCTCGCCGCCGCGCCGATCAAAGCGCGGCAAGCGTGTTTCCGGCCGGTCACGCAGGACGGCTTGCCGCTCATCGGCGCCTTGCCGGATATTGACGGTATATACGTGGCGACCGGCCACAGTGTCTGGGGCATGCTCAACGCGCCCGCGACCGGCGAGGCGATGAGTGAACTCATTCTCGATGGTGCGGCGCGCCGCGTCGACCTCGCGCCATTCGCGCCCGGACGCCTGCCGCCACTTGACCCGGCGCGTCTGCGCGGCGGCTCATGCTAGGTGGTCGCCGAAGGGATGTCGCCGTGCCGTGATTTGAACTATTGGCGCGGCGGCAGGCCTTCAAAGGCGGGCACGCCGTCCGCAATGAGATGGAAAGGCTGACCTTCCGCGGTGAAGATCGCCTTTTGCGCGCCGCCATAGACTGAAGGATCGTCCAGCGTTCCGATCTTCAGAACCACGGGCCGCAGGCCGGGCCGCCGGCTGATCATGTGCGTACCGCATACCGCGCAGAATTCCCGCGTTACGGCGTCAGCCTTATCGGGCCGCGTGTAGGTCTTCGGCGCGCCTTTCGTATAGGCGAATCCCGCTGCTGGCATGAGCATGAACAGATTAGGCGCTCCACCCGAGATATGCTGACACGCGCGGCAGTGGCATTGCGCTCTTAAGACTGGCTCACCCTCCGCAACATACCGCACCGCACCGCAATAGCACCCGCCTTCGAGCCGCATGGTACTTCTCCTGCATCGCCGACGAACCTGTGACTATTAATGATTTTGTATATCAAGTCGCGAATGACGCAAAAAACGTCTGAAGTTACGTTGTCAGAAGACGCCGTGCAAAATTTATTCTTGGGAATTCAGACAGTCACACGCCTGTCTCCGCCGCTGACTTCCACTTGCCAATTCGATATCCTGCCGCGTCCCAGGGGCGCACGAGAGCGACGAATGCGCGTTCCTCATGGGTGCTGGTAACTCGTGCTCGCGCGAGTAAAGCGCCGGGAGCTTCAAAGGTTGGCCGTTGCCGAATCCGGCGCCAAACATCTGCACATTAAAGGGGCGTGAATGACGCGCGCGCCACGCATTGCCATCGTCGGCGGCGGCGTGGGCGGCCTGGCCGCGGCGCTGGCGCTTGAACGGCGTGGCGCTGAAATTGTCGTCTGCGAGCAGTCGCCCGCGCTCAACGAGATCGGCGCTGGGCTCAATCTCAGCCCCAACGCGCTGAAGGCGCTGCGTGCCCTCGGCGTCGAGGACGCAGTCATCGCCCGCGGATCGGAGTCGGATTTTCTCATCATCCGCAGCTGGAAAAGCGGCCGGATCATCTCGCGCATGCGGCGCGGCGCGTTCCGCCAGCAGTTCGGCGCGCCCAACCTGTCGGTGCACCGCGCCGACTTGCTCGACGTGCTGCGCCGCGCGCTCAAGACAGTCGATTTCCGACTTGGCGCCCGCTGCATCGCCGTCGAAAACTGCGGTCGCGGCGCGGTAGCGCGTCTGGCCGGCGGCGGCGCGATCGAGGCCGACGTCGTCGTCGGCGCCGACGGCATTCATTCCGTTGTGCGAAAGAGTCTTTTCGGTCCTGACGCGCCGCGATTCACCGGCTGTATCTGCTGGCGCGGCATGGCGGACGCTCGCGCGGTGCCGCCCGATATTGCCGTTGCCGAAGGCGCAATGTGGATGGGACCGCATGGTCATGTCGTCCACTACCCGGTTCGACGTGGCGAACTCATCAACATCGTCGCGCATGTCGACAGCGATTCATGGACCGAGGAGTCATGGACGCGCGAGTGCGACATGTCGGAGCTGATGACGACTTACGCCGGCTGGCATCCAGACCTCTTACGTCTCTACCCCTACAGCGCGCGCTGGTACAAATGGGCGCTCTACGATCGCGATCCGGCCCAGCGATGGAGCAAAGGGCGGGCAACACTGCTTGGCGATTCCGCGCACGCCATGCTGCCCTATCTCGGCCAGGGCGCGGCGATGGCGATCGAGGACGCCTGCGTGCTCTCAGCCGCGATCGCGCGCTACGCCGACGATCTCGATCAGGCCCTGCTCGCCTATGAGCGCCTCCGCGCGCCGCGCGCGAAGGCAGCCGTGCTGGGATCGCGCGAGCGGGCGCGGGAAAATCATCTCGCCTCGCCCTGGGCCCGACTCAAACGCGACGTGAAATTTGCGCTGCGTGAGCGCTTCGGTCGTGACAAGACCGTGTTTCAGACCGCATGGCTCTATGGCTACGATGTCGGTCGCGAGCTGCAATGACGGCAAAGCCGGCCATTCCATAGAACGAGCAGCAAGGGCGGAGGCCATGAACGGCAGAGCTTTCAAGCTGGGTACGTTTGCCAGACCAAATGGCGATCCCTTTGCCGCAATTGTGTTGGGCGACGACGTCGTGGATCTGGCGCGAGCGTACGGCATCTATCGCGCCTCTGCAGGTCGGGACGCTCTGACCAGCACGGACAGCATTCTTGATCTATTGCAGAACTGGGACGCCAATTTTCCCGTGCTGCAGGAGATCGTGGCCTTTCTCGATAAGGAGGGCTCAAAGCCGGCCGCCGCCAATCTCTCCGGACTGCGGGCGTTGCCCCCTGTGCTGCGGCCCGGAAAAATGTTCTACGCCGCGCAGAATTTTCAGGAGCACGTCGACGAGATGATCCGCGCCGGCATGTCGCCTGCGGGCGGGCCGAGATTCACTGGAGAGAAATCGACCACGCGGCCCTATCTCTTCCTGAAGGCGCCGAGCTGCCTTGCCGGCGCCTATGATGACATCGAGATCCCGCTCGGCATGAGTAAGATAGATTGGGAGGCCGAGATCGCGCTCGCCATCGCCAAGAAAGGAAAGCGCATCAAGGCCGAGCGCGCCCTCGAACACGTTGCCGGATTCATGACGACCAACGACGTGTCCTGCCGCGACCTTCAGATCCGCGCGGACCGGCCGGCGCTCCGCTCGGATTGGCTGGGCGGCAAGAGCCACGACAATTTCGCTCCGATCGGCCCGTTTCTGGTGCCGCGCGCCTTCGTGTCCGACCACACGAACCTGTTCATCCGCCTTACCGTCAATGGCGACGTCAAGCAGAATGGCAACACCTCGCAATTCATTTTCACGCCGGAAGAGCAGATCGAATACGCATCGGGCATTCTTACGCTCGAACCCGGCGACATTTTCAGTTGCGGGACCTGTGGCGGCGTCGGCCAGGGCACCAACACTTTCCTCAAAGCCGGCGATGTCATGGAGACCGAGGTCGAGAGCCTGGGCAAGATGCGAAACCGCTTCGTCGCCGAAACGGCCTAACCGGCTGCATGAACCAAACAGGTGACAGTTTGCCGAAGGGAGTTGTCCCGTTCAGCAAGTTCCTCCCGAGGTCGAATTTCTCGGACGCTATTGGAGGTACGGCGGAGACGCCGCGGAGCCGCCGGCTGCGTTGGCTCGACCCGCTTGACCCGGACCGGACACCGACCGCGAGAAATTCATTGTTTCTGTGAGGCGGTCCATCGCCTATAGTGGTTTTTGGTTGGAGGCTGCCGACCCCCCGCTGTTTGCTATCTCTCCCGCAAAACTATGGAAGTTCGTCCAAAAGGCGCCGACACGATCCTGATCGTCGATGACGACGAGCTGGTGCGCAAATCCGCGGCCACCTTGATCGCGAGCCTGGGCTATCGGGTGCTGTCCGCCGGCAGCGGGCCCCAGGCTCTGGAGGTTCTGCGCCAGGACACGCCGATCGATCTTCTGTTCACCGACATCTTCATGCCGGGCGGAATGCATGGGCCGCAACTCGCGACCGCGGCGCGCCGGCTGCGCCCGGAACTGAAGATTCTCTTCACCTCGGGATATTTCGAATACGCGGAGGTCCGTCACGCGCTTGACCCCAGCATCGAACAGGTGAGCAAGCCTTATGAGCGCGAGGTGCTAGCGGCGATATTGCGCACGACGCTCAGCGGCCGCGGTGTCGCCGCAGACGAGCGACGAACCGGTGGCGAGGAGCGCTAGTCCTGCACGACGCGCGCCAGGTGCCGCTCGCGGAGCAAGTGATGCTCACGACCCGCGCTGCCATCTCCTTGCGTCGGCTGCGGCCACTCTATCGGATGGTTCTAGAGCCACAGATCGAATGACTAGAACCTATCTCAAAATCGCCTGAAGAGGACAACGAGGCAAGCGAGCTGTACGAAGCCGAGGAAGTTGTGGGCGTAGTATTCCCAACGGACGAGGATGCGGCGCTGCCATTGAATCCAAGCAAAGAAGCGCTCCAC
>DATFQX010000431.1:0-2221 GCA_035263865.1 Xanthobacteraceae bacterium
GGAACTTAACCGCGCGTTTACTCACTCCTGTCAAAGTACCCGCGCGTTTCACCATCCCGAGTGCGAAAAGGGGGTCCTGCTCTGTGGGCCCCCTTTTCTGTGAATCGGCGTGCAAAAAGGACCCCCATTTCGGGGTGATCGGCATCCAATCGGGACCCCGGAATAGGGGGGTCCACATTGGCTTCCACGATTCGTGGGGGCCAGGTTGGGATGTTGGTCGTGGAGACAATTGCGAAGATTCGCCGAGCGTTTTTCGTGCAAGGGAAGGCGATCAAGGCGATCTGCCGAGATCTTGGCGTATCTCGGAAAGTCGTGAGGAAGGTGATCCGCTCGGGCGCGACGGAGTTCCGCTACCAGCGAGAAGATCAACCTCTACCTAAGATTGACCGATGGCGTGACATACTCGATGAGTTGCTGCTGGCCAATGAAGCGAAGGCGTCGCGTGAACGTCTGACGCTGATTCGGATCTTCGAGGAACTGCGCGGTCGCGGCTATGACGGCAGCTACGATGCGGTGCGCCGCTACGCGAAGCGATGGGCCAAGGATCGCGGCCATGCGACGGCCACGGCGTATGTGCCGCTGAGTTTTGCTCCCGGGGAAGCCTATCAGTTCGACTGGAGCCACGAGATCGTCGTGCTAAACGGCGTGACGGCGACCGTGAAGGTCGCCCATGTCCGGCTCTGCCACAGCCGGATGCTGTTCGTGCGCGCCTATCCGCGCGAGACGCAGGAGATGGTGTTCGATGCCCACGACCGCGCGTTCGCGATGTTCAAGGGGACGTGCAGGCGCGGCATCTACGATAACATGAAGACGGCGGTGGAGACGGTCTTCGTCGGCAAGAACCGGCTCTACAATCGCCGCTTCCTGCAGATGTGCAGCCACTACCTGGTCGAGCCGGTGGCCTGCACGCCGGCAGCGGGCTGGGAGAAGGGGCAGGTCGAGAACCAAGTCGGGTTCGTGCGCGAGCGGTTCTTCACGCCGCGGCTGCGGTTCACAAGCTACGATGAGTTGAATGCCTGGCTCACCGACAAATGCATCGCCTATGCCAAGGCGCATCCTCATCCGGAACTGACCGGGCAGACGATTTGGGAGGTTTTTGAAGCCGAGCGGCCGAAGCTCGTGCGGTATGCGGGCCGGTTCGACGGCTTCCACGCGGTATCGGCATCAGTCTCCAAGACTTGCCTGGTGCGCTTCGACAACAACAAATATTCGGTGGCTGCGAGTGCGGTCGGCCGTCCGGTCGAGGTCCAAGCCTACGCGGATCGCATCGTGATCCGCCAGGACGGGAGCATCGTCGGCGAGCATTCCCGCTCGTTTGGCCGCGGCCAGACGATCTACGACCCTTGGCATTACGTGCCGGTGCTCACCCGCAAGCCCGGTGCCTTGCGCAACGGCGCACCCTTCAAGGATTGGGTGCTGCCGGCCGCGATGGAGCGCATCCGACGCAAGCTCGCCGGGACCGATGACGGCAACCGGCAGATGGTCGATATCCTCACCGCGGTGACCACCGACGGTCTGCCGGCGGTCGAGGCGGCCTGCGCCGAAGCCATCACGCAGGGCGTCCACTCCGCCGATGTCGTTCTCAACATCCTGGCCCGCCAGCGCAATCCCGATCCACCGCCCACCATCTTCACGCCGGCGGCGCTGACGCTACGCCACGCCCCGATCGCCGATTGTGCCCGCTATGACAACCTCCGGAGAACCATCTGATGGAACGATCCGAGCTCTTCGACCTCATGGACGAGCTTCAGCTCTACGGCATGAAGGCCGCCTTCGACGAGATCATGGCCACCGCGGTCAAACGCCAGCACGAGCCGCAGCGCGTCATCGCCGACCTGCTCACCGCTGAGATCAACGAGAAGCAGGTGCGCTCGATCAAATACCAGCTCTCGATCGCCAAGTTGCCGCTCGCCAAGGATCTTGACGGCTTCCAGTTCGACGGCACGCCGATCAATGAAACCCTGGTGCGAGATCTTGCCGGCGGCGGGTTCCTCGATCAGCAGCGCAACGCCGTGCTGATCGGCGGTACCGGCACCGGCAAAACCCACCTGGCGATCGCGATCGCCAGAAGCTGCATTCGATCCGGCTCCCGTGGCCGGTTCTACAATGTGGTCGATCTCGTCAATCGGCTCGAGGCCGAGACCCGCAACGCTCGACAAGGCCGGATTGCCGATCACTTGGCCCGCATGGACTTCGTCATTTTCGACGAGCTTGGCTACCT
>DATFQX010000432.1:0-4018 GCA_035263865.1 Xanthobacteraceae bacterium
GGTGGATCACCCAAGAAATCGCGCGGCGCATCGGACTGAATTGGAATTACCGGCATCCGAGCGAGATCTACACCGAGATGGCCTCGCTGATGCCCGCGCTCGATAATATTTCCTGGGACCGTATCGAGCGGGAGAGCGCTGTCACCTACCCTTCCGATGCGCCCGATAAGCCCGGCCACGATGTCGTGTTCGGTGATCGCTTCCCCACCCAAGACGGCCGCGGCAAGCTCGTGCCGGCAAAAATCATCCCGCCGGACGAGCAGCCAGACGCCGAGTTCCCGTTCGTGCTTTCGACCGGCCGCCAGCTCGAGCACTGGCACACCGGCGCGATGACCCGCCGCGCCTTGACCTTGGACGCACTCGAGCCGGGCGCGGTCGCCAATGTTTCGCGCGGCACCATCGACAGCCTCGGCATCAAGCCGGGTGACATGATACGCGTGACGACCCGGCGCGGCGCCATCGAGCTTGTCGCACGGCAGGACGACACCATTCCGGACGGTGTGGTGTTCATTCCGTTTGCCTTTGTGGAAGCGGCCGCGAACCTGCTCACCAATCCGGCGCTCGACCCGTTCGGGAAAATTCCCGAATTCAAGTACTGCGCCGCCAAAGTCGAGCCCGTGACCGAAGCCACGCGCCTCGCGGCGGAATAAGTACGAAGGTAGGGCGGGCAATGGCGCGCTAATCGATATCAGCGCGTGGGCAAAACCGCCCGCGCGCTGCTGCCGATATGGCGCAAGGCTGCCTACGCTGGTAGGCTCCACTCATCCAAAAAGGCCGGCGAGCAAGACGCCACATCGCGGGAGGACTCCATGGCTCAATCAAAATCATTGAATGTGAACGGCAAGGCGGTTCGGATCATGATCGACGATCCCGACATGCCGCTGCTTTATGCACTGCGTGATAACTTGGCGCTGCACGGCCCCTGCTTCGGCTGCGGGCTCGCGCAATGCGGCGCCTGCACCGTCCACATCGACGGCAAGGCGGTGCGCTCGTGCGTCACGCTGCTGTCGTCGCTCTCCGTGCGACAGAAGGTGGTAACGCTCGAGGGCCTCGGCACGCCGGAGCGACTGCACCCGGTGCAGCGCGCCTTCATCGAAGAGCAAGCAACGCAGTGCGGCTACTGTATCAACGGCGTGATCATGGAGTCCGCCGCGTTTCTGGCCAAGACCAAGAAACCGACCGAGGCGCAAGTCAAGGACGCGCTTGCCAACAACCTGTGCCGCTGCGGCGCTCATGCCCGCATCGTCAAGGCGGTCATGCGCGCGGCCAGTGTGTGAGGGAGGCAGCCATGACAATTCACGCTTCTCGGCGCGACGTGCTCAAGGGCAGCGGCGCGCTCGTCGTCAGCTTTTCGTTTGTCGGCGTCATCGGTGAAACGCTTGCCCAAGGAACCAAGCCCGTCGCCCTCACTGAGGTCGATTCGTTTCTGGCAATCGATCGCAGCGGAGTGGTGACCATCTATACCGGAAAGGTCGACGTCGGGACCGGCATTGCAACCGCGCTGCTGCAGATCGTTGCCGATGAGCTCGACGTGCCGCTCAACGCGACCAAGCTCGTTGAAGGCGACACCGGGCTCACGCCCGACCAGGGCAAGACCTGGGGCAGCCTGTCGATCCAGGTCGGAGGCATGCAGCTGCGCAACGCGGCAGCGACCGCTAGGGCCGCGCTGCTCGAGCAGGCCGCCAACCGCCTCGGGGCTAAGACGGAGGACCTGAAGGTTGTCGACGGCGTGGTCAGCGCCGGCAACAAGCGGGTCAGCTACGGCGAATTGATCGGCGGCAAATCCTTTGCGCTCAAGCTCGATCATGCCAAGCCAACCGCGGGCAAGGATCCCAAGGACTATAAATTCGTGGGGAAGGTGGTGCCCCGCGTCGACATTCCGGACAAAGTGACGGGCCGTTTCACCTACATGCACGACTTCCGCGTGCCCAGCATGTTGCACGGCCGCGTCATTCGCCCGTCGGCAATCGGCGCCACGCTCGAGAGCGTCGATGAGACGTCGATCAAGGATATTCCCGGAGTGGTCAAGGTCGTGCGTCAGGGCAATTTCCTTGGCGTTGTTGCCGAGAGCGAATGGGGCGCCATCAAGGCGGCGCAGAAGCTCAAGGCGTCCTGGTCGAAATCGCAGACGCTGCCGGAGGCGGCGAAGCTGTGGGACGAGGTGCGCGGAAGCGAGATTGCCAAGGACGAAGTGACGATGAATGTGGGCGATACCGCCGAGGCCCTGGACCGCGCGGGCGCCAAGACGATCAAGGCCACGTACGATTTCGCCATCCACACCCACGGCTCGATTGGGCCGTCCTGCGCGGTGGCGCAGTTCAAGGATGGGAAACTGACCTCCTGGTCGGCCTCGCAAGCGACCCATGATCTGCGCAAACAGCTCGCCATGATGTTTGGCATGAATGTCGACAGCGTACGCTGCATCTACATCGAAGGCTCCGGCTGCTACGGTCGCAACGGACACGAGGATGCCGCGGCAGATGCAGCACTGCTGGCGAAAGCGGTCGGGCGGCCGGTGCGGGTACAATGGTCGCGCGCCGACGAGCATGGCTGGGATCCGAAGGGTCCGCCAACGCTCGTCGATTTGCGCGCATCGGTTAATGGCGCGGGCGCCGTTACTGCCTGGGAGTCGGAGTTCTATATTCCGCAGCAGACCGCCGGCAGCTTCCTTGTGCCGCTTGTCGCCGCGACGCTGGCGAGCATGCCGGCCGCCGATGACATCGCACCCGGCAACATTTTCCAGAACTCGGCGATCCCGTACAAATTCGCCAACATCAAAACGGTTTGCCGGCGGCTCGCTAGCACGCCGTTCCGTCCCTCCTGGATCCGCACGCCGGGACGGATGCAGAACACCTATGCCAACGAGTGCTTCATTGACGAGCTCGCGGCGGGGGCTAACGCCGATCCCGTCGAGTTCCGGTTGAAATATCTCGACCCCAACGACAAGCGCGGCATCGAGGTGCTCAACCGCGTCGCCGCCTTGGCGAAATGGGACAAGCGATCCTCCCCGAGCCGTAACCAGCGCGGCGACGTGGCCACGGGCCGCGGCATCGCTTATTGCAAATACGAACTGTCGCGCACCTATATCGCAGGGGTCGCCGAGGTCGAAGTGAAGCGCTCAACCGGCGAGATACGTGTAACGAAATTTTACCTCGCGCATGACTGCGGCCAGATCATCAATCCGGATGGGGTCAAGAACCAGCTCGATGGCAACGTGATCCAGACCATAAGCCGCACCTTGATCGAGGAGCTCAAATACGACCGCTCCGCGGTGACCAGTCTCGACTGGGCAAGCTATCCCATCCTGCGGTTCCCGCAGATCCCGGAGCTCGTCTACGACCTGATCGACCGGCCGAATGAGCGCCCGTGGGGCGCCGGCGAGCCCGCCGCTACGATCGTGCCTCCGGCGATCTCGAACGCGGTGTTCGACGCAATTGGCGTGCGGCTGCGTTCCGTTCCCTATACGCCCGATAAGGTCATGGCGGCGATGAAGGGTGCGGCGTGATCCATGGGCCGAAGTCGGGGTAGCCGACTTCGGCAGCTTTACACATCATGGAAACGCCCGAGGTCCTCAGACGCGAAATCAAAGCGTTGGTGTTCGATCAGTACGGCACTGTCGTTGACATGCAGAAGGGCCTGACTGAGGCGGTCACGCCCTTTCTCAAGCGAAAGGGCTGGGCGGGCAACCCGAACAGCTTCGTCACCTGGTGGCGCCGCACGCATTTCGAGAACTCGATGATCGATGCGCTGTGCGATCGCGGGCACACGCCCTATCGACACATTGGAGAGGGCTCCGTTGCTTACGTGATGGATCGCTGCGCGATTCCCTACACGCCGGATGAGGTGCGTTGGCTCGTGAGCGAGATCGAAAGGCTCAAGCCCTTCCCGGATGTGGTGGCGGCGCTCGAAGCGCTTCGCTCGAAGGGATACAAGCTGGCGATTCTCTCGAACGGCGACCCCGACATGCTCGAGGCGGCCGGACCGCACATCGGCTTTCGCTTCGATCACGTCATCTCGG
>DATFQX010000433.1:0-2618 GCA_035263865.1 Xanthobacteraceae bacterium
CGTGCTCACGCTCGGATGGCCCGACGCGAGCTACCTGTGGAAGAAGGTCCCCCTGCGCGAGGGCCGCGTGCCGGCCGCGGGCGAGCGCCGCGTCGCGGTGCTCGGCGACACCGCGGCGGCCTCCTTGGGCAAGAAGCTCGACGACGATCTGGAGCTGATCGGCCAGACCTTCCGTGTCGTCGGCATCGCCGCCTACACCACGACCGTCAATCGCGGGCTGGTGCTGGTGCCGCTGATCGACCTGCAGGAAGCGAGCTACCGGCCGCGCCAGGTCACCATCGTCCACGTCAATGTCGAGCACGCATCCGGCCGCGCCGAGCTTGGGAGCGTGCGGGTGGCGATCGAGGCGCTCGGCAAGGTCACCGCATCGACCGCCAACGAGGTGCTCAACAACGACCGCAATTTTGCGATCCTCGAGGCGGTCTCGCTGGCGGTCTCGATCATCGCGGTGGCGATGAGCGCGCTCAACGTGCTCACCGCGCTGGTGATGGCGACGCAGGAGCGTACCCGCGAGATCGGCATCTTCGCGGCGATCGGGTGGAGCAACGCGCGCATCATGATGTCGATCGTGATCGAGGGAATATTGATGTGCGTGAGCGGCTGCGTCCTCGGCGTGCTGTTGAGCTTGCTTGCCGCAATCGCGTTTCCGCGCATTCCCGCAATCGGCAACCTGATCTCGTTCAAGCCGAGCGTCGCCCTGATCGCGCCGGTCGTCGTTGCAGCCTTCGTGCTTTGCGTTCTTGGGGCGCTGTTGCCGGCGTGGCGGGCGGTTCGGATGGTACCTGCGGAGGCGCTGCGGCGCCTGTGAGCGCGCGTCAGGGACGAGGTCGTGCGGGCGGGAGCGAATCTTGACCAAACCGGCCACCAGTCGGCTGCGACTCGTGCTGTCGCAATTGATCGATCAGCTCCGAATGCCTCCGGCGCCGGGGACCACAATCCCCTATCCGAAGCTGCGCAACTTCGTCCTCGATGTGCTCGCGGAAGGCCGGCGGAAGCAGATCGCCCACGTCCTTTTCGAGGCCGATGTCGGAGGGATCAAGGAGCAATTGGCGGAGCTGCGGCTGCGCGGAGAGCCGGTATCGATGACGAGCTACATCGCGAAAAGCTTTGCCTGCGCCATCGCGGACGACAGGCGCATGCAGGCGTATCGGCTCGGACGCTCGCGCCTTGTGGTGTTCGACGACGTCGATCTCGCGTTCATGATCGAGCGGGAATGGGAAGGCGAGGCATTCCCGGTGTTCTACGTTCTGAGGGCGGCGCAGCGCAAGACCGTCTACGAGATCCAGCGCGAGCTTCGCTCGGCCAGGGAGACGCCGCTCGGAACACAGGGGCCCATGAGCGCGCTGGAACTGCAGTTTTTCCTGCTTCCGGCCTTCCTGAGGAAGGCCTTGTGGTTCTTCATCCGGCGAAACCCGTACTGGTTCAAGGATCTCGCCGGCACCGCAGGCGTCACGTCGATGGGCATGTACACGTCAGGCGCCGCGGTCGGCGTGCCGATCACCCCGATGACACTGACGCTGTCGATCGGCACCATCGAGAAAAAGCTGGTTCTCCACGACGGGCAGGCGGTCGAACGCGACGTCGTCCATTTGAACCTCAGCGTCGATCACGACATCATCGATGGCGCACCCCTCATGCGTTTCGCCGAGCGTTTCAAGCAGGTATTGCGAGACCGGACGGCCTTGATGCCGTCGGAAGGAGAGCGATAGACCCGCCGCCGATATTATCGTACATCGTTTGGGCGCTCCAAGAAGCACCTTGCCGGGCGAGGCCGGCATGCCGCGCAGGGCCGCGCCGCTTTTCCCCACCTGTGCAGGAGGACAGGGCCGTGCGATTCGATCGGCTCGCCATTCGACACGCCATCACGGGCGCCGGAACCGTCATGGCGTTCGCACTCCTTTGGCTGCCTTGCGGCCCCGCGCACGCACAGACCAAGCTGACCGCCCACTATGCGCTGTCGCTGGCCGGCATCGCGATCGGCGAAGGCGACTGGGCGGTTGAAATCACCAAGGACCGCTACACGGCCCAATCGAGCGGCCGGTTCTTGGGCATATGGCGCGTGATCCTCGGCAGCGACATTTCCGCCCTCACGCACGGCACCGCAAATCAAGACCATCTCGTGCCGACCAGTTACGGGGCCAATTTTGCCTGGGACGACGACATCGAGGACGTGCGAGTGACGTTTCGCGACGGCGTCGTGAGCGAGCTGGAAACCAAGCCGACGACTGCCGCCGGCGCGGATCGCATTCCGGTTATTGCCGCGCATCTTCACGGCGTGCTCGATCCGCTGACCGCCGGCCTTGTGGTGGCGCCCAAGTCCGGGGACGTGCTGGCTCCCGCGGCCTGCCGACGCACGCTGCCGATCTTCGACGGCAGCCAGCGCTTCGACATGGTGCTGTCGTTCAAGCGCATGGACAACGTCAAGGCGGAAAACGGCTATCGGGGTCCGGCCGTCGTCTGTGCCATGACCTATCGGCCCGTCGCCGGTTACACGCCGGGCGCCTTCCGCGTCAGCTATCTCCAGAAAAGCCGTGACATGGAGATGTGGTTTGCGCCGATTGCCGGAACGCGCCTGCTCGCGGTCGTCCGCATTTCGATCCCGACCATGTTGGGAACCG
>DATFQX010000434.1:0-2605 GCA_035263865.1 Xanthobacteraceae bacterium
GCCATCCCGAAGACGATGGATAACGACGTTCACAATACCGAGTACTGCATCGGCTTCTCGACTGCGATCACCCGCGCCAGCGACGCCATCCAGCGCCAGCGGACCACGGTGGCCTCGCATGAGCGGATCGGCATTTTCCGCGTCTTCGGCCGCGATGCCGGCTTTACTGCGCTCTACACGGCCTACACCACCTCGATCCGCTGCGTCGTCCCCGAATACAAGGTCAGCCTCGACAAGCTCATCCGGCTGCTCATCGAGGAGAAGCACGCAAACCCGAGCAACTATGCGCTGGTCGTGCTCAGCGAGGGCGCCGAGTGGGAGGGCTACCAAATCCGCGAATACGGCGAACCCGACGCATACGGCCACCGCAAGAAGGCGAGCGTGGCCGAGTCGCTGGCCGACGAAATCAAGCGGCGCACCGGCGAGGAAACGATGACGTCCGACCTCACCTACGATCTGCGCTCGGGCGACCCGGACTTCGTCGACAAGCTGGTGGGTTTGACGTTCGGCAACATGGCCTACGACGCCATGCTGGACGGCAAAACCGGCCTCATGTCGGCGCTGGTGAAGGGCTGCTACGACCTGGTGCCCATCCCCGATCCCAAGCTCGGGCCGCGCAGGTTGGACGTCGCTACCATGTACAATACGGAGCGATACCGCCCCATGTACGCTAACAAGCGGGGCCTGCCGGTCTTTCTGCAGCGCGTGTCGTAGGCAGCTCCCCTGCGAGCCACGTCAAGTGCGTGTTAAAGCACATCGCATCGTGCGCTAGCTATCGATCGCTCTCGCGATGGACGTCGTGCACCACGATGCCCGCACCTTCCACCGGCATCCGGAGCCACTCCTGCTTCTTGAGCGTGCGCTTGGTATCTTCGTAGCCGCTCTGCCAGTGCTCGCGCATGGAGGTGCCCGAGAACTCATAATCCTTGGCGTGCCCTTCATATGCTTTCTGCTGATAGATCAATTGCAGGATCGTGATCTCAGGAAGCGTTGCGAGTTCGTCTCGCAGCCGGCGCTCGTCATCCGACAGCCGGTCGTCGGAGACCTTTCGCAACGCGGCACAAAGGCGGACTTTCCAGGTATGAATCCGTCGATAGACGTCGGTGTTGTAGCGCGTGCGTGAGGAATACATGATGTCCTTGTGACGCGCCATGACATCCTGGATGTCGCGCGGAAGCACGCCGCGCGCGCTGAAAAGATCGACCTGGAAGATGAGAGTGTTGAGCGGGTCGTCCTGGTCGAGGATATATTGCAGCGGCGTATTGGAGACGATGCCTCCGTCCCAGAAATGATCGGTGCCGATTTTGACCATCGGCAGCGCCGGGGGAAGGGCGCCGCTCGCCATGACATGCTCCGGCTCGATCGTTTCGTGTTGGTTGTCGAAATACACGAAGTTCCCGGACAACACGTTCACCGCACCCACCGAAAAGCGCGTTGTCTTTTCGTTGAGCAGCGAGAAATCGACCAGGTCCTCAAGCGTCTCACGCAGCGGCGCATTGTCATAATAGCTCGTGGCGCTTTGAGCTCCGGCAAAGCTGAACCACGGGGTTGGCTGGCGCGGCGAGAAAAAGCCCGGCTGGCCTTGGATCAGAGTCATCCATGAACTGGCGGCGTTGCGTGCCTTGCGAAAGACGTCGCCGTCCGGGGTGTAACTCCAAATCTTGCGTTCGGTAACTCGTTCCCAGAACGTTCTGAGACGCTTGAGCCGCCATTGCTTCGAGTTGCCGGCAATGATCGCGGAGTTGATGGCTCCGATGGAGACCCCCGTCACCCAATCGGGCTCGATGTCGGCCTCACTCAAGGCTTGAAATACGCCCGCCTGGTAGGCACCCAGCGCCCCTCCGCCCTGCAGAACGAGGGCGATGCGATCGCACCTTTCAGGCTTCCAACGGCGCACCGGCCGCTGGTAGGCAATGTCAGTGACCGCAACGTCCATGGAGCGCTCCCGCCAAAGCTCGCACCATGGAAGAAGGCCCATGACGCCATCATGACACGGAAATGTCTTTGTCTGACGGCGTTCGTTCGTTCGTCACATTGCGGCGACGCGGCAGCACATGCCGCGACGATGCTTCTCATTGCCGTCCCATCTCGCTGCGATGACGCCTCGCAGCCGCCATCAAGGTTGATAGCGTCCCCCGAAGGCTGGTTGGCTCTGGCCCAATCCGGGGAGCTCCCACACGCCCGCGCCGCCCGGATTCTTTTCGGCGCCGATATTGGCATTGATGAGATAGGGCCGGCGAGAGGCGAGGGCGGCGCGCAACGCCTCGGAAAGATCGGCCGCGCGGTCCACGTTGACGCCCGCAATGCCGGCCGAGCGAGCCATCGCGGCAAAGTCCGGATTGTAGGGCGCGCCCGTCTCGGGGTGGCGAAAGTCGGTGGCAAGCTCGCGGCCGCCGAGATAGCCGCGCTGCAATCCGCGGATCGAGGCATAGGCGAAGTTGTTCCACACCACCCAGATGACCGGCAGGTCGTATTCGACCGCGGTACCCAGCACACTCGCATGCATGAAGAAGGCGCCGTCGCCGCACACCGAAACGCAGGGCCGCTCGGGTGCGGCGAACTGGGCGCCCAAGACGCCGGCGACGCCGAATCCCATCGGGCCGAA
>DATFQX010000435.1:0-2320 GCA_035263865.1 Xanthobacteraceae bacterium
CTTCTTGCCCCGCTGCTGCAACCCGCGGTCACCCACGTAGTCCTCGTAGGTGCCCTTCTTGTACGGAAGGTGACCGAGCTCCATGGGCCCCACGATACCATCCAGGATCAGCGTCGAGCCGAGCCCAGTCCCTAGCCCGAGGAACAACATCTTTCCAGTTCTGTAGCTGCCGAGCGCCTGCATGGCCGCATCATTCATGACCTTAACGGGCCGCTTGAACGCCGCTTCAAAGTCGAACCCCATCCAGCCGCGTCCCAGATTGTGCGGTTCCGCAGCCGGCCGGTTGCGGAGGACCGGGCCCGGATAGCCGATCGACACCGCGTCGTACTTCCAGTCGCCGGTGAATTTCTTCACTTGCAAGACCATCTGTCGTGCGGTCAGCTTCAATCCCGAAGGGAACTTCCGCACCTCCTTCTGACCGGTGGCGAGGATCTTCACGTTGGTCCCGCCCACGTCGACGACCAGTATGTTCATTGGCGAAACCCGCCAGCTCGCATGTGCGGGCGGCGCGCGTCAGTGGGCCGGTGAATGGCGAACGTGAGGCCTTCCAGGCGCTCACCGAGTCGACGCGCGTTGCGTTCTCCGCGCTCAGTCAGTCCGGCGGCCCAACGAGTTTCGATGCGCACGTTGTGGCCTTCGGTCCAGCCCAATTCGCGCAGACGCTGGATGAACACCGCAAGGCGAGCCTGTCCTTGCCAATCGTCGGCAGCCAAGCTCATAAGGATTCCGATGCGCCTTCCGGGTTGCTGCGCGCGCGCCGCGAGCGGCCACGTTGCCGCGCCACCAAGCAGCGACATAAGCGCGCGCCGATTCATTCGATCACCTTATCGGTTCGTGCGAGCAGTGTCGGCGAGACGTTGAGCCCAAGCGCCTTGGCCGTAATCAGGTCGATGACAAGATCGAATTTGGTCGGCTGCTCGACCGGGATGTCGGATGGCTTTGCCCCACGCAGAATCTTGTCGACATAGCCGGCGGCACGACGGAATAAGTCCGGGAAATTCGGTCCATAGGACATCAGACCTCCCGCTTCCACGTATTCCGGGAAATCGGACATTGATGGAAGTCGCGCACCAAGCGCCAAGGTAATGATGCGAATCCGGTTGGTGTCTACAAGCGGATCGCCGCAAACGTAAAGTGCATCCGCCCCACCCTTGAGGGCCTCGAAGGTGGGAACAATATCCTCCGCGGATTTCGAACGTGGCGACCTCATGGCCAAACCTGCGCGCCGTTGCCTCTACCTCGCGCATCTCCAAACCGCGAAGACCCGGAACAACTTCGCGCAAGAGTTCGAGACGCTTATCAGCGACATCCGTTTTCTGGAGCGATAGTCCCGTGACGTTACCGCCCGGTCGCGGCAGACTCGCGACCAGGCCGCTACCGATGGGGTCTCCCGCCGCAGCAAAAACGATCGGGATCACCGCTGTGGCCTGCCTTGTCGCCGCAACGGCGGGCGTTCCAGAGGTGATGATAACGTCGACGTTGAGCCGAACGAACTCAGCCGCGAGTTGGGCATAGCGCTCGCTGCGGCCCTCCGCATACCGATATTCAATCGTAAGATTGCGACTTTCGATCCAGCCGAACGCGCGCAGCCGCTGCACAAGAGCGGCGACCCGCTGGCTTTCGGCCGAAGGAGTTGTGGCCCCCAAGTACCCGATGGTCGGCTCCCCCCCTGCTGCGCGCGCGCTGCAAGTGGCCACGCGGCTACACCGCTGCCGATAAGTGCGATGAATTCCCGCCGCCTCATGCACTTCCCCAGGGCCAAGCAGCACGGAAGAAGTATAGCAGGTCGGGGCCCGTGCATCGCGGCAAAAGCGGCCTGCCCATTTTGGGTCTGGGTCATGAGCGTCGCATCGGTGTGGCCCCCACGCTCGCGGCATGTCCGCTTCACCTCAAATAGCGCCCCAGTCCGTGGGTCGCAGCCAAATGTCGCCACGTGCCATTAGCGACCTAACGCGGTGCAGCAAATTCGCACCGGTCTCAGCAGCATTTTGAACGTCGTTGGTTAGCCGTCGGCGCTTCCGGGCAGGCGCACCGTGAACACTGAGCCTTTGCCCGGCTCGCTCGTCACGGTCACATCGCCGCCCATCATGCGCGCGAGCTTGCGCGAGAGGGCAAGGCCGAGTCCCGTGCCCCCGAAACGCTGTGCAGTCGTGGCATCGGCCTGAGTGAACTCCTCGAACAGCTTGGCCTGCTGCTCCGCTGTCATGCCGATCCCGGTGTCGGCCACGGCAAGCTCGATCCAGTCGCGTCCGTCTGCCACCCTGCGCGCCCGCAGCGTGACCTCGCCCTCCTTGGTGAACTTGAAGGCATTGCTCAACAG